>NZ_JBYITD010000008.1:0-342266 GCF_057708945.1 Nonomuraea sp. bgisy101
CCCCTCGGCACCAGCTCGCCCTGCTGCGCACGGCCTGCGATGAGGAGTCAGTGCTCCAGTTCGAGTCGAGACGTCAGCAGAGTGAACCAGCCGCTTCTGGTGTTCACCGAGAGGGCTTGGAAGTCATTAGGTTCGAATCCTGCAGGGGGCACACTCGATCTAGCTAGTGATACACGCACTGACCTGCAGAAATGCAGGTCTTTTGCGTTTCTGGGGTATGCCGCCGGACGCGGTAGATGGCAAGCATGTGCCCATGATCACGTACCAGCCGCGTACCGATCTTGGCCGCGATCTGATGGCCGTGGAGCAGCACGCCACCTCAGCGCCGTACCGACGCAACTCACACACAAGCGTCTCCACCTCCGCGCTCATCTGCGACGGAGACGACAAAGGGCGCCGCGAGCGATCCACCAACCCGGCCAGCCCTGCGACCCGATACCGAGACTCCCACCGCGACAATGTCTGCCGGGCCACCCCGACCTCGCCGGCGACCTGAGTCACCGACCCACCGGCCAGCACAGCCAGAACCGCCCGATACCGCTGCTCGACAACGGACATATCCACCAGGGCCAATCCCGGCCTCCTGACGCGCGACGCCCGCAGACGACGCACGAAAGATCGGCCGACAACGGCACCCGTCAAACATGTTCTGGGACTGACGCGTCAAGCATGTCCCGGGACAGGACACCCACCATGGATGAGAACTTTCTCCACGGTTTCAAGCCGCCGCCCGATGGGCAGCGGGCGGCCGGGCGGTCCGGGCGGGCGTGCGGCCTCTCCGGGCCGGTCCCGCCCGGCCACCCCGCCGCCTCAACGGACGCAAGCCTTGGTACGGGGTTGTCAGCCGCTCCGCTTCGCGGTGGTAGGTGACGTACGAGGTGGCTACCTCAGCCACGACATAGCTAGTCTCGCGGCGTGAATCAATACGAGTTCTGGCACTTGATCGAAACAGCCCAGATGGAATCGGAGTCATCGGAGGCATTCGCCGACCGATTGACCGAGATGATGATCGCGGTCTCCGCAGAGGAGATCCTGGACTTCTACGAGCACCTTTCCGACCTGTGCTCGTCCGCCTATCGGTGCGATCTGTGGGGCGCGGCCGCGCTCATCTATGAGGGCTACTGCGGCGACGACCCGTTCCTCTACTTCAGGTTGTGGCTGGTAGCGCAAGGAAAGGCGGTCTACGGAAGCGCCCTCGCCTCCCCGGATTCACTAGCAGAGCATCGCCCCATCCAGGTGATGGCGGCCAAACCGATGAGCGACTGGGATGAAGGCAGCGAGTGGCCCTGGTTGGAATCGCTGCTCTATGTCGCGCCCAATGCCTACGAGCATAAGACCGGCATGACCTTCGATGACGCCATCGACGCTCGGCGGCCCGATGTCCTGCGGAGTGTCTCCGAAGGCGACCCGGTCGGTGAAGCGTGGGACCTTTCGAACCGGGAGGAGATTCAACGCCGCGCTCCCCGGCTTGCTGCGCTCTTCTTGCACAAAGTGAAATGACGGCCGGGAACGGTGAGGTGTCGAACGACCTACGTAAAACGACCTACGTAAAGTCGGCGTACGCCAAGCGAGATCCGCACATGCGGCATCTGAACAGATAGGCTGTGGGATTTCCGTCCTTGTCCAGGGCCGCCAGAAACTCTTCCACCTGCTCGGGCGACGATCCGCCGGTGGAGTTCTCAAAGCGAAGCATTTCCCGCGCGTCCGGGAAAGCCGCCAACTCCGACGCCCCGACCGGCCCGAGGAATACAGCGCCGTCACCGCAGTGGAACAACCAGCGTTCCTGCTGCCATCCGGAGAAGCCAGGGGTTCTCCGACTGATGGTCTCAAGCGTGCCTTCCGGCACGTTGCCGGGAGCGTCGTAGACATCTACAAGTTCGGCATCGTAGCGAGCCGCCAGGCTCCCATCCGCGATGCACCAGGGACACGGTTCGCTCGCCAGCGTCTCCATGCAGTAGACCGGCCCGGTGTACACATAACCTCGCCGCTGATCACAACACCCGCACGCTGCATCGGAAGCTTTCACCGACCCTGTGCTGAGCGGATCCGGATGGTAGTGGAAGTCAGGCAGCATGGCGGCAGAATATGCGGTGGACCTGTCAAAAACGGATCGGGGTCGAGACGTCATCGTCTACGCCTGCGCATCCCACCCTTTCCAGGCTGAGAGGCAGGCTGATGCCGTGGCGATCGCTTGCTTCGGTAATCGCCGTAGGTGGCGGGGGCGATCGGCTGCCGCGGACCGACTTCGTCAGTCCTTGCCACCGGATGAGCGGGCTGGTCGAGTGTGCCGGGAGGCGGCGGGTGCAGGGCACGCGAGCCGACGCTCACAAGCCTCTCAGGCCGCGGAACCGTAGAGACGTGAGTGACGAACTGGGTGACAATCGAGGCGTACACGTGCGGACGTTTATGGACCTTGGCTGACTGTTCGTGCAGGTCATCTGGCCTTGTGTGCCGGATCGGGGTCACGTTCAAATGGCTTTGCATCGAAGGGGTCATGGCCTTGGCGTTCGCTTACTCCGTCATAGTGATCAGAAAGTATTGGTCGAGAGCTGAGATGAGCCTGTCGGCCAGCGCTGGGGTGGTGGCCGTCGCCCATTGCCGTGCGAGGTTGAGGAAACCAGCGAGGTGCTGTCGGGCGGTGGTGAGCAGGCTGGCGAGCTCGCCGCGGGAGATCTCGATGGATGAGTCCCCATCGTGCTGCCGGAGTTGGATGACATGACCCAGATGTGTGATGTGCGGCGTGGGGCCGTGGCCGAGCCAGGGTTCTTGCCCCCGAGTCACGTCCCACCAGTCCCGCCAGTTCTCCAAGCCGAAGCAGCAACCGGGCGCGATGCTGACGCCCGTGGTGGTGTCGCGGAAGCGCAGCCCGCCGGGAGCGATCAGGCCTTCCGCTTTGGCGAGATGCTGTTCCAGATGCGCGTCGGTCAGGTTGGCGGCGTGGGTGACAGGGATGCCGTTGTAGCTGAAGATGACGGCCATGGCCGTCCCTACCTCGGCGGGAGACAGCAGGCCGGAGAGGGCGAGAAGGCGGTCGTTCGACGGTTGCGCGATCGGCCAGGCCGTAAAGCCGTCCGCGTCGTAGGTCTCCAGGACGGCGTCGACGATGACCATAGCCGTCAGTATCCACGCATTGCTCGTGTGTGCGGTTGCTGAGGTGTGAGGGCTCGCCGGCAGGTTGGAAGGTCGAGGGAGTCAGCGAAAGTCAGCGGACTCGTTGGCACGGGAACGCAGCCGACCTCATCGGGCGTCATCCCCACAGCACTTGACGGCACCGGATGGTATCCGGTGATCAGGAGCAGTACGCCTCACCGGGGTTCGCATCGAAGGGTGTCACCGGTTCGAAAATGATCTGCTTCACATGTGGACAACGGCCCGATTTGTTGGATTCGGGTCTTGCCTCGCATCTACTTCATACATCAGGCCCAGTGGTCCCGCTCGGGCAGTCGTAGCCAGGCGCCAGGTGGGCCGGTGATCGGCTGGGCGTCGGCCACGCGCAGGTCTGCACCGGCGCAGCAAAACGCTGGAGGGTGGTTGCGGTAGAGGTAGGCGGCGAGGATCCTCTCAGCAGGGGCATCAGGGGGAGTCATGTAGGCGGTATGCGTCTCCCAAGCTAAGACCGTACCGTCTCGGGCGACGTGTCCGCTGACGCCGCCCTTGGGATTGGAGTACATGCTGTAGCAGACCGTGCCCGGCGAAACGCGCTTGCCGAGACCGGGAGTGTCGGGGGTGTATCCCCAGGGTTGGGTGATGACGCAGCCGCCGGGCACATCGGTGATACCGACGATCCGGTCGGCGTCCGGGACGTTATACCAGGCCTCGTACAGGGCGTCGATGTCCACGTCGTCAGCCGGTGTGGCTTCCAGATGCCCTGTCGCCTCGGCTGCGCTGACACTGGCCACGCAAGCCAGGCTCAGGCCGTCGTAATAGAAGTCTCCCAGCGCGGGGATCAGACGTTTGGCTTCCGCCGCGGCGGCGGCCTCAGCCTCGGAGAGACCGATCTCCGGTGAGGGGATGGGGAAGAGGTTGGGAGTAGGGCCGGCCAAGCTGAGACGGCCGGGGGACCAGCCGCCCATCATGAGGCGCCACGGGTCCGCTCCAGCGGCGACGAGGGCTCGGGCTTTGTCCGAATGGCCTTCGAAGACAGCCATCCAGAGCGCGGTGCGGCCTCGATGTTCGGCGTCGACATCGTCGACGCGTATGGCCAACTCGGCGACCACTTCAGGCGATCCCCGCTCAGCCGCCATATGCAGCGGCTTTTCAAAGATGTGTACGCCGGAGTTGGGATCAGCGCCCGCGGCGAGCCGGTCGCGGATCAGGTCGAGGCCTGTCCACTCGTCATAGCCGACGATCCACCATCCGACGTCATCGGTAGCAGCCATGGCAACTCCTTGGACAACGCAGGGACACATACGTTGCTGATCATGGTCTACAGGGCGGACATTTTGGTCGACACCTCGCGAGGCATCGGAGATCTGGCAGCTCAAACGGGCCCTGCCTCGGAAGCGTCCCGTGACCCAGACGTCGTGATCTTGCTAACGCTGATGCTAACAACGGCCGTGGACGATCGTGGACGCTCGTGGGTGGACCACCCCTTACGGTGACGCGCGAGCTGGGGTATCGGAGAGTCGTGGACGGCTGTGGATGATCTCGTTCTCACTCGTAATGAAGTGGTCTGAGATTCAAGCGGGAAGGTGTGTTGGGCTCCCCGTTCTACTTCGCGTGCACCGTCACGACTACTCGCGGCGCACGGAAGGCCAGACGCAACGTGAAGGTGTCCAACACGAACAGGTCGCTGCCGTCCCAGTCGAAGCAGCTGACCTGACCGTGAGGAGCATCCGGGTGGGTGGCCACGCAGTCATGCCCCTCCTGGTCCTCACACCACTCGACGAGGCGTACATCCTCGAACCGGAAGACCACGGCGGGCGTCCCCGACAGCTCGGGTGGAGTCCACTGCGGGTCGTAGACGAACTCCAGCTCCAGCACCGGCGGCCGGCCGGGTTGATAGGTCAGGCGTCTGAAGTCGGTGTCGTGGAGGTAGACGTGGGCGTCTTCTGCGGTCCAGAACTCGTACAGCCCTGTCCTGGGGGTGACACCACGATCTTGGTCCTCGGCCACGCCGGCGAACTCGGTCACTGACATGGGGACATGGTCCTACAGACTGGAACGTCCTCGGCAGGCTCCGGCGGGGCGGTGACAGCAGTGCTGACAGCAACGTCCCCACACGCGGGCTCACCTCGGCCGCCATCCCACCACCCTCTGACCACGGCGTCCGCCGCCCAATGAGGACGATCGCTCCGCCTGGAAAGCAGACGGTCATGCCGCTGCGGGGCTTTCGCTCCTCGAGGCCTAATAGCCCTACGTAATGACCGGTAGATCTTGGGTAGTGATGGTTCCAGGCGAGCATCGTCCCTCATGTGTCGGAGCCTCCATCCACGAGGTGCTTGCCGAACAGATCGGCGAAGAATCCCCGCAGCATCTCCACGGCGGCAGCCTCACCGTTAGTCATGTCGTATCGCCAAAGCGGTACATCTCGTACCCCTCAGCGCCCGATCTTCGGCGTCCACCTTCGAGTAGAGCCACGGGGACAAGGGACGGCGGCTCAAACCGTGAGTTGCTCAGGCGACCTGATCACATCGCACGGCCGTCTTACCAGGAGCACCAACAGCTCGGCTATTGCCAGTGGAAGGAATTCCCCTTCTGCAGCAGGATCATCATCATAGAGTTATGCGGCGCTCCAGCCCCTTCAAGAGGATGGATGCATGGATCTAGCTGTTCTTGTGACCGTGGGCGGGGCCTCTCTCCTAGTCATTGGCTGGCTCATCGACAAATTCTTCGGAGGACTCGTTGAGGAGATCGGCAAGCGTACTCTTGACCGTCTCCTGCACCGGCCGAGCAAGGGCCCGCTGAGCCGACGAGCCGTTCGAAAGTACGTCAGCGATGTGCGGCGGAACTACGCCACGCATACCGTGGGCTTCCGCCGGGACGATGCGGCCATCACCGTCGAAGAGGTCTACATCCCAGTCCAGTACGAGTCTGGCGGGCGCCGGTTGAACATCGAGCACGTGGTCGCGGGAAAGAGCCGGGTAATTATCGTGGGCGAACCCGGCGCGGGCAAGTCAATGCTGCTCAAGCACCTCATGCTGGCCTGGGCCCGTGATCCGGCGCGCGATCCGCATGTTCCAGTTCTCATCGACCTGCACCAGTACGGCTCCACCACGCTGAGGGAACTGCTGGCTAGGGCGCTCAGTCATGGCCGTCACCAATTCAGTGTTGAGCAATTGGACGACGCGCTAAATGCGGGGCGACTGCGGCTGTACTTCGACGGCTTGGACGAGGTGGCGCGGGACCACCTTCCGGCTGCCCTCAATGAGCTTCGGGAGCTGGCCAGACGAAACAGCGAATGCCCTATGGCCGTGACCTGTCGCGAGTCGGTATACAAGGGCATGCTGGCCGCCGAGTTCGGCGCGCCACTCGAGGTCGCCGAACTCGACGACGCCGCGCTGCGCCGACTGCTGCTGCACCTGATCAAGGATCGCAAGCGATGCGAGCTACTGGTTGCAGCGCTGCGCGCAAGCCGACACCTGCTGGAACTGGCCCGAAGCCCGATGCTGCTCACCATGATTTCGTATCTATACATGGATGGCCTCTTCGGCGAGCGGGCAGAGAGACTGCCCAAGTCCCGCTCAGAATTCTACGAGCAGGCCATCGCCTACCTATTACGCAGGGACGAGGCGCGTGGGCTGGACGGCCTGACCCGCCACGGGTCGGCGCTGAAGTTGGCGGTCCTGCGCAAGGTGGCGTTGTTGTTGATGAATAATCCGAACGGAAGGACAATCAGCCACCGCGACCTTCTGGCTGCGGTCCGGGCCGAGGCAGACGACTTCAACCTGGAGCCCCGCCAGGCGGCCGAGCTGATCGACGAGATCGTCGACCGCAGCCGGCTCCTGATCCGGCTCGCCGAGGCCGACCAAATCTACGCCTTCCGCCACCTCACTCTTCAGGAGTATCTGGCAGCGGTCGAGCTGTCCAAACGTGGTGACGACCTGCTCCGGCTCTACAGAGGCGACCCCGCCGCCTGGCAGGAGGTAGTGCGCATCTGGTGCGGGCAGGTCAGCGAGGACTGCACATGGCTACTGCGAGCAATATACGTAGATCCCAAAGCACGTCCGCTGGTGCTGCTCTGCCTTGCCGAGGCGACGAGAGTCGACTATGTCTTTGCAGAAGAAGTCATCGATGTCTTCATAGACAGGGTGCGTTGTGAAGAACACCTGCAGGAGCCTGTCGTCCGGGCCCTGGGCACGCTAGCGGGAGCAGGTGGGCCGCGCGGGCAGCGGGTGCTGTCCAGGCTACTGGAGATAGCCGATCCAGACGCGAACACTCCGGCACACGTTGCCTACCGAGTGCTGGCCGCCTCTGGACACCCGGAGGCCCTCCGGCGTCTCCTCGAGGCTGCGGAATCGAATCCCACGGCTCGTCAGGCCCTGCGAGCCATGGGCGACCTGGCGGTGCCCAGGCTTGCCAAAGAGTGGCGAACATGGGCCATCGACGAACTCGGCCTGCTGGGCACGCCTGCTGCCGCTGAGGCTTTGGTGGAGTTGCTTCCGGAGTTCTATAACTCTGAGCGGGTGGCCTGGTGGCTGGCGGCGCTGCTAAACAGCGACGATGTGCGGGCATCGCTCGGCGGCAACACGAGTGAGGGAAGCACCACCTGGATCACTAGGCCCTATCGCGGCGATTGGTCGCCTCGGCTCTGCTCCGTGGTCGAGGCGGTCGTTAAGACCCTGCGCGGTCCAGAGCTTTCACACTCGGTTGAGGGCCTGCGCTCCAAGGCTTCGCCTGATTCATCCTCGGTCGCGCTACCTCCCGATGGATTACCGCCGATCTTCCCGCCGGTCGCGTTGGCGTCCCTTGCCACTGATCCCAACCCCTTGGTTCGGCTCAACCGCACGCTTCCCGAACCGGCACGCGCTGCTGTGGAGGTGATCAAAAGCCGGACACGACTGTCGTCCAGCACGCTTGCACCTTCGGAGTCCGACCAGGTCTGGTCTGCCTTGTCAGCGATCTCCCCGAAACACGCGAGTGATGACAAACTCCGTGTGGCCGCTGACGAGTTGGCAGAGCTGGTCATCAGCCAAGCGGAAGTCGGCGAGGCGGTCAAAAATCTCCTGCGTGCGCTCGAATGGCCGATGCGGGCGGTTGTGGCAGGCGGACTCCGTAAGGGCTGGGGCGGCCGACAGGACTGGGCGTTGCTAGGGGAGACCAGAGCGGAACCCCGGTTTTTACGCCGGGCTTTCGCGGCTTCACTATGGCTGACAGCGCTCCTCGTTGCGGGTACCGGCGGCTATCGCTTTGTTTCCACAATCCGCGGCTCCGGGCCCTGGGGACCCACTTGGCTGGCATGGGTGACCACGGGGGGAGCATTCTTGCTGCTGGCGGCGGGCGTACTCGTTCTCCTCAAATCGCTCCTTCACATTGGCGAGACAGCCGGCATAGCTGCTGGGTGTGCGGTATCGCTGGGAGGTCTATTGAGTGCTGGGGGGCTGTCCGCATATGGCGTGGCGACGCTCACTGACTGGCGAGCCCCGCTCCTGGGTAGCTACGGGGTCTGGCTGCTGATCTCCGCCACGGGCATATGCACACTACTTGGGCTGAATTACCGCCAACGCCACCGCCGATGGGCTAATCCCTATCGCGGTCTCCTCATCCGCTACGCGCCGCAATGTCTACCCTCGGGAACAGCTCCAGCACACGACCAGGTCACCTAGTAGTGCTTTGTTAGGTCGGCGTGTCGTGGGGTTGTCGGGGCGATCCGGGTAGTTTCATGCTTCAGTGACCCCTGAGGAGCTTTCGGTTGTGCGGCAACGTCTTGAGGCGTTCGCTGCGGAGGTGTTCGCGCCCATGTCTCGCTCGGATCAGCGGGCCAAGGGCGAGACGTACCTGCGTGGGCTGCTGCTGGACGGGCGGCGCAAGTCGATGCAGCCGATGGCTGAGCGGCTCGGTGTGGATCATCAAGGACTGCAGCAGTTCGTCACCACCTCGACATGGGACACGCGGGCCGTGCGTGCGCGGCTGGCCCGCCGGGCGGTCGCCCAGCGCTATCCGGTTGGCGAGGTCGCGTCGTCCGGATGTCCCGGTGTCTCGATAGACGCCATTCGATGATCACCAAGTCTCCGTGTGACCGTCACATGTGCAGGTGAGTGCCTGGCTCTGTGGCTGTTCGGAGTGTCTCAAGCAGGTTGGTGTTCTTGACATGAAGGTCCCGTCAATACGAGCTTCGTGCGCCACGCAAGTAATGGAGGGCAAATAGGGCGTACTATTAAGCTCCCACTTAAGAAATCCCCAAACAATGCGCGGTCATCGGGAGCCGGCGCAAAAGCTCTCGACGATCATCGACATCCCATTGTTCGCCCCATACTCCTATACCGTATTGGCCAAGGTCCACCTTGGCATCGACTCTTTGTCGCAGGATATATATAACCTCTTCATAGCTAACAGACGACATCTCATCCTTTGATGCATATGCCCTATAAGCAACGGATGCCAGATCCTCAAATGAGGGATATTCGTCATCACTCCAAGTCACTTTACGTCTAGATCCGCGCCCACGGATGACAGCATCGCGAAAAACCCTCACCTGGTTCAATTCGGATAGTCGATCAGGACTTGCGACTATCATCTCAAACGATTCTCGTCCTTGGCCTATCGGCCAATATTGAAAACCAAAGAATGCGTCGCCGGATCCTTCGAAGAGGAGGTTACAGAATGCCGCATAAAGATCCCATTGCGAGGATCTCCGCTCCATTATTTCGATCCATACCTGAAAGTCGAGAATATCCTCGGCGCCAAGCTCGGATACCCGCCCTTGAAGCCAATCTATGCGCATCGCCTTGGTGCTTGTTTCGGCATGCGATTGTTCAATAAGTTGCCAGAATTGATCTATGTCCATTGCCGCCTTCGATTTTATCCGCTTCTACGGTTAGCGAATTACGCTATCCGCTAATGGCTACCTCATGCCTATTCTCCCCATTCCGGGCCCTCTGGAGAGCCCGCCAGTCTTAATCCAAGGCTCCGCGTGAATTGCTGCGTTCCCTCGCCCGTTGACAACAAGGCCGATTCCTATTCTTAGAAAGAATCGGAAGCCGATCTTCCGTGCGTCTAGTCTACGATCACGCGCGGCCTGGTCGCTCTCTGAATTTCCTTGAGGGTTCGCCATGCGCCCCTTATTCCACCGGTTACTCCTCGTGGCTCCCGACCTCTTAAGGGCATCATAAACTACATCCTCCACTCCTTTGCGAATATCGCCACTATTGCTCAGAAACAGCACCATGATTTTAGGTTGAAGCTCCTGAAGGCCTGGATACTTTTGCGGGCTATTGTAATCGCCTTGTCGTCTCTTGAAGTCGTTCGTTTCGCCGACTTTTATAACCCTTCCATTCTTGTCCATCAACAAGTACAACCCCTGGTCTCTCCTGCCCCACGGTTTTCCGTATCCGGTATCGCCGTTGGCGAGGAGCGTCATAAACCCGTGCCCTCCAATCGCAGCAAGTGCCGTCCGCAGCCCGAACTCCTGGCCGGAGCGAACTGCGTCCGCCTTCTTGCACATTGCAGGCTTTCGTGTGCATATGCCCTTCTCCAGGGCCGCCTCGGATTCATCCGCCCAAATGGCTCCGTTGGTCATGCACTCGGGCTTTATGCATACCTTGCCCTTATGAACTTGCTCCTCAAGGTACCGAACGGCTGCGTCCCACGATGGGAAAGTGATTTCCTGGTCATTCCACCAAACTTTGTGTGGGGTACCTTTTAGTGTTACGTCAGAAGGAATATCTGCTCCCCCGGACGCAACGGGTTTACCGGTAAGCGTTGCCCACGGCCCAGGCCATCGACGTCCTCAGGACCGCTCTGCACGGCGCGGATCAGCCGGAGTAGTCCCGGTGGACAGCCCCTGAGAGTCGGCGCGGGCGTCGTCGACCCCGCCCCGATCGCCGTCCACCCTGCCCGGTGATCTCCCCCATGCGAGGTGCGTGATCCCCCGTACGGGGGAGGAGGGCCGGCGATGTCCCCGGCAGGGTGGAAGGATGACTGAGGAGTCTCATGATCCGCCGCCGTCCAAGGGCCAGGACGTCCAGCGGACGTTCAACAAGATCACTGACTACTACGACCGGATGAATCGCCTCATGACGCTGGGGCGACATGCCGCCTGGTGCCGTGAGGTCGCAGTGAGTACGAAAGTCCCTCCGGGTGGAAACATGCTCGATGTCGCCACCGGAACCGGCGTCATCGCTCTTGCCGCACGGGAGAAGTATCCGAACTCAACCATCCATGCCGTCGATTTCTCGGAGCGGATGCTGGCGGAAGCGGCGAGCAAACCGGGGGCCTCCGCCATCATGTGGCAGCACGCGGATGCGAACGATCTGCCCTTCGGTGACGAGTCCTTCGACGCCGTCACGCATGGTTATCTCCTTCGCAATGTCGATGATGCCCAGCGCGTGCTCGAAGAGCAGTACCGGGTACTCAAACCCGGAGGTCGGGTCGTCATTCTGGAGACGTGCCCGCCACGAGGACCGCTCCGTTACCCAGTGGCTCTGGGCGTTCGCGTTGTGATTCCCCTTCTCGGCCGGCTGGTCGCCCGCGATCGTGAGTCATACGCATACCTGCAGGAATCCACACTCGGATTCATGACTCCAAAGGAGGTCGTCGCGATCCTTCGTCGGGTCGGCTTCGCCTCCATAGCGTGGAAGAAGAGGTTCTTCGGCACTCACATGATCATCTCGGCCCGGAAGCCGTAGCCTTGCGGAGCCGCGCTGATCTTCCGCTCGTCGCGAGGGCCGGGTGGGACCGGCGAGTCCGTCACATCTCGCGATCACTGTCGTGGTGTTCCTCGATCGGACCGAGCCAGGCGCGTCCAACGGATTCACATCACCTGGCGGCGGCGTCGAGCACGGCTTTCAGAGAGGCCTCGAGGATGTCCACGCCGGTGTGCAGTTCGTCGTCCCTGATCGTGAGAGGTGGGGCGATGCGGAAGATGCCGCCCATCTCAGGTAGCTGGACGATGTTCATGTGCAGGCCTCGTTCGAGACAGGCCGAGGTGATCGCGTTGCCCAGCGCGTCGGCGGGCGCCTTGCTCTTCTTGTCCTTGACGAGCTCGACGCCTTGGAGCAGGCCACGGCCTCGAACGTCACCGACGACTTCGTAGTTGTCGCGAAGCGCCAGCAGCCGGTCGGTGAGCTGATCGCCTAGCGTCGCGGCACGCTCTGTGAGGTTCTCGCGGTCGATGACGTCAAGGACCGTCAGCGCCACGGCAGCCGCCAAGGGGTCGGAGACGTGGGTGGTGTAGAAGAGGAACCCCCGGTCGTGGCAGACCTGCTCGATTTCGGCGGTCGTGACGACAGCCGCCACCGGCAGTCCGGCTCCCAAGGTCTTCGACAAGGTCAGGATGTCGGGTGTGACCCCGTCGCGCTCGAACGCGTACATCGTTCCGGTACGGCCGAGACCGGTCTGCGCCTCGTCCAGGATGAGCAGCATCCCGCGTTCGTCACACATCTCTTTGAGTCGACGCAGATACCCGGGCGGCAGGTCGATGATCCCGCCTGAGGACAGGATGGGCTCGATGAGGCAGGCGGCGAGACTTCCGGCGGATTGCCGGTCGACCAGGGCGAAGCCGTAGGCGAGCTCAGCCTCCCAGTCGTGTGACCCGTCGGAGGATCGGAACGGCGAACGATAGGAGTTCGGCGCGGGCAGCGCGAGGTTTCCCGGTGTCGGCGGACCGTAGCCGCGCCGCCCGGCGGAGAAGGTCGCGGCGGCGGCCCCTTGGGTCATGCCGTGCCAGGAGCGGTCGAAGGAGACGATCTCAAAGCGGCCGGTGGAGAGCTTGGCCATCTTGATCGCGGCCTCGTTCGCCTCGGCCCCTGTGGTGAGCAGCAGCATCTTGCCGAGCGTCGGGGGCAGGGTCGCGGTGAGCCTCTGGGCGAGCTCCAGCACGGGGGTGCTGAGCATGCCGCTGAAGAGGTGGTCCAGCGACGCAACGGCGGACGAAACCGTTGCCACGATATCGGGGTGTGCATGGCCGAGGATGGAACTCATCTGTCCTGAGGTGAAGTCGAGAATCGGCGTGCCCTGGCGATCGAAGACATACACACCAGAGGCACGTTCGATGACCCGCGGGGTGAAGCCGGCTCCGTAGCGGATCAGGAGGCGGTCCGCCTCGTCCCAAAACGTTGTGTCCATCGCCAACCCTTTCTGATCGCGTCCGAGCCGACGTCGAATCTTCCGCTCGATGCCATCTTCGATCGGTGACAAAACTCGTAACAAGCAAACAAATACAACGCATCATTCGGCATTGCCTTACTATCGATCCATGCTCAATCCGCAACGCCTCGCGATCCTGCGCGCCGTCCTGGCGGCCGGGTCGATCAACAAGGCGGCGCGGAACCTCAGCTACTCTCCCGCGACGATCAGCCAGCACATGACCACGCTGGCGAAGGAGACCGGGCTGGTCCTCTTCGAGAAGCAAGGACGCGGTATCAGCCCCACCGATGCCGCACGGCACCTGGCAGATCAAGCTCAGTCGCTCCTCGCCGACTTCGGGCGGCTTGAACGAGTCGTCGCGGACCTTCGGGGCGGTCAGGCGCAGCATCTGGCGATCGCCTGCTTCGCTTCCGCGGCCGAGCGGTGGATCCCAGAGGTCGTGCGGACCGTTCGCCGGCACCAACCGAACCTCACCGTCGAGATCAGCCTCAACGAGCCCGTCGACGGGCGCGGTCGCCGGCGGCCAGACCTCGACATCCGGACTGAGCCCGCGAATGGAGCCGAACTACAGCTTGACGGCTACCAGCGTCACGAACTCACCATCGAGGAACTCGTCGCCGTGCTCCCCGGTGCCCACCCCCTCGCCGATGCCCGCGAGATCGCTTTCTTGGACCTCGAAGGTGAGCCCTGGATCGACCACGACATCTACGACAGCCCGATCGGGCAGATCATCTTGACCGCTTGCAAGGCCGCCGGATTCACGCCGCGCCATGCCGCCCGCCTGGACGATCACCGGGCGGCGCTGCGACTGGTGGAGACGGGTATCGGCGTCACAGTCCTGCCGCGCCTGGCCGTCGCCGAGCTCCCTGACGGGGTCGTCGCCAGGCCCCTGGTTCGCCCCACCGTCTCGCGGCGCATCGTCGTCCACGCCCGCCAGGACCGACGCCGCGGCGACCTCATCGCCCGTGCGGTGGCCCAGCTTCGCGACAGCGCCTGCCAGGCCGTACCGGCCTGGTGAGCTGGTCCGGAGACCCTGTCGGCTCGTGCCGTGAGTCTCCTCAGCCACAGCGCCAGGCCGAGCACGAGGAACGTGAGCGCCGATTCGCCGCCGATGACGGCAGGGGGACATGCGCGGTCTGGGGCTGATCGCCAGTCGTGCCCGGGATCACTGCTCCAGCCCCTTCGGCCATACCGGACACGGCCGCTCAGCCACGGGCGCGGGCGTCGACACGCCTGCCGGCGCGTCGACCTCGGCCCGGATGGCGGCGAGCAACTGGCTGTCCTCGTCTGGAAACGGCAAGGTCGGGAAACCGGCATCGCCGGGCCTGTCGATGCCTGCCAACGATCCCTCGACCGCCCGCGCCAGCCGATGGGCTTCCTGCCGCACCCGGCAGCTGCCGAGCGCGACAACGCCTGACCAGGCCTTCAGGAAGACGGATTCAGCCTTCCGGTACTCCTTCTTCGCTTCGCTGTCGTCACCCTTGACGAAGATCAGGCGAGTCTTGGCCAGCTGAAGCTGAGACCACGCCTTGAGGAAGTCGATGTAGCTCGCCTGCCTGGCCTTCACGCGCTCGTCGTTGAGCTGAACCTGTAACCGCGCGAGCTCCGACGAGGCGCCGGCCTTGGTGGCGGCATAGGTCCCTACGCCGCCGACGACAGAACCCAACAGCGTGAGAAGTCCCGTGATGACCGCGATGCGCATCTGGCTTCCGCCCGCAGGTGCTTGATCCGTCATAAGGCTCCTTCGTCCGCCGTCCCGGCCTCGCCGTGATCGTCCCTTTCCGCCGATGACCGCGGCAGCGTCGTGTCCTGACTGTGACATCCCGCGTACACGCCTGGAGCTGGTCGAGCGCATTCCGTGGGCCAGCTTCGCAAACCCTATGGGGGTATGTTACGTTCCTCGGCGTTCACTGATACCCCCTGGGGGTATAAGGAAGGGAGTGGCCATGTCGCAGTCACGGAGGTGGTGGGCGCTCGTCGTGCTCGCCGCCGCGCAGTTCATGGTGATCATGGATACGTCGATCATCGGGGTCGCGCTGCCGGACATGCAGCAGGACCTCGGCTTCTCTCAGGGCGGCTTGCAGTGGGTGTTCAACGCCTACGTGGTCGCCTTCGGCGGTCTGCTGCTCCTTGGCGGACGCCTGTCCGATCTGTTCGGAGCTCGCAAGATCTTCTCGACGGGTTGGGCGATCCTGATCGCCGGCTCGGTCGTCGCGGCGGCGGCGAACAGCGCCTGGCTCGAGATTCTGGGCCGCGGCATCCAGGGAGTCGGCGGCGCGCTCATCGCGCCGGCGGCCATGACGCTGCTCATGATGCTTTTCAGCCACGACCCGCGTGAACTCGGCAGGGCCATGTCCCTGTACGGCGCGGCCGCTCCGGCGGGCGGTACGGCAGGCGTCTTCCTCGGTGGCGTCATCACCGAGTACCTGAGCTGGCCGTGGGTGTTCATCGTCTACATCCCGATCGGCCTGGCCACCCTGTTGGCCGTCCCCTCGCTCCTGCCCGCCACACCGGGCAGGCGTGGCTCGGTCGACGTCGTCGGTGGACTCTCCGCTACGGCCGGCATCGCCCTGGTCGTCTACGCCATCGTCGACCTCAACTGGATCGCCGCCGCCGGCGGCGCGGCGCTGCTCGCCCTCTTCCTCATCGTCCAGCGGACGGTGAAGGCGCCGCTGATGCCGCTGTCCATCTGGCGCACCCCAGGCCTTGCCGTCTCCAACCTGGCGATGACGCTGCTGGGCGCCGCCTGGATCCCGATGTGGTACTTCCTGAATCTCTACCTGCAGCAGGTGCTCGGTTATGGCGCCTTCCCCAGCGGCGCGGCCCTGCTTCCGATGACCATCGCCATCATGATCTTCATGATCGGCATCACCGCGCGACTGCTCGGCCGCTTCGGCGCCAAGCCGCTCATCGTTCTCGGCCTGCTCGTGCTGGCGGCGGGAGTCGTGGGACTGTCGTTCGCCCGGCCTGACGGGTCCTTTGTCGCTGACGTGCTCCCCGCGAGCCTGATCGCCGCAGTGGGCATGTCGCTGGCCTACATCCCGGCGATGATGTCGGCGATGTCGGGTGCGCGACCCGAGGACGCCGGTCTGGCCTCGGGCATCGTCAACACCACCTACAACGTGGGCTCGGCGCTGGGCCTGGCGGTCATGACCGCTGTCGCCACCTCGCGCGGAGCCGCTGACCTGGGGAACCTCACCAGGCTCACAGATGGATTCCAGGCGGCGTTCGTCGGGGCCGCCGTCGTGGCCGCGGCCGGCGCGGTGCTCTCCCTGGTGTTCATGCGCACGCCCGGGCGTGCCGTACAGGACCAGCCGGACCCGGCACGCGTTTGACGCGGAAATACCATAGGGGGGTATGGTGTTAGAGTGATCAGCGCCGAGTGACTCGAAGGGCACCTGGCCCCCACTGTGTCGCCGAGGCCACCGTCAAGGGCGGCCCCGAGATGCAGGCCACGATCAAAGAGGCCTCCGAGACCATCGCACGACTCGTCCGTTCCTGAAGGAGTTATCGATATGGCCACCACCACCTACACCGTCACGGGCATGACCTGCGGCCACTGCGTCAGCTCGGTCAAGGAAGAGGTCAGCGAAGTCACGGGAGTGACAGGCGTCGAGGTGGACCTGGCCACCGGGCTGCTGACGGTCCAGAGTGACAACCCCGTAGAGGCCGGCCAGATCGCCGCCGCCGTCGAGGCGGCCGGATACGAAGTGGCGAATCGGTCATGAACACTCCGGCCAAGCTCGGCGCTTACGTCCTGGGGCTCGCCGTCGTCTTCGGCGGCGCCCTGGGGGTGGGGAACGCGGTCGGCGAGGTCGGCGCGCCGCCCCAGGCGAACAGCCACAGCCAGAGCCACGCCCCGAGCAGCCAGCCGACAAGCGCACACGACAGCGGAACGCACACCACGAACGCCAAGCCCAGTGAGGCGGCGTCAGAAGATACCCCCGGGGGGCTCCAAGTGTCCGAGAACGGTTTCACGCTCAACCCGCTCACCAGCACGATCAAGCCCGGCGAGCCGACCGACTTCCAGTTCACGGTGACGGGTCCGAACGGCGGCCCCGTGACCGACTACCAGGTGCAGCACGACAAGAAGCTCCACTTCATCGTGGTGTCCAGGGATCTTGGCACCTTCCAGCACCTGCACCCGATAGAGGCCGGTGACGGCGTCTGGTCGGTGAAGCTGACGCTGCCCGAAGCGGGCGCGTACCGTGCTTTCGCCGACTTCGCCCCCACGGGCGGCAGCGCCTTGACGCTGGGCGCGGACCTGCTCGTGGCAGGCGAATACACGCCCAAGGCGCTTCCGGCCGCCAGCCGTACGGCAGACGTCGACGGCTACACCGTCACCCTTGACGGCGACCTGGTTCCCGGCCAGGCGAGCAAGCTCACCCTCACGGTGAGCAAGGACGGCAAGCCGATCACCGACCTGCAGCCCTACCTCGGCGCCTATGGCCACCTCGTCGCTCTGCGCGGCAGCGACCTGGCCTACCTCCATGTGCACCCCGACGGCGAGCCCGGCGACGGCAGGACCAAGCCCGGACCGGAGATCGTCTTCTACGCCGAGGTGCCCAGCAGAGGGGACTACCGCCTCTTCCTGGACTTCCAGCACGAAGGCAAGGTCCGCACCGCCGACTTCACACTCGACACCGGGCAGGCGGCGACCCCCGCACCGAAGCCCACGCCGAGCCCCGCGAAGTCGACCGGGCACGGCGACCACAAGCACTGACCCGCAGGACGCTGAGAAAGGAGAGGTGATGTCCCCCCTCACCGACGACAGGCCCCAAAGTGCCGTCGAACTATCGATCGGTGGCATGACCTGCGCGTCCTGCGCCAACAGGATCGAGCGGAAGCTGAACAAGCTTGAGGGCGTGACCGCGACGGTCAACTACGCGACGGAGAAGGCGAAGGTCACCTTTCCTGAAGGAGTGGACCCGCAGGAGCTGATCGCCACCGTGGAGTCGGCGGGCTACACCGCCGAGCTGCCCAAGCCGCCACAGGCGGAGGGCGAGCCGCAGGAGCCCGAGGACGAACTCAGGCCGCTGCGCAACCGGCTGATCACCTCCTTGGTGCTGGCCGTACCGGTGATCGCGATGGCGATGATCCCGCCGCTGCAGTTCACCAACTGGCAGTGGCTGTCGCTGACGCTGGCCGCGCCGGTCGTGGTCTATGCCGGCTGGCCGTTCCACAAGGCCGCGTGGACGAACCTGCGTCACGGCGCGGCGACCATGGACACGCTGGTCTCGCTGGGCACGTTGGCCGCTCTGGGTTGGTCCCTGTGGGCACTGTTCTTCGGTACGGCGGGCACCCCCGGCATGACGCACCCGTTCGAGTTCACGATCGCCAGGACCGACGGCTCGGGCAACATCTACCTCGAGGCCGCGGCGGGCGTGACCGCGTTCATCCTGGCCGGACGCTACTTCGAGGCCCGCTCCAAGCGCCGGGCGGGAGCCGCCCTGCGAGCGTTGTTGGAGCTGGGCGCCAAGGAAGTCGCGGTGCTCCGCGGTGGCACCGAGGTCCGCATCCCCACCGACCAGCTCGCCGTAGGCGACCGTTTCGTGGTACGGCCGGGCGAGAAGATCGCCACTGACGGAGTGGTGGAGGAGGGCGCCTCGGCCGTCGACGCCTCCATGTTGACCGGCGAGTCGATCCCGGTGGAGGTACGCCCGGGCGACGCCGTGACCGGCGCCACCGTGAACGCGGGCGGCCGCCTGGTCGTCCGCGCCACGCGGATCGGCTCCGACACCCAGCTCGCCCAGATGGCCAAGCTCGTGGAAGACGCCCAGACCGGCAAGGCCCAGGTGCAGCGCCTGGCCGACCGCATCTCCGGCATCTTCGTCCCCATCGTCATCGCGTTGGCTCTCGGCACCCTGGGCTTCTGGCTCGGAACCGGCGGCGGCGTGGGAGCGGCCTTCACCGCGGCGGTGGCCGTACTGATCATCGCCTGCCCGTGCGCGCTCGGCCTGGCCACCCCCACCGCCCTGTTGGTCGGCACCGGCAGGGGAGCCCAGCTGGGCATCCTGATCAAGGGGCCTGAGGTGTTGGAGTCCACTCGCAAGGTGGACACCGTGGTGCTGGACAAGACCGGCACCGTCACCGAGGGCAAGATGACGCTGGTCGAGACGCACGTGGCCGACGGCGAGGACGCCGACGAGGTGCTGCGCCTGGCAGGAGCCCTGGAGCACGCCTCCGAGCACCCCATCGCGCAGGCCATCGCCCGGGGCGCGGCCGAGCAGGTCGGCGCCCTGCCCACGCCCGAGGACTTCGCCAACGTCGAAGGGCTCGGTGTGCAGGGCATCGTCGACGGGCACGCCGTCCTCGTCGGCAGGCCCAAGCTGCTGGCCGAATGGTCCCAGCACCTGCCCGTCGATCTCGAACGTGCCTTGGCGGCGGCGCAGGCGGCCGGCCGTACGGCTGTGGCGGTCGGCCGGGACGGCAAGGCTCGCGGGGTCCTGGTGGTGGCCGACGTGGTCAAGCCCACTTCCGCCGAGGCCATCCTGCAGCTCCGTGCGCTGGGCCTGACCCCGGTGCTGCTCACCGGCGACAACGAGGCCGTCGCCAGGAGCGTGGCCGCCGAGGTCGGCATCGACGAGGTGATCGCCGAGGTGCTGCCCAAGGACAAGGTGGACGTCGTCAGGAAGCTGCAGTCCGAGGGCAGGACGGTGGCCATGGTCGGCGACGGTGTGAACGACGCGGCCGCGCTCGCCCAGGCTGACCTCGGCCTCGCCATGGGCACCGGCACCGACGCCGCGATCGAAGCCTCCGATCTCACCCTGGTCAGAGGCGACCTCCGGGTCGGCGCGGACGCGATCCGGCTGTCGCGCAGGACGCTGCGCACCATCAAGGGCAACCTGTTCTGGGCCTTCGCCTACAACGTGGCCGCCCTGCCGCTGGCCGCGATGGGGCTGCTCAACCCCATGATCGCCGGAGCAGCGATGGCGTTCTCCAGCGTTTTCGTGGTCAGCAACAGCCTCAGGCTGCGCGGCTTCAAATAGAGGAATTCCCGAGGTGGCCGGAGCCGATGGCGTCTCCGGCCACCTCGTGGTGTGTTCAGACCTTTATGGGGCGATGCGCGTGGCGACCGCGGTCTGGAATTCGGCGCAGACCGGCGATGTCCTCATGATCGCAGTTCGGCGCGCAGTCGATGAGGTGGCCAGTCCGAACCGCACGGCGACATCTCCGATGGTCATGGGCGCGCTTGACTTCATGTCGACGTTTCCTGGCCCCGGGCGGGCGCATCGTCCTCATCGGCCAGGACTGGGACACCTTCGTCATCGACTCCGACGACCCAGGGCTCACCAGGACCATCGTGCACGCGCGCGCCGACCTGACCGCCAACCCGCGCGCCGCCCGCCGCTATCACAACCTGCTGCTCGAAGCCGGATTCCGTGACGTCGAGGTCGAGGCACACGTAGGAATCTTCACCGACGGGGCGATGCTCGCGATGATCAGGGGAATCGCTGAGGCCGTCCTCGCCGCGGATCCGGCGGTGCGCCGCCGTACCGCGCGGGTCTCCGTCCTGGTGGCGGCCGGCATCGTCGCCGTCTTCGCCGTTCTCGGCAACCAGCTGCTGAGAACGCTCAAGGCCGACGCACGCCCGCCATGGGACTGCTCGCCGCCGCGATGGCCGTGGTGCGCCTGTGGTCGTCGGTACGGCCCGCGTCAGCCGTTCGCGGGCCGGAAGACCGTGGAGAAGGTCCGGCCGCCGTCCCTTGATTCCAGCACCGTCCCGTCATCGGTGGCGGCCAGCAGCCGCTGCGCGTCGACGGCGGTGAAGGCGCTGGCAGGGCCGGGGAGCTTGCCGTCGGCCTGCCAGGTCGTGCCGCCGTCACGGCTGGTGTGGATCCGGCCGTCCACTCCCGTGCCCGTCAGCGTGTCCTCGGCAGGGGATTCGACGTGGCTGAGCAGCGGCGCGTTCGCCACCCGATCGAAGTCCATGCCGCCGTTCCGGCTGACCTTCAGCCCATCTGGCGTGGTGGCGTAGACGGTGGTGAGGTCCGCCGCGAGGTCGATCATGGGTTCCTCCGCGCCTGGTGTCCAGCTCTGGCCGCCGTCGGCGCTGCGGCGCAACCGGCCGGACTGGGAGTCGAAGGCGTAGAGCGCATCGCCGGCCGGCTGTAGCGCGTGGAAGTCGGCGGTGCCCTCTTCCGACACGGTCGTCCATGTCCGGCCGGCGTCGGACGTGCGGATCAGGCCAAGGTGTGGAGAGGCCGCGGTGGACGTGTCACCGGGGTGGCCGCTGGCCAGGAACGTCCTCGGCCCGACAACGGTGAAACCCATGTGATCCTGGACGCGCCCCGCGACCCGCTCGGCGCTCTCCGCGTCCTTCACCCTGAACAGCCCGTAATGCCCCGCGATGTAGATCGCACCATCGGCTGGATCGACTCCCACGCCATGGACGTGGCCGATTCCCGGATCCTGGCCACTCGCCGTCGCCGGTGGCTGTGACTGGCCACAGGCCGCGGCAGTCAAGATCATCACCGCTGCCGCGGCTGTACGGAGCGGGACATGGCTTCCACTCATAGGGCGACCTCGCTAAAACTCGGACGGTCGCCACATTCTACTATGCACCGTCGTAGAAGGTCGCCGGGTGGCCGCCGACAGGTAACTGAAGCCGGGAACGAGGGCCGCCGGGGGCTGATGCGCGCACGCGCGTCGCAGGGGGGAGATGCCGGGTGAGACCGCGGACGCCGGATGCCTGCGGCAGGCACCCGGCGTTCGTCCGGAACGATGTGCGGGTCCACGTCGGCCTGAGGACCCGGCCTCCATGCGGCTAGACGAGGACCGCCTCGTATCCCGCCTCTTCGACCGCGTCCACAACGAGGACGTCGTCGACGTGTCCCTCGCTCGTCACCTTGACGTGACCCGTGCTGAGGTCCACGTCGACAGCGTTGACTCCCGCGACCTGGCTGATCTGAGTCTTCACCTTTCCCGCGCAACCGTTACACGTCATCCCGGTGACCTTGTATGTGCTGGTGCTCATGGTCAACACTCCTTCTATGTACCCCTGGTAGGTATTGCGACGAGGAAGTTACGCCAGGAACCGCTTCAAGGCAACCCTAACCCCCTATGGGTATATGAGACCTATGTCACGCCTCTTCTCATACCTGCTGGGGGTATGCTGCCGCTCATGAGAAAGCTGAACAGGGTCACCGTTGTCGGGGCGTCGCTCGCCGGTCTGCGCGCTGTCCAGGCGCTTCGTCGGGAGGGTTTCGAAGGAGAGCTCACGCTGATCGGCGCGGAGGCCCACACTCCTTACAATCGCCCGCCACTGTCCAAGAGCGTCCTCCAGGGTGACGACGACGTCTCGTTGCCTGGGGCCGAGGACCTCGGGGAGGACTGGCTCCGCGGCCGCCGGGCGGCGGGCCTTGATCCCATCGGCAAGGTGGTCACCATGGACGATGGCTCCACGGTGCACTACGACGGACTCGTCATCGCGACCGGTGCGCGGCCGAGGCGGCTGTCCGATCACCCCGAGGGCGTGCACACGCTGCGCACGATCGAGGACTCGCTCGCCGTGCGCGCCGAGCTGAACACAGGCCGCCGGCGCGTCGTGGTGATCGGTGGCGGTTTCATCGGCGGGGAGGTGGCCTCGACCGCGCAGGCGCTCGGTCACCACGTGACGTTGGTCGCCGGCGCGCCGTACCCCATGCTCGCCGCGTTCGGCACCGACACAGCCCGATGGCTGGCCCAGCACCACCAGAGCAACGGAGTGGAGCTCGTCTCCGGCATTCGCGTCGTCGGCTTCGAGGGTAGCCCTCGCGTGACGGAGGTACGGCTGAGCGACGGCCGGTCCATACCTGCGGATCTCGTGGTCGCGGGCATGGGAGTGACGCCCAACACGGAATGGCTCGAATCCAGCGGGCTCACGCTCGACGATGGCGTGGTTTGCGACGCGAATCTGTATGCGCGGGGAGCGTCCGACGTCGTGGCGGCGGGCGATGTGGTGCGCTGGCCGCACGGGTTGTACGGCGATTCCATGGTCCGGGTCGAGCATTGGTCCAACGCCAACGACCAGGGAGCCGCGGCCGCCCTCAACCTGCTCGCAGGACCGGAGAGCGCCAAGCCGTTCGCGGACCTTCCCTCGTTCGCCACGCACGTGCATGGTGCTCGAATCCAGAGCGCCGGTCTCCCTCACCTGGCCGACGAGGCCACGCTGGTGGCAGGTGCGTTCGAGGAAGGCCGCTTCGCCGTCGGGTTCGCCAAGAACGGTGTGCTGGTGGGCGCGGTGGCGGTCGATTCCCCCAAGGATCTGATCAGGCTCAAGCGTGGCATCGCCTCCGGCAGCTCACTCGGCGCGGTGTCGGCATGAAGTGAGCGCCGGCTATGAGGCGTAGTAGATGTTCGCGAGCGCATGTCCCGCGCCTGAGGCGCCGGCGACCAGGCGCGAACCGCTCGCGGAGGCGTCCCGCAACCTGTGGACGGACGGGGGACGGCTGCGCGGCTACCTCGACGCGCTCGACGACGCGCGCATCCCCTTCGACCCCGAGCTGGTGGTGGTCGGACGGAAGGGAGCGTGACGCAGGACGTCGCCCGCATGCTCCCCGTCGTGATCACGGGCTGCCCCTTCAGGTCCTTACTCGGAGGCCCTGCGAGGTTTCTGTGATAGGTTCAGCGCCGCTGTGCATCGCCGCGAACTGAGGAGGTGAGACCGATCAACGCTGTGACAGGTCGGGGCTCCCTCCCTCGCATGGCCTAGGGAGCGCCCGCAGAAGGCATCCCGAAAGGCTTGCAACGCTATGCGCTTCACCTCCCAGGCGTCGTTGGACGGCGTCGCCGAACAGATCTTCACCCTCCCCTTCACCTTCGGCGAGATACCGGGTGTGCTGTGGACCCCGGAAGATGCCATCGAGGCTCGCCCCCTGATCCTGATGGGCCACGGCGGCGGGCAGCACAAGAAGGCCCCAGGCATCCTGGCCCGCGCACACCGCTTCGTCGCCGAGGGCGGTTTCGCGGTCGCCGCGATCGACGCGCCCAATCACGGCAACCGGCCGAAGGACGAGGAGTTCGACCGGATCGCGGGCGAGCTGAGGGCTGGTATGGCCGCCGGCGAGGATCCGTCCGCCCTGGTCGCCGCCATGCACGGGCATCTGGCCAGGCAGACGGTCGCGGAATGGCAGGCGGTCATCACCGCGGTCCAGGAACTCGAGCACGTGGGCGTCGGCCCGGTCGGCTATTGGGGCATGTCGATGGGCTGCGGGCTCGGGCTTCCGCTGCTCGCCGCGGAACCCCGCATCCGCGCCGCGGTACTGGGGCTGCTTGGCGTACACGGGCTGGCCGAGACCGCCGCCGGAGTCACCGTCCCCGTGGAATTCCTGCTCCAGTGGGACGACAACCTCGTGCCGCGAGCCCAGGGCCTGGCGCTGTTCGACGCTCTTGCCTCAGCCGACAAGACGCTGCACGCCAACCCCGGCAAGCACGGGGAGATTCCTGAGTTCGAGACGGACAGTTCGCTGCGATTCTTCACCCGGCACCTTGGTTAGGGCCGCTGCGTGGTAGTTCGCGACGCGCCGGTCGGGCCTGGTTCCGGCCGGCGCGTTCGCGTCAGACTGTGGCCGAGCGGGTGCAGGCGATGGAGATCGACGCCGCCCTTCCGCGCGTAAAGCCCAGAGGAAACTGCGCGAAATTCGACCGATCTCAGATGTCCGTCAGACCGGATCAAGCCCACTAACCGGCCAGGACCGATTGGACGGACTTGGTCACCGCGTCGGCGGCGTCGTGTGCGGCCAGGCGTCCGGCGCGCATCTCGGCCGCCGCGCCGTGCAGGATGTAGTGGACGACGTTGACCAGCCAGACGATCGGCAAGTCGACGCGGAAGACGCCCTGCTCCTGGCCTCGGCGGATGAGTTCGGTCATGCGCCGGGCGGGCTCCTCGTGCAGCTCGCGCACACGTCCTGCAGGAAGGACACCCTCGGCGGCGGCCAGGAGGGCCGCGGACTCGGCCACGACCGTCCAACTCGACGCCAGCAGGCGGGTCATGGCCTCGCGGGCGTCTCCCGTCAGATCGACGGACGACAAGGTTTCCTCGCCGGTCCTCAGCGCGTCCATGAGCGCGGCTTCGACCAGGTCGGCCCGGGTGCGGAAGTGCCCGTACAGCGTCATCCGCCCCACGCCCGCCGCCAGGGCGATGTCGTCCGTGGTCGCGTTCGGGTCCGAACCCAGCAGCGCCCGCGCCGCGGACACGATGCGCACGATGCTGCGCTCGGCATCGGCGCGACGTCTGGGGCGGGCCGCTGGTGCATCCATGCCACCACTCTAACTCGTATGCGCGTATACGAGTTAGAGTAGGGTCAAAACTCGTATGTGAGAGTACGAGTTATTCGCATGGAGGGATCAGATGACCCGACCAGCAGTACGGCCGACATCGCCGCACGAGCCGCACCCCGCGCGGTGGCGCATCCTCGGCTTTCTCGGGGTGGCGCAGCTCATGTTGATCCTCGACGTCACCGTCGTCGCCATCGCGCTGCCCCACATCGAGACCGACCTCGCACTCGGCCGCGAAGCGCTGACCTGGACGGTCAGCGCCTACACGCTCACCTTCGGCGGGCTGATGCTGCTCGGCGGACGGATCACGGACCTGATGGGAGCCAAGCGGGTCATGCTCGCCGGGCTGCTCCTGTTCACCGCGGCGTCACTGGTCACCGGGCTGGCCGGGTCCGCGGGCATGCTGGTGGGCGGTCGTGTCGCGCAGGGGGTCGGGGCGGCGTTGCTGTCTCCCGCGGCACTGTCGCTGGTGGTGGCCCTGTTCGATGGGGAGGAGCGGAACAGGGCCCTGGGCGTCTGGTCCGCGCTCGGCGGTGGCGGCGCCGCCCTCGGCGTCCTTCTCGGCGGCCTGATCACCGCCGGTCCCGGGTGGTCGTGGGTCTTCCATGTCAACGTGCCCATCGGGCTGGTGATCGCCGCGGTGCTCGCCGTACTGCTGCCGGCGCGGCAGGCGTCGTCCGCCGGCCGGCCCCGCCTCGATGTCCTCGGCGCGATTCTGGTGACGTCCTCTTCCGCGTCGTTGATCTACGCGCTCATCGCCGCCGGTGAGCGGGGGTGGCTCACCGCGCTCACGGGGTGGCTCGTCATTGCGGCAGCCGTGGGCTACGTGGTGTTCGTGCTGTGGCAGAGGCGGGCTCGCTCACCCCTGATGGACGTCCGGTTGCTGGTTCGGCGGTCCGTGGCGACGGGCGCGTTCCTCATCCTGATGGCGACGGCGCTGATGATCGCGGTGTTCTTCCTCGGCACCTTCTATTTCCAGCAGGCTAGGGGATACGGCCCGTTGCAGACAGGGCTGCTGTTCCTGCCGGTGGCGCTGGCGACGATGCTCGGGGCCAATCTGACGGGCCGCGTGATCGGCCGGTGGGGTGGACGCGGGCCGGCCGTCGCGGGTCTGGCGGTCGCCGCGATCGGCATGGCCGTCCCGGCGGTGTCGATGCACCCGGTCAGCGTCGTGGTCGGTGTGGCCGTCGCGGCGGCGGGCACCGGCGCCATGTTCGTCATCGCCTCGGCGACCGCACTCGGCCAGGTGGCGCCCCACGAGGCGGGGATCGCCTCCGGGATCGTGAGCACCTTCCACGAGTTCGGCGCCTCCCTCGGCGCCGCGGTCGTCTCGAGCGTCGCGGCCGCGAGCCTGGTCGGGAACACCTTGAGCGGCTTCGCCGGAGGGTTCACCGTGGCCGCGGTCGCGGCAGCGGTCGGCGCTGTCGTCGCCGCCCTGCTGACACCGGGCCGCTCAAGGCGAGGGGAGGAAGCCCGTTAGCGGGTTGGTGTAGACCATCCGCGTGGGAGATGAGCGTCCACGGCGTCACGAGGGAACGGCCGGTCACCCCGCGCCGGAGTGGTCGGCGGGGGTGGGCGACCGCCCGGTTTCGACGCCGTCAGCCGCAAGGGACGCAGTACCGCGGAGCGGTGCGTCACGAGCTGAAGGGTCATCGTGCGGTCGCCCTGCGCGAGCGTATTGATCAGGATCTGGCTCCGCCGTCCGGTTCAACGGTCCAGAGGAGACGCCCTCTAGACGGCGTTGGCGAGTTGGCCGCGGATGGCGCCGTCCGGGAATTCCGCGTTGTGGACGTTGGCGTAGAACTGGCTCGGGTTGTGGACGATGGCCTGCAGCTCGTCTCGGGTCAGTGTGGTGTCGGCGTTTTCGGGCGTCTGCTCCCTCACGGCGCGGATGCAGTCGTTCGCGAAGCCTTCGCTGGGTGCCTTCAGGGTCACCACGATCGGGCCTGCGACTCCTGCCGGGCCCTGGTGGATGTGGGCCGCGGTGGCGGGGTCGATGTTGTGGGCGGTGATGATGTAGCAGAGCGACTTTCCGCTCACCCTCCAGGCGAAGATTCCCACCCCGTCCGGGTCGCCGGGGCCGGGAACCTCTTGGGCGCCGGTCATCTCGGTGAACTGGTAGGGCGAGGGGTCATGGCTTGGGGTCGCGTTGGCGACGCTGGGGAAGACGGCGATCGCCGCGGCGAGTGCCGGGAGGATCATTGACTTGATCACGGTAAGTCTCCTTGATGACTATTAGTAGTGATCCGTTACCGTGCGTAGTCTTTCCGGGGTCTGCTGGAGCGAAACCGCGCTGTCATCACCGGGATCGTCAAGGAGTCGGCACGACCGACCGGCGCCGGCCGGGCTGCCGTCCAAGCGGACGACCGGGCGCGCTCAGCGGATCGGAACGCATGAGCGCCACGTCGGCGGGTGACCGCGCCGATGATGACGCCGCGGTGGGGCGTCGTTCACCCCGTCTGCTCGCGAGGCCTGGAAGCCGGGATGCCCTGAAGGGTCACCGCACCAGGGTCGAGACGAAGCGTGGGTGATCGTTCGCCTGGGCTTTGGGGTGGCTTCACCTGGCGGCCGGAAGGGACGCGAAGGATCTAGCTCGCAATTACCGATAATAGGAGCATTGCGTGCGATTCCCCCTTCGTGGCGCGGTCGTCGCCGCGGCCATCGCCGTTCTCGGCGGCACCCAGGCGGTCGCCCAGGCCACGGTCGAGCCGACCCCCACGCCGACCACCGCACAGCCGGATGGCGCGCAGCGCGCAGACCGTCACGCCGTTGACGTGCAGCTGCTGTCCATCACCGACTTCCACGGCTACATCCGCCCCCACACCGACGCCGCCAACGGCACTATCAAGGACGCCCAGGGCAACAGCATCGTGGTGGGCGGCGCGCCGTACATCTCGACCCATCTCGAGAACCTGCGTCAGGGCAAGCGCAACACGGTCACCTTCACCACGGGAGACAGCTTCAGCGGCTGGCCGCCGGAGGTGGCCAGGCTGGCCGACGAGCCGACGATCGAGTTCCTGAACAAGATCGGCGTCGAGTTCTCCGCGGTGGGCAACCACGAGCTGGACATCTCACTGGAGTTCCTGCGCGACCACATGGGCAAGGGCCGGTGTTTCGGCGCGCGCGGCGTGGACAGCTGCTTCCCCGACTCCGACGGACGCCGTTTCAGGGGCGCGACGTTCGACTTCTCGGCGGCCAACGTCACCCGCAAGGGCAGCACCCGGCCGGTGCTCAAGCCGTATGTGATCAAGTACTTCGAGGGCGTGCCGGTCGGGTTCATCAACCTGACGACCACGACGACGGTGGAGGGCTCGACGTCGTTCCAGCCGTCGCTGGACAACCTGCCGCTGGTGGAGACGGCCGACAAGTACGTGGCCGAGCTCAAGCGCCGCGGCGTCGAGGCGATCGTGGCGAACGTCCACGAGGGCGGTACGGCAGGCGACGTCTACGACCGGTGCAACGCCAACCCCACCGGCCCGGTGATCGATTTCGCCCGGCAGGCCTCGGCCGAGATCGACGCGATCGTGACAGGGCACTGGCACGCGCCGTTCAACTGCTCGATCCCCGACCCGGAGGGCAACCCGCGCCCGGTCGTCGAGGCCGCCTTCCACGGCAAGCTGATCAACGAGCTCAACCTGAAGATCGACCGCCGTACCCGGGAGGTGATCAGGGAGGCGACGGTCTCCACGAACCACCCGGTCACCAGGGACGTGACCCCGGACCCCGCGATGGCCAAGCTGGTGGACCACTGGGTGGCGGCGGAGAAGCTCATCTCGGCCCGCCAGGTCGGCACCATCACCGGCGACCTGACCAGGACGCGTGACGCGGACGGCGAGAGCACGCTCGGCAACCTGATCGCCGACGTCGAGCGCGCGGACAGCGCCGACGCCGACCTGGCCATGGTGGCGGTGGCCCCGGTGAAGGGCTCCAACTCCCTGCGCGGCGACCTGCGCTTCGCAAAGGGCGCCGACCCTGCCAACAGCGACGGCGCGGTGCTGTTCGGCGAGGCGTGGAACGCCTGGGGCTACGCCAATCCAGTGGTCACGGTGAGCGTGAAGGGCAGCCAGATCGAGCAGGCGCTGGAGCAGCAGTGGCAGACGCAGCCGAACGGGACCGTGCGGTTCGCCCCGCTGGCCGTATCGGGAAACGTCCGCTTCTCCTATGACGCCGGCAAGTCGGTCGGCGACCGGATCGCGCCCGAGAACGTGCTCATAGACGGCAAGCCCCTCGACCCCGGCGCCACCTACCGCCTGGCAGCCCTCGCCTACACGCTGCTCGGCGCCGACGGCTACACCGCCTTCGCCGGATACACCGACGCGGTTCGCGGCAGCCGGGACTACGAGGCCTTCCGCGCCTACCTCGCCAAGGGCCCCCATTCCCCGCCCGCTCTGGACCGCGCCGTCGCCCTGACCGCCCCCTAGCCCGAAAGGCACGCCTGTACGGTCCGCCGTACCGCGGCCCCGCCGCTTCGTCGAGCCTCATCGCACCGGTCATCCGGTCGATGAGCCGGGCCTCGGGCGGTGGCGGTCGGCGTGCACTCGGTCACCCTGGTGGGCCGATGGGCTCCAGATCGGCGGTGACCGTGGACGTGATCTTCTCCAGCACGGAGGTGAAGAGGTGCCGCTTGTCCGGGCGGGCCTTGCCTGCGGCGTGCCTGAGGGCAGGGATCGTCGGCGCGCCGAGGAGGACGAGCCCGTCGGAGGCGGCCCTTCGGACGGCGGGGTGGGAGTGCGTGAGCAAGTCGACCAGTGCGGGGATGGCCGGCTTCCACGCCCCGTGGCACAAGGTCTTGACCGCCGAGCGCACGATGTCGGGTTGCCGGTCGTCCAGCAGTAGCGACGTCTGCTCCAGATAATCCCGGTGGTTCATCACCTTGCGGGAGATCCGGTGGGCGTGCAGCCGTACTCTCGCCTCGGGATGGCTGAGCGACTCGGCGAGCAGTTCCTTGAGTTCGGGATCGCGATCCGCCTGCCGGTCCGCGTCGGGTCGGCGCAGGCGGGCCGGGTCGTCGTCGTAACGCTCGGCGAGCAGGGTCAGCGCCCGGCGGATCTGCTCGGGGCCGCCGGTACGGGCCAGGTGGAGCAGTTCCGCCCGGGGCGGCCGTTGTTCCCGGGCGGCCGCACGCGGGACACGGGTTCGGCGGCGGAGTGCCGAGAGAGCGGCGGAGTCCTGCTGGGCCGCATGGGGATGGCGTAGCGGCCCTTCCACCAGCACGATCTTGTCCGCGAGGTCGTCGCGTCCTTCTTCGCGTAGCCGCCGGCACGCCCGCACCAGCGTGGGGGTAGGCAGCAACGCGACGCCGGAGACGAGATCGAGCAGGCCCCAGGCTCCGGCTTCGAGGCGGTCGGACAGGACCTCGGCCAGGACGTCGGGGGCCGCCTTGCGCAACGCCTGCTTGGCTGACACGTGAAGGGATGGCCCGCCGTGTTCCCACCATGTCAGCATCAGGGGGATGAGCCGTTCGACGTCCGGCGGGTCCAGATGGGCGGCGACGCGGGCGATCCGTTCGCGGGCCGCGTCGTCGCCGGAGTCATGCCCGCCGGCCTCGCGCAGTTCGGTCACGCTCATGAGGGTCAGGGCATGCGCGAGATCCGCGGTGACGGTGAGGCCAACCCGGCCGTCGAGGAAGGCACGCACCACCGCGAGCTGGAACCGGGGTTCGGGCCAGCTCCGCAAGGCCCGGGCCGCGGCTTCGCGGTGATCCCGCTTCGGATCGTCCAGCATTTCCAGCAGGCGGTCACACAGGACCGCTGAGCGGGGCTGGTCCCGATCAGCGGGACGAGGTGCGCGGGCGGTCGACGCGGACCGGCGGGCGTCCTCCGCGATGGTCCACGTTGGCGCGTCGAATGGCTGCAGCTCGATCATCCAGTCCAGAAGGACGTCGCGCGCCTCCGCGCCGGCCGCGGGGAAGACGCCGATCAGTGCGTTGAGCCGGTCGCGTGAATCCGCCGGCCGTCCGTCGCGGCCGGTACGGGCGCCGTGTCCGTGGGAGGCCTCGTCAGAGTCGTGGGAGTCGAGACCGCCCACGGGCCGATCGGCGGCGCGGAAACGCCGGAGGGCGTCGGGTGTGCGGGCGGCCGCGGTGAGGGCCTCCCGCCATCGGCGTACGGCGGGGCACTCGTGCGCCTCACCGTCGCCGCTCGACACGGCGGCGGTGGCCGGTCGCGGCAGCCCGAAGGCCTCCCGCAACACCTCCTCCTCGGCCGGCCACGGGTTCGCGCCCGCGCGGGCGGCGGCCAGCGCCCGCCCGAGGTCGGTGCGGGTCAGCACCGCGCCGCATCGGCTCAGCAGCACCAGCAAGGACCGGCTCCCCGCGGCCTCTGGCGGCAGCGCGCGAATCCGCGCGGCGACGTCGAACGACTCGGTGGGGGACAGCCGTACGACCGTCTCTTCGAGCAGCGCGAGGAGCCGGTCGCGGTGAGCGTCGCCGATGTCGGCCAGCCCGGCGACCAGCGTCCTTACCGACCGGGCGAAGGTCCCCGTCTCGCCGGCTGTCCACGGCGGGGGGCACAGCTGCAGCGTGAACCGCAGGACCCGGCCGCGATGTTCCGGCCCTTCGGCGGCCAGCTCCAGCCAACGTGCCAGCATCGGCCGGAGTCGGCTCAGCCGTTGGGCGGTCGGCTCGCCTGGGTCCCGGTCGTACCTTTCCGCGAGGCGCCGGGCGATCTCGGTGTTCCAGCCGCGGCTCGCCAGGGCGTCGAGATCGGCGTCCGGCCGGGCGTCCGGTGTGGCGGGCGGCGGGGTGATGCCGTGGGCCGCCATCCGGTCCGCCAGTTCCGCGGCCGTACCCGAACCAAGGGCGAGCCGGCCTGCGGCGACGAGCGCGAGCAAGGTGACCCCTGCCTGTGACCCCTGGTCGGCGAGCGCGCCGACGGCACGGGCGGACAGTGAGCCATCGAGTCCGGCCAGCAGCAGGTCACGGGTACGGTCATCGCCGGCGCGGTCGGCCGCGGCAATGACGGTGGCGGCGTAGGCGTCGCCGAGGATCGTCCGCGACGCCTCGACGAGCGCGGCACGCAGGCCCGGGTTGTCGTGCCGGCCGAGCCAGTACAGCAGCTTCGGCACAGCCACCGGGGTTCCGGCGTGGATCAGCGCGGTCGCGGCGGTCTTCTTGACGTTCATGTTGGGATGGTCGAGACAGGCCGCGACCGCCGCGGCGGCCCAGCCCGCGCGCGCGTGCCCGAGCGCGAGCAGCGCCTGCCGTACGGTCTGCACGTCGGGGGCGGTGGTGAGCGGAATCAGGCTTGCCGACAGCGCCTGTGCGTCCTCGCCGTCGGCGTCGCGGGCGAGTAGCGCGATGACGTGCTTGCGGACGTGGCGGTCACGGTGGCGTAGCAGCGGATGCACTCGTGACCGGATTGCGCGGTGGGAAGTCTGGAGGAGCAGGCTGAGCAGGATCGTTCGCTCAGCCGCCGTGAGCGCGGGGCGGTCCAGCAGATCGAGCGCGATGCTCGCCACGAGCGCGTCGCCGGCCTCCCGCGCGTCCGCCGCGTCCACAAGACAGCGCGGCCGGATCTTCCCTCTTTCGTGGAGGCGGCCACCGAGGTCACGGATGGCCGCGACGACTTCCGGCGGCACCGCAGGTTCGCCGCTGCCGCCGGACGCGCCCGGCGCCCAGGAGGCCGCGAGGTCGGACACGACCCGCAGCAGAAGGTCGGCGATGGCGGACACGGTCGTGGAGCTGCCGTTGCGTGCCAGCGTGCACAGGGCGGCCACGGGCTTGTCCGGGTCCAGACCCGCGCGGAGCAACGCCAGTTCCCGTTCGTCCGGCCCGCCGAGATCGGCGGCGATCCGACGAGGCAGATCCTGCGGGTCGAGCCGAACCAGGATCGCCCGTCGCCCGTCGGGGTCCTCGGTGAGATGCCACAGCACTTCCAGGGCCTGGCGGCGAACCGGTCGCAGGTAGGACACCACAGTGCCGACAGCGTCTCCGCCCTCTGACCCGTCAACGCCCAGCCCGTCTCGCAGCGCCGTGACCGTCCGGGCTCCGCCCACGGCTTCAAGCGCCTCCAGCGCCGCCGCCGGTGACCGCGGTAGCGCGGCGATGACGGCCTCCTCGGCGGCCGTATGGCGCAGCGCGCGGATCGCTCGCAGGAACGGTCGTGGATCGGACGCGACACGCAGCAGATCAGCGACCTTCTCACCCACCGGCAGGTCCCCGGTGCCCTGAGCGGCCAAGGCGACCAGGAGTTCCAGTCGCCGCGGCCAGTGCGGATCGTCCGCGGCCGCCGTCGCCAGCTCCTTGAGCGTCTCTCGTCGGCACGTGAACAAGACGGTGGCGACCTCGCCCGCAGGCACCGAGTGGTCGGCGATCGCCAAGCGCACGATCGCCGGCGCGTCGTCGCCTGCTGGGAAGTGTCCACGCCGGTGGAGGCCGCGCAGGCACCGGATGGCCGGCCCGGCGAGCAAGAGCGGGTCGATCGCGGCGATGCCCGCGAGGTCGCGGATGTCGTCGCGGCGCGCAAGGTCCCCGAGCAGTTCCAGCGCGCGCCGTCGGAGCACCGGAGGCCGGTTCCGGTCGGCGGCCACGTCGCGCAGCACGTCCTGGTGCCCGTGGTGTGCTGCGGCTTCGATCGCCGCGTCGGCCACCGCGGAGACGGCAGGGCCGGGTTCGGCCTTGAGGAGTCGGCAAAGGTGCTCCCGCGGCAACGGATCCGACGCGGCCCAGGGCTCCGACAGCTCACGCAGCGCGGCCGCGGCGAGGTCGGCCGCGGCAGCGTCCGTGCGGGGCTCGCCGGCGATCGATCCGACGAGTTCCGCCACGAGCCTCCGAGCTCGTGCCGGTGCCAGCAGGCCGGCGTGTACGGCCTCGCGAGTGACCCGCAGAGCCTCCGCCCGCAACACAGGATCGAGCCGGCCCGACAACTCCCGGGCCAGACTCTCCGGTTCGTCCACATCAACAGCGCCGATCCCACGCACGGCCTGGTAGAGCAGTTCTCCCTCGGGTTCGTTCCGCAGGGTCTCAGGCCGGTCGGTGATCTCGGCGCTCAGCCAGGCGATCTGGACCCGGGCCGGCAGATCCGCCCCGCGCCACTGCGGCCAGGGCCGGGGACGGACGTAGGCCCGCAGCCTGCGATAAAGGTGTGCCAGAGCCAGCGCCGCCTCCGGCGGACCATCCAGCGAGTCAGGCAACGACGCCGCGAATCCTGCCTGCTCGCAACGGTCTTCATCTCGTCCCGCAGCAAGGCGTTCGGCAAGGCCTACCAGGCCCGATCCTCGCAGTCGTGGATCCTCATGCCTGATGAGAAGCCGCAGGACGGCCGGCGGACACCTCAACGGATCAAGACTGGCAGAAAGCAGGTCCGCATCGGCGAGGCGTATGGCGGCAAGGACCGTATCGTCGACCGACGTCATGCGCTATCAACTCCAGCCGGACCAGCAAATAGCGCTCAGCGTAGCGAAACGCCCTCCACACCTGACGAGCCGAAAGGGCCCGAGAAGCTTCCCCGCTCACCCGGACACTCGAGCTGAACTGCACGAATGCCTCGGGTTGAAGACGGTTCGGCATGACCGCCACGAAGGCCAAGGCGACCGGGAGGGTCGTTCGCAAACCGATCGGGGACTCCGCCAGGTGCACGGGCTGGGACCTGGAGGAGAACCCGTATGGCGAGTGCCGGGTGGGGACGTCCATCTCCAAGAAGCACGGCGTGGCCATGATCGTCTGCACGCGCACGATAGCGGGCGTTCGGACAGCGTCACTGCTGGTTCCTCTCGCGCTCCACCCGGGCCGTGGCGACCTCGTCGTGAGCCGAACGGAGGGCCGTCGTGTGTCGCGTTGCGCGGGCCCGTCGCGCCCGGTCCAGGAGGATGAGGGGTACGGCAGCCGCGGCGAGGATGGCCCCGATCAAGCACACCGATGTGAGAGCGGCCCCTTGTGTGAGGGAGACGGCTGCCAGGACGGGGGTGATGCTGATGCCCAGCTGGAAGGCCGACACGGTGGTGGCGCCGGCGAGGGTCGGCGCGTCGGCCGCGATGGCGAAGACGCGTCCGTAGAGGGCGGGGTTCAGCACGAAAGCGGCGATACCGATCACGAAGACCGTGGGCACCACCGCCCAGACCTGCTGGATCGCGACAGCCATCACGAGCGACAGGATCACGATCGCCGACGCGCCGGACAGGAGTGCGAGGTGAGGGCGCTGATCGGAGACACGGCCGCCGATGGACAGGCCGACGAAGGCTCCGACTCCGAAGAGCGCGAGGATCGCCGGGATCCAGACCTCGGGGATGGCGGTGATGCCGGCGAGCATGGCCGCCAGGTAGTTGAACGTGATCATGTACGCCGCGGTGGTCAGGATCGTGATCGCGTAGATGCCCCACAGCATCGGTTTGCGCATCGTGGCGAGCTCCCGCGAAACACTCGGCCCGGTGGGCCTGCCGACGTCTGAGCCGGCGGCGGGGAGTCCGAGGAGGCAACCGATGATCCCCACGACCGTCAGGGCCACGACGGCCCAGAAGCCGCCGCGCCACTCGATGAAGTGGCTGAGCAGCGTGCCCGCGGGACCGCCGACGACCATTGCCACGCTGAGCCCGCTGACCACCACTCCGGAGGCGCGGGCGTTGCGGTCCGGCGTCACCAGGCTGATCGCGGTCACCGACGCGACAGCGAAGAAGCCCGCGTAGGCGATGCCCGAAACCACTCTCGTCAGCAGCAGCACCTGGTAGTCGCCCAGCAGCCCGACGGCGATGCTGGCCGCGAAGACGGCCTGGGTCGCCACCAGCGCGGTACGGCGAGGCCAGCGCAGACTGAGCACGGCGAACGGCGGGCCGCCGATCACGACACCCAACGCGAACGCGGTGATCAGGAACCCGGCTGAGGAGAGCGTGACGTCCAGATCGGCGGCCACCGCCGGCAGTACGCCGGCCAGCAGGAACTCTGCGCTTCCCATGGCGAACAGGCTGAAACCGAGCAGGTACACGCCGGCTGGCAACCTCCGGGCGGGAGTGGCCCTGGACGTCTCCGCGGTGATCCCGGCCATCAGAGCGCACCCCCGACGCCGCGCCCGTCAGCCGGGACGGCAGCGGACAGCTCCCGTTCGAGCAGCCAGCCGGTCATGTTGATGGCGGCGGTGGAGCCCGCGCCCGCGGCGGCGACGACCTGCGCCCGGGGGTTGACCACGTTCCCGGCCGCCCAGACACCTGGGACGTTCGTGGCACCGTGGGAATCGACGGCGACGAGTCCGCTCACCGGGTCCCTGCCGGCGCCGAGCGTGGTCAGGATCGCGTCGTGGGGCACTGGGCGAGGTGCCACGAAGACGGCCTCACACGCGACCGTCTCGCCGTTGTCGAGCTCGATGGCGACAGGGTCACCGCCCGCGGTGCCGGCACTCGTCGCGACCCGTGTGACGCGCGCGTCGATCAGGCGCACGCCGTACGCCGTGAGGCGCTGCCGCTGGGCGGTGTCGACCTCGGCGCCGTTGACGCAGAACGTCACCGAGGAGCTGTAGCGGCGCATCAGCGCGGCCAGATGTGTCGATACCGCCGCCATCGTGCTGCCGATCACGGCGATGGCACGCCCCCGTACTTCGTAGCCATGGCAGTGGGGGCAGTGGTGCACCTCGGACGCCCAGCGCTCGGACAGCCCCGGGATGGCGGGGAGTTCGTCGGTCAGCCCGGTCGCGACCAGCACCGACCGAGCGCGCAGGGCGCGGTTGTCGTCGAGCCGCAGCTCGAACGTGCCGTCCGAGGCGCGCCGCGCGTCGATCACCGACGCCCGCACGAGTGTCCCGCCGAAACGGGTGAACTCGTCCTGCCCGGTCGCGACGAACTCTCTCGGCGCCATGCCGTCCCTGGTCAGGTACCCGTGCATGTGATCGGCCGGCCCGTTCCTCGGCGCACCGCCGTCGACGACCAGCGTCGCGAACCGTGCTCTCGCGAGCACGACCCCGGCCGACAGGCCGGCGGCCCCACCGCCGATGATGACGGTGTCCCACAGCACCTCTGACACCGATCCGCTCGCTGCATCCGTTGTCGCGTTCATTCGGATCACCTCCACTGAGAGGATCGGGAGAAGCTCCCGGAATCAACAAACTTCGTTGCCGATTCCGGGACACATTGATTGACTGCGTCCCATGGACGAGCAACCGAGCGTCGGCGCCGTGATAGAGCAGATCGCTCCTCGGCTGCGACGCGCCCGCGAGAAGAAGGGCATCAGCCTGGCCGACCTCGCGCGTGCCACTGGCATCTCGACCAGCACGCTGTCCCGGCTGGAATCAGCTCAGCGCAAGCCGAGCCTCGAACTGCTCCTGCCGATCACCGCGGCGCTGGGCATCGCCCTCGACGAGATCGTCGCCGCACCCCGGATACTCGATCCGCGCGTGCCGCAGCGGCCCACCGGAAAGGACGGCCGCGTGCTGATCCCGTTGTCGCGGCATCAGGGAGAACCGCGCGCGTACAAGATGACCATTCCAGCGCACGACGAACAGCCCCACCTGCGGACCCACGCGGGCTACGAATGGCTGTACGTGCTCCGCGGCCGGCTCCGCGTGAAACTGGGTGACCACGACTTCATCATGGGAGCCGGCGAGGCGGCCGAGTTCGACTGCCAGATTCCGCACTGGTTCGGCGCCGCCGGACGCGGCAGCGTCGAAGTACTCAGCCTCTTCGGAAAGCAGGGCGAACGCATCCACCTGCGCACCCGCGGCGCTGACGCGGAAGCACGTGCCCGCCCGTGAAGCCCTGACGGCACGGCGCCGGCCATCGCGTGGTCACCGCACTAGCCGGAGAACCTCTTCGCGAGGTCCCGGGCCCACTGCGCGGCTTTGGCCGCCTCATCGCCGGTGACGGGCGCGCCGGGCATCCGGCTCAGGCGCTCCACCTGGTCGGCGAAGCGCAGGTGCTCCAGATGAGCGTGTTCCCTGCAGGCGAGGCAGGTGACGCTTTCGGGACGAGGCGAGGTCATCGCATAGGGCACCTGGAGCCCGCAACCGGTGGCGACGACACTCGGTGCGTCGGGCGCGAGCCCCAACGACGACACGATCATGTTGCGGTAGGCGGCACCCGCCTGCATCACCTTCTGCTCGACATGGATGTGCGGATCGGTCTCGCTCATCTGCGTCCGCGCCTCCGTCCGAGTCGTCGCAGAATCAGACTAAGCCCGATCCGATCGTCGCCGCACGCCCGCTCAGCGGTGCGCCTGCGTGCGGGAGCGCCACAACAGCCAGACGAAGTACGGCGTGCCGAGCAGGGCGGTGACGATCCCGGCGGGTACCTGAGCCGGGGCGATGACGGTGCGTCCGAGCGTGTCGGCCAGGCTGACCAGGAGGGCGCCGAGGAGCGCGGCCACCGGAAGAGCGCGGGCATGCCGGGCGCCGACCAGGGCGCGGGCGGCGTGCGGGGCGATCAGGCCGACGAAGCCGACCACGCCGACCGCCGAGACCGCGGTGGCGGTCAGCAGGACGGCGCCGGCCAGCGCGGCCAGCCGTACCGGCTCAAGAGGGACGCCGAGGACCCGCGGGCTGTCCTCGTCCAGGGCGAGCAGGTCCAGATCGCGACGCAGCCAGGCGATCAGCGGAGTCGCCAGGAGGAGCGCCAGCGCGACCGGGATGAGCTGGACGGGGACGCGGCCGTAGGTGGAGCCGGACAGCCAGGTCAGGGCCATGGCGGTGTTCCACGGGTCGGCCCTCACGATGATCATCACAGTGAGGGCGGTGCACGCCGCCTGCATCCCGACACCGATCAGCACCAGCCGGTCAGAGCTGAGCCCGCCGCGCCACGACAGCAGGTAGACCGCGGCGGAGGCGGCCAGCGCCCCGGCCATGGCCACGGCCGACATGGACCAGATCCCGGCGAGCGGCACGACGGCGAGCAGCGAGATCGCGCCAACGCCCGCGCCCGCGGTCACGCCCAGCACGCCGGGCTCGGCCAGCGGGTTACGGCACACGGCCTGAACCGCGGTGCCCGCGACGGCCAGCGCTGCGCCGGCGAGCACGGCGGCGAGCACGCGGGGATACCGCTGGTCGAGCACGTAGGTGAGGCCACGTCCCGTCCGGCCGTTCAGCCAGTTGGCCAGGTCGCCGCCCAGGACCCAGGTGTCGCCGCCGAGCATGCCGAGGAAGATCGCGCCGGCGAGCGACAGGGCGCAGGCCGTCACGACGATCAGGAAGGCGGCGCGCGAGCGTGTGGCGCGGATGCGCACGATCGGCGGCTGGCGGGTCGGCCCCGCGTCCCGGTAGCGGCGGGCCAGCCACACCATCACGGCGGCGCCGAGCAGCGTGGTCACCACACCCGGCGGCACGTCCACGCCTGCCTGCCCGCCCAGGACGGCCCGCAGCGCGATGTCCGAGCCGAGCACGATGAGCACGCCCACGAGGCCCGCCAGCGGCAGCATCGTGCGATGGCGGTGCACGCCGGGAAGCGAGGCCGGGAGCAGCCTGACGATCACCGGCGCGCAGAGTCCCACGAATCCGATGGGGCCCGCGATGGTCACCGCGGCGGAGGCCAGCACGACGGACAGCAGCGTGACCCACAGGCGCAGCCGCCTGACGTTGATGCCGAGCACGGTGGCGGTGTCGTCGCCCAGGCCGAGGATGTCGAGCCTGTGTCCGGCCAGGATCGCGGCGGCCAGCGTCAGCAGAATCAGCGGGCCCACCTGGACGACGGCGTTCAGGTCGCTCTGCACGAGCGAGCCGCTGCCCCAGGCGAACAGCCCGGTTGTCTCCTCCTCGAAGAGGATCATCAGCAGGTTGGTGAGCGAGCTGAGCGCCAACGCGGTGGCCGAGCCCGCCAGGATCAGCCTGGTGGTGCCGATCCGGCCGCCGGCGGCCAGCGCCAGCACCAGGGCGGCGGCGGCCAGGCCGCCGAGCAGGGCGAGCAGACCAGACAGGGGGAGCGGCAACGTCAGGCCGAACGCCGCCGCCGCGGCGACCGCGAAGTACGCGCCGGAACTGACCGCCAGCGTGTCGGGCGACGCCATCGGGTTGCGGGAGATCGACTGCAGCAAGGTTCCCGACACGCCCAGGGCGAGGCCGACGGCGACCCCGGCCAGCAGCCGGGGCAGCCGGGAGGCGATCAGGACGCGGGCGGCCTCGTCGTCCCCGCCGTCGAACGGCAGGCGCAGCAGGTCGAGCGCACCGATCGACGACGTGCCCTGCGTCACGTGAACCGCGGCGACCAGGACGACCGCCGCCAGCGTCAGCAGAACGACCCCGACGCTGCCCAGCCACCGCAGGGGCGTGGCCGGCTCCGCCGGGGCCTGGACCTGGATGCTCAAGCGATGAAGGCCTTCACGACGGTCTCGGCGTACTGCTTGCACGACAGCGGCCCTCCGAAGGTCCATATGCCGTCGGGCAGCTTGGTGACCTGGCCCTTCTCGACGAGCGGCAGCTTCTCCCAGATGGCGTTGGAGGCCAGTCCGTCGGCGAAGACGTCCTGGCCGTCGGAGGCGTTGTAGAAGAAGCGCGTGTCGGGGTCCTTCAGCGCGGTCAGGCCCTCGACGTCGGTGGTGCCCAGACCCCACTGCGGGTCGACCTCGCCGGTCCAGGCGTTGGTCAGGCCGAGCCGGGTGGCGAGGTCGGAGACCAGCGAGCCCTTGCCGAACATGCGGATGGAGATCTTGCTGCCGTCCTTCCAGCCGTCGGCCATGACGAACGGCTTGCCGGCGGCGCCCGCGGCGGCGAGCCTGGCCTTGCCGTCGGCCAGCGTGGTGTCGAGGTCGGCCAGGAGTTTGTCCGCCTCGGCGGTCCTGCCCACCGCGGTGGCGATCATCTTGAGGTCGGCGCGCATGCGGCCCAGGTTGTCGCTCGCGTCGCTTCCCTTGGCGACCATGACGGGGACGAACTTCTCCAGCTGCGGCACCAGCGCGGAGTCCCGTTCGGCCTCCATGACGACCAGGTCAGGCTGGAGGGCGGCGATGGAGTCGACGCTCGGCTCCTGGCGGGTGCCGACGTCCTTGACAGAGGGGTCGAGCTTGGCCGCCGTCACCCAGGTGCCGTAACCCTTGACGTCGGCCACGCCGACCGGCATGACGCCGAGGCTGACCACCATCTCGGCCTCTCCCCACTCCAGAGCGACCACCTTGGTGGCGGGACGGTCGAGAGTGACCTGCTTGCCGCGGCCGTCGGTCACGGTGATGGGGGCGGCGGAGGCCGTGCCGCCGGAAGCCGCCGGTTCCGGGGCGGCTGTCTCGGTGGTGCCGCAGGCGCCGAGCACGGCGACGGCGGCGACGGCCACGAGGACGTTGCGCAGGGGGATCATGGGTGTTCCTGTCAGGTTGTTGCGGGGACGCTTCTGGTGTGCCGGCCGACCGGCCGGGTGGTCACCGTCCCCGTCCTTGGGTCGTGCGTGACCTCGATGCGGATGCCGTACACCTCGGTGAGCAGCTGCTCGGTGAGGACCTCGGCGGGCGGACCGTCCGCGCGGACACGGCCCCGGTGCAGGAGGACGACGTGGTCGGCCAGTGCGGCGGCCTGGTTCAGGTCGTGGAGGACGACCCCGATGGCCACACCGTGCTCGTCGGCCAGATCGCGCACCAGATCCAGCAACTCGACCTGGTAGCGCAGATCCAGGAAGGTCGTCGGCTCGTCCAGAAGCAGGACGCCGGTGTCCTGCGCCAGGCAGGTGGCCAGCCACACGCGCTGCAGCTCGCCGCCTGACAACTCGTCCGCCGGACGGTCGGCCATCGCGGTGACGCCGGTGAGCTCCATCGCCCGCCCGACGGCGGCGTCCCCGTCGGGGTCGCCCGCCCGCCACCGCCCTCGGTGGGGATGCCTGCCATAGCCGACCACGTCGCGAACCCGGACACCGGACGGCGTGGGACGACTCTGAGCGAGCAGGGTGACCCGCCGCGCGAAGTCACGGATCGGCAGGTCCGTCGCGGACGCGCCGTCGGCCAGCGTGATCGTGCCAGCGTCCGGCCTGTGGAGCCGGGCGAGCGCCCGCAGCAGGGTCGACTTGCCGCTGCCGTTCGGGCCCACCAGGGCCGTCACGGTCCCGGGGCGGACAGCGATGTGGCCGTTCTCGACGGCCGTGGTGCCGTGGTAGCTGAGACACAGGTCGGCTCCACGGAGCGAGATCTCCTCGGTCACGGGACTTAGGTTAGCCTTACCTAGCTACATGTCAACCGTCGTCCGACGCCGCCGGGTTCTCCGCGGGTGCGCCTGGCCACGCACAGGTCCTGGAGGGCGTGCCTCAGGGGCGCGGGATGGCGACGGCGTTGTACGGCGTGCGCGGAGTCTGCTTCGTGGTGAAGCGGGCGTTGGGAAGGTACAGCCGGGGCCCGAAGGCGGCCACGGTCGCCGGTATGTCGAACCGGGGATCGCTCACCCGCCGCACGACCCGGCCGTCGGTCCCCGTCGCGTTCAGCCGCAGGACGGTCACGGCGCTGCGCCCGTTCTGGACCCCGTTCTCCACCGCGAACAGCGTCCGGCCGCGTAGCAACAGGCCGTCGCCGTCCGGCAGCGACTCGCCGTGCAGGTTCACCCGGCGGGTCCGGCCGGACAGGTCGACGCGGAACAGCCCGCCGGTATTCGACTGCACGATGATCAGGCCCTGGCCGTCCGGAGTAGGCGTGATGCCGTTGGCGTTGAAGCCGGCGCCGTACACCAGATCCCCGGTGAGCGGGATCCGCTGCGCGGCGGCGGGCAGCCGTCCGCCGCGCAGCGGCAGCTTGTAGAGCACCGGGTTGGTGGAGTCGGTGAACCAGGCGGCGCCCTGGGTGAGGATGACGTCGTTGACGAAGGCCGCGCCGGTGGTCAGCCGGTAGGAGGCCAGCACCCGGCCGGTGCGGGAGTCGATGACGCGCGCGTCACCGCCCGTGCCGCCCGCCACGAACAGCCGTCCGCGCGGATCGGTCTTCATCCCGAGTGACGGTGTGCCGGGCCCGCGGCTGACGATCGCGCCGCGTCCGGTGCGCAGGTCGGCCCGGTAGATGGAGCCGTCGGCCATGGAGCCGATGAAGGCGAACGGGCCGGGGCCGATGGCGATGCCCTCGGGCCGGAAGCCGTCGGGCAACGAGATCGATGTCGGAGATGTCCCGGCCCGCGGGTCCGATGCCGCTCCGGCGGAACCGCCGACGGTGACGGCCAAGGTGAGTGCGGCGAGAACCGCACCAAGGCGCCTGACTGATCGCATCATCTGATGCCCTCTTTCCAGTTCTGTGAGCCCCGTCGAGTGCCGCTGCTTCTTGTCGAGTGACGGCAGGCGCGCGGCCCACACGGCGTTCATGCTGTGCTCCGAAGCACGCGGGCCGTTCGGGGTGAGCAGCCACACGTCCTGCACGCCCTCGAAGGCGGGCGGCAGCGACCGGGCGTCATCGAGGTCTCCGACGAAGACCTCGGCGCCCTGCTCGTGCGGGCCGTCCGCTCGGGACTCCTCATGGATGAGAGCGCGAAGATCCACATCGGCACCGTCCAGCGCGTGCATCAGTGCGGTGGAGACGGTTCCGGTGGCTCCGGTGATCAGCACGGTGCGCGACACGCTCATGCTCCCTTTCCCCTCGTTCCAGCCGTTCCGGACACGGTGATGCGCATGGCTTCAGCTCCTGAGGTCGGTCGGTCGGGGCGGCCGGTGCCCCGTCGTGGCCATGGTGAGTTCTTGGTCGACCGAGGTCTGCGGAGGCTTCCCCGCCGCCCGGCCGGCGGTGACGCGCTCCAGGACCCACAACGCGACGGTCCCGGCCGAGAGGGCGGCGCCCAGGAGGCACACGCCGGTCCAGCCGCCGTGCACCCAGACCGCCGAAGTCAGCGCGGAGCCCACGGCGCCGCCGATGAACAAGGAGGTCATGAAGGCGGAGTTGATCCGGTTGCGAGCCTCGGGCCGGAGCGCGTAGAGGACGTTCTGGCTGCTGTTGAGCACCGCCTGATGCGCCAGGTCCAGCACGATCACGCCGACGAGCAGCCAGACCAGCGAGCGTGCTCCCGTCGCGATCGCCAGCCAGGACGCCACCAGCAGGACCGTCCCCGCGCCGGTCACGGTCTGGACGTGCCCGCGGTCGGCCAGCCGCCCCGCCACCGTGGCGGTCAGCGCACCCGCGGCGCCGACCAGGCCGAACAGGCCGATGGCCGACTCCGACCAGCTGTACGGCGGCCGCACCAGCAGAAAGGTCAGCGCCGTCCACAGCACGCTGAACGAAGCGAGGCTCAAGGCGGCGATTCCTGCCCGCCACCGCAGCAGCGGCTCGTACCGATACATCGCGACCGTCGAGCGCAACAGCTTCGGGTAGGACAGGCGTCTGTCGTCCCCGCCGAGCCGCGGCAGGAAGACGCGCAGCAGTACGGCCATCAGGGCCATCAGGACCGCGTTGACCCAGTAGACCGTCCGCCAGCCGCCCAGGTCCGACAGCGCTCCGGACGCGGTGCGTGCCAGCAGCAGGCCGAGCATCAGCCCGGTCATCACCGTGCCGACCACCCGGCCGCGCTCGGCCGGGGCCGCCAGCGTCACCGCGAACGGCACCACGACCTGCGCTCCCACCGAGGTCAGCCCGGTCAGGGCCGTACTGGCCAAGAGCACTGTGCCGTTGGCCGCGGTGGCCGACATCAGCAGGAACACCGCGGTCGCCGCATAGAGGGACACGGCGAGCAGCCGCCGCTCCACCAGGTCGCCGAGCGGCACCAGCAGGATCAGCCCCAGCGCGTACCCGGCCTGCGCGGCCGTCACCACCAGCGCCGCCAGCGAAGGTCCAAGCCCCAGTTCCCGGCCGATCAGATCAAGCAGCGGCTGCGCGAAGTAGTTGCCCGCGGCCGCCAGCCCGGTCGCCACCGACATGAGCAGGAGCAGCCCGCGCGACAGGCCGCTGTCCTGAAGTCTCGCCGTCGTCATACGTCCAGCCTCGACGATGGACGATCAATGAGTCCAACGCATGTTTGTCATCGAAGCGATCGTGTACCACGATTGATTCGTGGAGCTTCAGCAGATGCGCTACGTCGTCGCCGTCGCGGAGACGAGCAACTTCACCCGCGCCGCCGAGCAGTGCCAGGTCGTCCAGTCCGCGCTGAGTCACCAGATCGCCCGGCTGGAACGTGAGCTGGGCGCCAAGCTCTTCGAGCGCACCAGCCGCCGTGTCCGGTTGACCTCGGCCGGCGAGGCGTTTCTCCCCGCGGCCCGCCAGGCTCTGGACGCCGCCGAGCGGGCCAGGGCCGAGGTGGCGGCCGCCGCAGGCGAGATCCGCGGCCGGCTCGCCATCGGCGCCATCCCCACCGTCGTCGCGGTCGATCTGCCGGCCGAGCTGAAACAGTTCCACCTGCGGCATCGGGAGGTGCGGATCAGCCTGCGTTCGGGCGGGAGCGAGGAACTGATCGAACGGGTGCAGCAGGGCACTCTGGACGTCGCCTTCCTGGGACTTCCCCTGGGCGTACGGCCCAAGGGCGTCCGTGGCCGCGAACTGGCCCGCGGCGACCTCGTCGCCATCGTGGCGCCCGGCCACCCGCTGGCGGACAGGGAACACGTGGACCTGCATCAGCTGTCGGACGAGCCGTTCGTCGACTTCCCCCCACGCACCGCCGCGCGGGCCCAGACGGACGAGGCCTTCGCAGCGGCAGGAGCCCGGCGCGAGGTCGCCTTCGAAGTGACGACCGTGGACTTCATGGCCCGCCTGATCCGACAGGGCCTGGGCGTCGGGATGCTGCCGGCCGCCTTCGTCCCCGACGTCCCCGACCTGCCGGTCCTCCGGCTTCGCGATGCTCCCGCCCGGATGGAGCACCTCATCTGGAGTCGCTTCCCGCCATCCCCTGCCGCCGCTGCGTTCCTGTCCGGCCTCGGTATCTCGGCGGCGTGACCCGCACGATCGCCGGGCTCGTGACGTCGGGTGCGCGGTGAGACGGCAGCCGGCCGAGCCGGGCCGGCCCGCGCCCCCGGCGTGGAGCCGGCGCGGGTCGCGGTGACGCGGGTTCCGGTGGCCTCCGCACACCCCCTCCGACGGTCGGTCAGGACGCCATCAGGCATGATGACTCTGAGTGGGGATTCGCGTGCGGAAGGTGATCGTTGTGGGCGATGAGGTGCGGGCCGGATCCGTGATGCTCACCAGCGACTGGATGGCCGTGATCCGGTCCAGGGAGCGCGACCAGGCGGACGCCTATCTGGACGATCCCTGCGCCGCCGCGTTCGTCACTGCTGAGTCCGAGGCGAGCTACGACGAGATCCGCAGCAAGGGGCTGCCGTCGGAGGTGGTGCCGATCAGAGGGCGGCTCGGCGACCAGACGCTCATCGAGTCAGGCGTACGGCAGGCGGTGTGCCTGGGCTCGGGCACCGATTCCCGCGCCTACCGGCTGCCGCTCGACCAGGGCTTCAGCTACTTCGAAGTCGACCTTCCCGGCCAGCTCGCAGGGAAGTCGGAACTGCTCGGCGCGGCCGGGTTCGCCGCCAGATGCCGGGTCGAGGTCGTGGAGGCGGACCTGCGCGACGACGGCTGGACGGCCGCGCTGCTCGCCGCGGGCTTCGACCCTGAGCAGCCGGTGCACTGGATCGCGGAGGGGCTGTTCTACTACCTCACGAAGCCGCAGGCCCGGGCGCTGGCCGAGGCCATGAGCGAGATGTCGGCGACGGGCTCGTGCTTCACGTTCGACGGGCCGCACGACCGGTTCCTCACCGATCCCGCCCGGCAGGACTTCCTGCGGAGGATGGGCGAGCTCGGCTCGCCGTTCGTCGGCTCGTTCCACGACCCGGTGGAGTGGCTGGCGCCCTACGGCTGGCAGGCGCAGGCGACGCTGCACGGCGACATCGCCGAGGGTCGCTGTGACTGGCTGCCGCCGCTGCCCGACCGGTTGCGGGCCATCATCCAGGACGTCTGGTTCGTCCGCGCCCGTCAGGCCTGACGTCATTCGGGGCGGCAGGCGGGTTCTCGCCCGCTTCAGCGGGGCGCCTCGCCCTCTTCCAGGTCTGGCCGGCTGGGTCAGGGTCCGCCGCCGCCCGGCCTGGTCACGCAGGCCCGCCGGAGGTTCGTCGGTCGACTCCGCGAGTCGCCGCCCGTTGCGGAAGGCTCCTCGCGCGCGGCAGCGTGGAGGGAACGGTGCCGCACAGGGGAGGTCTCGTGGAACTCGGGCTGAGAGACAAGGTCGCCGTCATCACCGGCGGCAGCGCGGGCATCGGCCTCGCCGTGGCGCGAGGCCTGGCCGCCGAGGGCGCGCATCTCGTTCTCGCGGCACGCGCCGCCGACCGCCTCGAGGAGGAGGCGCGCGGCATCCGCGAAACCTACGGGGTACGGGCCGTGCCCGTCGCGTGTGACGTGGCGACGCGGGACGGCACCACCGCCCTGGCCGCGGCCGCCGAGGAGGCCTTCGCCGGCGCGGACATCCTCGTCAACAACGCGGGCGCGGGGTCGAACGAGACCATCCTCGACGCTCCGGACGAGAAGTGGCAGGCCTACTGGGACCTGCACGTCATGGCGGCCGTACGGCTGGCCCGCGGCCTGGTCCCCGGCATGCGGCGGCGGGGCGGCGGAGTCATCCTCCACAACGCGTCGATCTGCGCGGTGCAGCCGCTGTGGTACGAGCCGATCTACAACGTGACCAAGGCCGCGCTCATGATGTTCTCCAAGACGCTGGCCGCCGAGCTGATCGGCGACGACATCCGCGTCAACTGTGTCAACCCCGGCCTGGTCCTCACCCCGGACTGGGTGAAGACGGCGAAGGAGCTCACGGCGGACAGCGGCGGGGACTGGCAGGGCCACCTCGACGAGGTCGCCAGAGAGCACGCCCCCATCAAACGCTTCGCCACACCCGAGGAGGTCGCCGACTTCATCGTCTTCCTGTGCTCGGATCGGGCCGGCTACTCGGTGGGCTCCACCTACTTCGTCGACGGCGGGATGCTCAAGACGGTGTGACACCGTGCCCCCGTCCGGGCGGGCTCGCCGGTCAGGTCGCGAGCAGGCGCGAGGTGCGCTCGCTCTCGAACCGCGCGCCGATGCGGCTCCACCGGCCCAGCGACTCCTCGAAGGCGGCCGCGCCGTACAGATGGCCGCGGGCGCGCGCCAGGCAGGCGGCGGCCCACTCGTTCTCACCGGCCGACTCGGCGGCGGCGGCCAGGCGGCGGTCCGCGTCGGGCAGGCCGGCGAGGACGGCCAGCTCGGCCCCCGCGGCGCGGGCGTAGGCGGCCGACCAGCCCGTGGAGGTGCCGGTGAAGGCCCGGCAGACCAGGGCCGCCGCGTCCTCGACGGTGCCCGTGTTCACGGCGACGCGGGCGTCCACGAAAGCGGCGAAGACCATGGGGCCTGGGGCGGCCTCGCCCGTGTCCAGGGCGCGCTCGGCGCGGGCCCGCCAGAGCCGGTACGCGCCGTGCTCGCCGCGCAGGCCGTGGGCGAGCGCGATGGCCGAGGCGGCGGGGGAGAGCCAGGCGGCGATCGGCATGCCGGAGCGCCGCCAGGCCTCCCACATGGGCTGGGCGTGTTCCAGCGCCTCGTCGAAGCGACCGAGCAGCACCAGCGGCGGGATCAGCTTGCCGGCGGAGCGGTACGGGTGAGCGCCGAGCAGGTCGTCGCGGGTGATCTGCTCGGCCGTGGACAGCGCCGCCTGGAGGTCGCCGGTGGCGAACGCGCAGAGCCAGGCGTTGTGGAAGGAGTCGAGGATCTCGGCCGCGGAGGCCGGGTGGCGGCGGTCCATCAGCTCCACCAGCGCCAGCCGTTCCCGTGCGATGCGGTACGCCCGGCGGAACCGGCCCGCGCGGATCGCCAGCGTGCCGGGCGCGTCCAGGGCCGCGCTGATGAGGATGGGGTCGCCTGCGGCGCGCGCCGCCGCCACGGCGGCCTGGGCGAGGGATGGTTCGGGCGGTGTGTCGGGGGAGTCCTCGCGTGACGGAGCAGGAGAGGTCTCGGGGGAGGTCTCGGACAGCGTCTCGGGCCAGGGAGGGCACCAGGCGTCGGCGGCGGCCAGGTGGGCGGTCACCACGGGATCGCCGGGCTCGCCCGCCATGGCCGCCTCGTCCAGCAGCTCGCGCAACCGCCGGCGGGGGACCGGTTCGGGGAAGCCCGAGGTGAACCTGCCGGCCGTGACGACGGCGTCGGCGAGCGCGATCGTGCGGGCGTTGCCGTCGTCCGCGGCCTCCGCCTGAGCGGCGGACTCCACGAGCAGGTCGAACGCCCCGCGGGCGAGCCCCACCGCGAAAACGACCTGCGCGGCGGTGCGCAGATCCGCGGCGGAGTCCGAGGCGGTGGGGGCGCGGCGGGCCGCCTCCTTGAAGTGCTCCAGCGATTCGCTGACCAGGCGGCGGGCGTAGGCGAGGTGGCCGAGCGAGCGCGCGAGGCGGTGCGGAAGCACGCCGGGGCCCGGTGGGGCGTTCCGCAGCGCCGCCCGCAGGTCGTCGCACACGGCGTCGAAGCGCTCCCGCCACTGCTCGCCCTGGTGCTCCGCCAGCGCGTACGCGGTCTCGGCCGCCCACCGCAGGTGCAGGTCCCTGACCTCGTCCAGGTCGCCGCTCGCCGCCAGCCGGTCGAGACCGTACGCGCGAACGGTCTCGAGCAGCAGCCAGGAGCCCGCCTCCCGGCCTCGGACGACCAGGCTCTTGTCGACCAGCCTGCCCAGGACGTCGGTGACGGCGCTCAGGGAGTCGAAGGGGCCGACACCACGGGTGGCGTAGGGGGCGACGCTTCGGGAGTCGAAGGGGCCGACACCACGGGTGGCGTAGGGGGCCACGCTATGGGCGGCGTCGAGGTCGAACGCGCCGGCGAAGACGGCCAGCCGGGGGAAGAGGGCCCGTTCGTCGTCGGCGAGCAGGTCGTGACTCCAGCCGATCACCGCGCGCAGGGAGCGGTGCCGCTCGTCGGGGTGGCGGCTGCCCGCCAGGAGTCGCAGCGTGTCGTCCAGCGCGGCCAGCAGGCCGTCCGCCCCCAGCGAGGCGCAGCGGGCGGCGGCCAGCTCGATCGCGAGCGGCATGCCGTCCAGCCGGGCGCAGATCTCGGCGACGACCGCAGGTTCCGCCGTGAAGCCAGGATCGACCGCGGCGGCCCGGTCCGCGAACAGCGCTTCGGCGTCGGAGGCCAATGGCAGCGGCGAGATCGGCATCACGTGCTCGCCCGGCACGCCGAGCCGTTCGCGGCTCGTGGCCAGGACGGCGACGTCAGGGCACTGGGACAGCACCCGGTCGGCGAGAGTGGCCGCGCTGTCGAGCACGTGCTCGCAGTTGTCCAGGATCAGCAGCCGCCGCTGCCCGCCGAGCGCGCACGCCACGGCGTCCTCCAGCGACCGGCCTGGTGACTCGCTCACCCCGAGCGCCCTGGCCACGGCCCCCGCGACCTGCCCTTCTCGCACCGGGACGAGGTCCACGAACGCCCCGCCCAGCGGGAAGTCCTGCGCGGCGGCCTCGGCGACGACCGCGGCCAGCCGCGTCTTGCCGACCCCGCCCGGTCCGGCCAGGGTCACCAGCCGCCGGGGCCGCAAGAGAGCCAGGACGGCGTCGCGTTCGTGCGCTCGTCCGGTGAAACCGGTGCGCCAGGTGGGCGTGCCCGCGATCCGGCCGAGGGGAGAAGGGGCGTCCGGTGCCCGCCCGGCGATGGCGGCCAGCGCCCGCCGGTCGGCGACGCCGTACTTGCGCAGGAGCGAGGACACGTGATTCTCGACGGTGCGCACGGAAAGGTGCAGGCGGCCCGCGATCTGGGCGTTCGACAGGTGCTCGTGGAGGAGGGCCAGCACCTCTGCCTCGCGCCGCGACACCGATTCCGGGCTCACCTGACATATCTGACCACCATCCCAGGGGTTTTGAGTAGGTGGGCTCTGCGTGGTCGATGCGTGGCCGGCACGGATGTCCTCCTCCGGCGTTCCGGCGCAGACTGGTCCCCTTCGGCCACCTGGCGATGCGAATGGGGTGACGTCTGTGAGCGGCGGCGTGCTGAACGAGGCCTACGAACGGTTCCACCGCACCGGTCCCGAATGGGGGGAGGACCAGCTGACCAACCACGGCCCGATGGCCGTGGAGGTGCTGGTACGCCGGGGGCGGGCCGACCACGTGGACCGCTGGGTGCAGGCGTACCTGGACCGGCTCGACGAGATGCCCTCCCGCACCGCCGACATCACCGACGCGGACTGGGCCGAGGCGCTCGGAGACGGACGGCGGGTCGGCGACTGGACCACGTACTTCGGCCGGGCGCTGGAGGAACGACCGTGGCGCGAGGTGCTGGCCACCTGGTGGGCGCGGCTGCTGCCGGGGATCGTGGCGGGCACCACGCACGGCGTCATCAGGGTCGGGCACGTGGTGCGCGCGCTGCTCGCCGGCGCCGAGAACCCTGCCACCCTCGGCGAGCTCGCCCACGGGCTGGCGTTCTGGGCGGCCAGGTCCCGGCCCGTGCCGGCCGCGGGCCCACCCGCGGGGCGACTCAGCCCGCTCGCGGCGCTGGATGGCATCCCCCGGATCCCCGACCAGCGCGGCAACGTGGCCGGCCGGTTCGGCCAACTGCCGCACCTGGCCGGCTGGGAGGCGGCGGTGGCCGGGCTGGCCCCCGCCACGACACCGGACGAGGTGCCCGGCCGGCTGGCGGACCTGGTTGCAGCGGCCACGCTGCGCTACCTGGCCCATGGGCACGGGCAACCCGTCCTGCTGGTGCACACCGCCACCGCGCCCAACGCGGTGCTTCACGCCCTGCCGGCCCTGCCCCGCGAGCTATGGGCGCCGAGCCTGACCGCGATCTGGACGACCACCGCGGCGATCTACTCCGCCTACGCCCCGCCCGACGGCGCGCCGCGCACGGCGCTGCCCGTCCCGCCGTCCGGCTCCGGGGCCGTCGCCGAGGTGCTGGACAGGGCGATCGCCCACGCCGACGAGCACGTCATCAAGTTCACCGACACCGCGGCCGAGGTCTACACCCGCACCGGCCACCCTGACGCGCTGGCCGCCGCCCTGCGCGCCGCCGACCTCATCCACCCCACGCTCTAGGCGGCCTTCCGCCGTCACCACCGCAGCCCGCCCGCGACATCGCGGGCGGCCTGCGACATCGCGGCCCGCCGCGCGTCAGAGGGAAGCCTTAAGGAATCCGTAAGCGGACTCCGCCAGGCTGAAGGCAGATCGAGAACAGGGAGCCGGACAGGCCGGCTCTTCGCACCGCGACAAAGGAGTGGCAGATGGCGAGCAGGCTGGTTGTTTCGACCTTCGTGTCGTTGGACGGCGTCATGCAGGCCCCCGGCGGGCCTGGCGAGGACGACTCCAACGGTTTCCAGCACGGCGGATGGCTGGCGCCGCACGTGGACGAGGGGTTCGGCCGCATCATGGACGAGCAGTTCGACCGCGCGGACGCCATGCTCCTGGGACGCAGGTCGTACGAGATCCTCGCCTCGCACTGGCCTGGCGTGCCCGACGAGGAAGGCGGCGCGAAGATCAACAGCATGCGGAAGTACGTCACCACGAGTACACCGATGAACGCCGAGTGGCGCAACACGGAGGTCCTGGTGGGCGAGGCCGCGCAGACGGTCGCCGACCTCAAGCGGCGCACCGACGGCGAGATCATCGTCCAGGGCAGCAGCGACCTCATTCGCACGCTTCAGGAGGCCGAACTGGTCGACGAATACCGGCTGCTGGTCTTCCCCGTCGTCCTCGGCGAGGGAAAGCGGCTGTTCGCCGAGGGAACCACTCCGGCCGGGCTGAAGCTCACCGGGACGTCCAGCACCGACGCCGGCGTCGTCTACATGACCTACGAGTGGGTGGGCAAGCCCGTGTACGGCTCCGTCGCCTAGCGCAGGCTCTGGTCGTAGGGTCGCGCGAGGTCACCGACCGCGCTCAGGTGCCTCAGCGGGCGCCGGCCATGGCAGGCAGGGAGCGCCAGACCACGGGGACGTCGCGCATGACGAGGGCGCAGTCGAGGGTGGCGCTGCCCGCGGGGAAGCGGCGGGTGTCGTCGAAGAAGGAGGACTCCGCGGAGTCGATACGGCAGGCCTCCAGGCGCCAGGCGTCGGTGCCCAGTTCCATGCCGTCGAGGTGCCGGCCGGATCGGGTCGCGGAGAAGCCCCTGGAGCCGTCCTGGAAGAAGGCCGAGGCCTCCGCCAGGTCGGCGAAGAGCTCGCTGCCCCGCAGCTCGTCGGTCACCTCGACGGTGACGTCCACCCGGGTGCCGCCTCCTCTGGTGGCGTACGCGACGTGCAGGCGGTCCCTGGTCTCGTGGATGTCGAAGTCGGCGCGGCCGTGTTCGCCGGGGAAGACGCGGCCGCCGGCCCAGACCGTGAGGCGCGAGGCGGTGTCGCGGCGCGGAATGTAGACGCCGGTCTCGACCCCGGCGGGGCCGTCCCATTCGACGGCGATCCGGTGCGCGGCGTTCTCGGTGCGCAGCCCGAGCGCCTTCGGGGCCCAGACGGGCCGGACCCCGCCCAGCCGCAGCAGGCAGATGCCGGCGACGGCGTGGCCGTTGACCAGGTGGGGGCGCAGCGGCTCGGGCAGGAGATCCGCCGCGGCCTCGGGGGCGACCCGGTAGTTCACCAGCAGTCGCCGTTCGACGACGCTGGACAGACGTGTCTGCCTCATGACCGCTCGCTTTCCGGTACGGGACGCCACCTGGGGCGGCGCAACGCGATCTGCTCGGGACAGACGGCGCTGAGGAACCTGCCGACGCGGGTGGCCGGTCGCGCCTCGGCCGGCGTGGAGAAGATCCAGTGTATGGAAGGAGCGGTTGCCCTCGCGGCGCTCGGTGACGAGCCCCGCTCCCTTGAGCACGCCGAGACGCCGGGAGATCGACGGGCCGCTGATGGCGAACAGGCCGGGGTGTCATCGGTCCTGACGTAGCCGCTCGGCCAGGAAGTCCTCCCAGGTACGGTGGCCCACGGCCCGCTCCGGAGCGAGGTTGGCACCTTTCCGGTACGCCGCGGCGGCCTTGCCCGGCGTTCTCACCTGCATGACCAACCGGCGCTTGCCGCTGGCCCGCAGATAGCCGCGGGCGAGCTCCTTCATCCCGTACACCCGCGGCCCCGCGATGTCAGGCACCAGACCGGCCGGCTCACCCAACGCCAGCTCCACCAGCCGCGCCGCCACCTCACCGGCGTCGACCGGCTGGAACCGCATGCCACCCCACAACGGCATCACCGGAATCCTGGCCATCTGCCGCAACGTCATCAGAACCCAGTCATGGAACTGGGTCGCACGCAGCGTGGTCCACGGCACCCCCGACTCCGCCACGATCCGCTCGGCCTCCCGCTTGGCCGCGAAGTACCCGAACATGGCCCGATCCAGGCTGCTGACCACCGGTACCCGGTCGACCCCGACGACCGAGATGTAGACCAGGTGCCGCACCCCCGCCGCGGACGCCGCCCGCACCAGGTTCCTGGCCTTGTCCTCGTCACCCTTGGCGCTGCCGGCGCAGTGCATCACCGTCTCGACCCCCTCCAGCGCGGCATCGAGCCCCTCGCCGGTGGACACGTCACCGGTCACGAACTCGACCCCGTCCACCGACGGACGCGCACTCCGGCTGAGCACCCGCACATCACGGCCCGCGTCGCGCAGCAGCGGGACGACCAGGCGCCCGAGCGTGCCAGTGCCGCCGGTGACCAAGATTGGTGATGTCATGACTTCTCCACATTCATTCCGGCCTGGGGTGTTGTCCCCTCTACGGGTACGACCCCTGGCGAGGAAGGAATGTGACACGACGACCGGACACGACGAGCGGGACAGGTGAAGCGCACCACCGCGGCGCCGGGTCAGGCCCGAGAGTCCGAGCCCTCAGCCTGCCGTGCGAAACGAGCGACGGCCTCCTCGACCAGGCGCTCCGCGCACTCGCGCGGCTCCCACTCCCTGGCGTCGGCGGTCTTGCCCGGCTCCAGATCCTTGTAGACGGCGAAGAAGTGCCCGATCTCGCCCCGTACGTAGATCGGCACGTCCTCCATGTCCTGGTACCGGTCGAAGCGAGGATCGTCCGCCGGCACGCACAGGATCTTGGCGTCCGGGCCCTGCTCGTCGCGCATCCAGAACACCGCGACGGGGCGGGACCGGATCACGCACCCGGGGAACGTCGGCACCTCGCCCAGCACCAGGGCGTCCAGGGGGTCACCGTCCTCGGCCAGGGTGCCGGGCAGGAAGCCGTAGTCGTAGGGGTAGGCGGTGGAGGTGAACAGCAACCGGTCCAGACGGATCCGCCGCAGGTCGGCGTCCATCTCGTACTTGTTCCGGGAGCCCCGCGGTGTCTCCACGATGATGTCGAAGCGCATGTCGCCATCACCCCCTGCGGACCCATGCTCGCAGCGGAGAGGGGTAAACGGGCATCCCTCTCGGTCTCCGGGAAGCGGGGTGTGGTGTGGGGCTCAAGCCCTTCCCCGGCTGTCCAGGGGACCGGGGCCGGGGAGGGCCGTTCTGTAAGGGCGTTCGACGCCGCTGCTCCAGCGTCAGTCGTCGACGCCGCCACCTTCGGGACGCGTGATGTTGTCGTCGCCGAGTTCGTCGTCACCGCCGCCGCGCTGTTCCCGGCACTTCTGCGGGTTCTTGTGCCTGGCGCAGGGGTCGGCCGCCGAAGAGAGAACGGGAGCGGTCGCGACAGCGGTCCCGGCCACGGGTTCCGCGCTGGCGAGTTGTGCCGGCATCGTCACTGGGACGATGAGGGCCGAGGCTCCCATCGCCCCGGCTGCGAGCGCGTACCTGATTTTGATCATGACAGATGACTCCAGGGTGAAATCAGTTGCGCCCCGGGCGGTGCCCGGGCTGACGGAAAGCCGAATCGGCATCGCCTTCGCCGATTCGACGTAAGAACGGAATTCCACGCTAATGAGCGAAAAGTCCGGCGGTCACCTGGGGAAAGACAAAGCCTGGAACCGGTCGGATTACCCTGCCGTCATGGAGAGTGACGGAAATATCGCATACTGTGACAGATCGCCACGCCATGACGTCGGGAACCCCTGTGCCCACTAGGGAAGGCCTCGCCTGCGCGGATGGCAATGTCTTGGCAAGTCGCCGCGCGAACAGCCCTTCTCCGGGCCGGAACGCAGCGGTTCGGCCCGAGAAGAGGTCACCTCGACGGTCCGCGACGCCGGTGGTCGAGGGAAGGTCAGCCGGTGAGGTCGCGGGTGTAGCGGATGCCTGGGCGGTCGTCCAGCGTCATCTCGCCGGTGGGGACGAATCCGGTGCGGGTCAGTACGGTTCGCGACGCGGCGTTGTCCAGCGTGGTCTCCGCCCGCAGCGTGGTCAGGCCGTATTCGGTGGCGGCCAGGGCGCACACCTGGCGGACGGCGCTCGTGGCGAGGCCCTGTCCTGAGGCGCTCTTGGCGATGCGGTAGCCGAGCTCGGCCGATCCGTCCGCCACGTCGATCAGGTTGACGCGCCCCAGCACGCTGCCGTCGTCGCCCACCAGGACGTGGAAGTGGTGGAGTCCGGCGGCCTGCTCGGCGACCAGGGCGGTCAGCCGTGCGTCGAACTCGGCGAAGTAGTCGTCGCCGCGGTCCGGGATCGAGGCGGCGAAGTAGGCGCGGTTCTCCTGCTCGAACGTCAGGAGGGCGGGGCCGTGGCCGAGTCGGAGACGCTGGAGGTCGGGCATGGGAGAACGCTATCGCGCAGCGGACGATCTCCGGCGCGCGAGCGTACGGACCCTGGAAGCCCCGCGCGGGCGCACGAGCGGGCCCCGGCAGCTTCGTCGTATTCGACGAAGAGGCGTGCCTTCGCGGTCCTTACTGTCGGACCCACCCCCAGGCGGCAGGACGGAACGAGGAGCGCGAGTGAAGATCGTGGAGCTGGGCTCGGTCGATGGGTTCATCGCCTTCGACCTGGACTGCCCGATGAGTGCGGGAGGCACGCGGCTGGCTCCGGACGTCACCCGCGGGGAGGCCGAGCTGCTGGCCCGGGCGATGACCTACAAGTTCGCCGTGCTCGGCGAGCGGATCGGCGGAGCGAAGGCGGTGCTGCGGGCCGACCCGGAGCATCGCGCCGCCGCGGTGGCCCGGTACTGCGAGGAGATCACGCCGCTCGTGCGGAGCGGGCTGTTCTTCACCTCGTCCGATCTGGGCACCAGGACCCAGGATTTCGTGACGCTGCCCGACTATCGGACCGACTCGGTCATGCACCAGGACGTCGGCGGCGAGCTGGTGGACACGATCGTGACGGGGCTCGGCGTGGTCGCCGCGGCCGACACCGCGCTCGACGGGCTCGCGGGGCGGACGCTCGCGGTCGAGGGGTTCGGCAAGGTGGGCGGCGGCGTGGTGCGCGAGGCGGCCAGGCGGGAGGGGCGCGTCACCGCGCTGTCGACCGCGCACGGCTGCGTGGTGGACGAGGCAGGACTGGACGTGGCCCGGCTGTTCGAGCTGCGGTCCCTGTACGGCGACGCCTGCGTCGGCCGGCTGGGCCTGCCCGTCCGCCCTCCCGCCGCGCTGTACGACGTGGCCGCCGACGTCCTGGTGCCCGGCGCGCGGACCGGGGTGCTGGACGGGGACAGGGCGGCCAGGGTGCGGGCGCGGGTGATCGCGCCGGCGGCCAACGTCCCGTACACGCGCAGCGGGCTGCGCGCGCTTCGGCAGCGCGGCGTCGTGCCGCTCGCCGACTTCGTGTGCGGCGCGGGAGCCTCGATCGGATACCTCGCGGATCGGGCGGGGAAGGTGGGCGACGCGGAGTCGGCGGGGGCGCTGGTGAACGAGACGATCGGCCGGATCACCGCGGCGAGCCTGGCCCATCCCGACGGCCCGTTCGCCGGTGCGTGCGCCATGGCGCAGGAGTTCCTCGGCGGGTGGCGCGCTCCCTCCGAGCTGCCCGACGGCCCGCCGCTCGCGCCCGAGCCCGTGTAGGGGCGTCCGAGGCGTGGAACCGACAAATCGGTAGCTTTTCTACAGGCGCGCGGCAGGGTCGGTCCGCTACGGTCGTCCGGGGTGGACCCGCCCCCCACCTTTCGCTGGGAGCGCACGATGGATGTACTGCGGACACTGGCCCTGATCGCCGCGACGCTTTCGATGGGAATGGTGTCCAGCGTGTTCGCGCTCTACGCGCACACCATCATGCCCGGCCTCAAACGGACGGACGATCGCACCTTCGTCGGCGCTTTCCAGTCGATCGACAGAGCGATCATCAATCCGTGGTTCCTCGGCGGCGGTTTCCTCGGCGCCCTGCTGTTCGGCGTCGCCGCCGCGCTCACGCAGCTGGGCAGGCCCGCCCTGCCCTGGATCGTCGTCGCGCTCGTGCTGTACGTCGTCACGTTCGTCATCACGATCGCGATCAACGTGCCGCGCAACGACGCGATCAAGGCGGCGGGGCACCCTGACCAGATCGACGTGGCCGCGGTCCGTCAGCGGTTCGACGAGGCCAGGTGGGCCACGTTCAACATGGTCAGGGTGCTCACCAGCGTCCCCGCGTTCGCGCTGCTGATCTGGGCGCTCGTCCTGCACGGCCGGTCGTCGGTCTGACGGGCCCTGCGCGGGCCGGATGTCAGGTCGCGTCGGCGAGGTCGTCGGCGGCGACGTAGCCGAACGTCATCGCGGGGCCGAGCGTCGAGCCCGCCCCCGCGTAACTGTGCCCCATCACCGCTCCGCTGGCGTTGCCCGCGGCGTACAGGCCCGGAATGACCGATCCGTCCGCGCGGAGCACGCGGGCCCGCGCGTCCGTGCGCATCCCTCCCTTGGTCCCCAGATCGCCTGGGACGATCTTGATGGCGTAGTACGGCGGCAGCCACAGCGGCGCCAGGCAGGAGTTCGGCCTGATGGCGGGGTCGGTGTAGTAGTGGTCGTAGACGCTGTCGCCGCGGTGGAAGTCCAGGTCCTTGCCCGTCAGCGCGAAGCCGTTGAACCTGGTGACCGTCTGGCGGAGCGCCGAGGAGGGCACGCCGATCTTCGTCGCCAGGTCCCCGACCGTCCACGCCTTGTGGACGGCGCCCGCGGCGTACCAGGAGTCGGGGAACGGCAGGGTCGGCGCGATGTCCTTGAACAGATACCTGTTGCGGTAGTTCTGGTCGATGATCAACCAGGACGGGATGTGCGGCCCGCCCGCGTTGCGGTCGTACATGACGTGCACGACGTCGCTGTACGGGGCGCCCTCGTTGACGAACCGCACGCCGTCCCCGTTGACCAGGATGCAGCCGGGCAGGGTGCGCTCGGCCAGGCAGAAGTACGGTTCGTCGGGCAGCGGGATGGCCGGCCCCCACCACGCGTCGTCCATCAGGTCGAGGGCCGCGCCCGCCCGGCGGCCCGCCCTGATGCCGTCGCCGGTGTTCTCCTGGGCGCCGACCGTCCAGTCCGTTCCGATGGGCTGCCGCTGGAACTCCGTGCGCATGGCCAGGTTGTGCTCGAAGCCGCCCGAGCCGACGATGACCCCGCGAGCCGCCCTGACCAGCGTCTGCCCGCCGTTCTGCGCCACGACCACGCCCACGGCCCTGCCGTTCGCGTCGAACTGCAGGTCCAGCAGCGGGGTGTCGAGCCACACCGGCACGCCGGCGGCGAGCAGTCCCGCGCGCAGGCCGCCGGCCAGCGCCTGGCCCATCGTGAGGGGGATCTCGCCGCGCAGCGCGGCGGCGGTGTACCTGGCCACGCACTCGGCGGAGACGGCCGCGCCCTTGAGGCTGACGGCGGCGAGCGTGAGCCATTTGTAGTCGGCGCTGAACACGATCAGCCCGGCGGGCGTGGGGATGTAGGAGGGGTTGAGGTGGGCGAGCTCGGCGCCGAGAACCCTGCCGTCCAGCTGGTCGGGTTCGATGGACCGGCCGTTCGGCATCCCGCCCTGCAGCTCGGGATAGTAGTCGGAGTAGCCCTCCATCCAGCGGAAACGCAGCGGGCTGTTCCGCATGACGAAGGAGATCATGGCGGGCCCGTTGGCCAGGAACGCGGCCTGCCGGTCGGCGGGCGCCCCGCCGCCCACGACGGCGGCGAGGTAGGCGGCGGCCTTGGCGGGCGTGTCGGGGACGCCGGCGGCGAGGATGACCTCGTTGTTCGGGATCCAGATGCCCGCTCCCGAGCGGGCGGCCGAGCCGCCGAACGTGGGCGCCTTCTCGATCACCACGGTGCGCAGCCCGCGCTTGGCCGCCCGCAGGGCCGCCGTCATGCCCGCCGCGCCCGAGCCGACCACGACGACGTCGAAGTCGGCGACGGCGGAGTAGGCGGTGCCGCCGAGGCCGCCCAGGACGCCGGTGGTGAGGACGGCTCCGGCCGCGCCGCGTAACACCTGCCGCCTGGTGTGGCGTGGCGGGGGCGTCGGCTGGGGGTTCTGGTCCGCGGGCATGGCGCATCCCTTCGACGTGAGGCTGACCTTTGACCGGCACCTCGCGCCCGGCGCCCGAACGAAGCATGCGCTTGGTTGGTATGGCTGTCAACGGCGCGGCGGGGCGAACTCCGTGCTCGTGCTCGTGCTCGCGACCACCCGCCCGCCGACGACGACGTGCCGCGGCGGGGCGTGCAGCGTGAGGCACTCCCTGACCGTCCGCCCCTCCAGGACCACCAGATCGGCGGGCGCCCCTGGAACGAGGCGGTGATCGCGGCGGCCCAGCACGCGGGCGGCGTCCACCGTCACCATGTCGTACAGCCGGTCGAGATCGGCGTCGGCGCGGGCGTCCAGCAGGTGCGCGGCCAGGAACGCGACCTCCAGCAGGTTGTGCCGGCCGAAAGGGTAGTAGGCGTCCTCGATGTCGTCCTGCCCCAGAGCCAGCGGCAGCCCCGCGCCGGCGAGGGTGAAGACCGGCAGGTGCAGCGGCCCCGTGTGCGGGTCGCTGACGAACCCCAGGCCCGCGGCGCGGCACAGCTCGATGAGCCTGCGCAGGTAGGGCTCGGGGTAGAGCGCCATCGCACGGGCGTGCTGCGCGCTGCCGCGCACGCCCGAGGCCAGCAGCGCGGAGGCGAGCATCTCGGTGGTGCGCAGGCCGGGGTCGCCGGCGTCGTCGACCAGCATGGCCACCCGCCTGCCCGTACGGCGGGCGAGCTCGACCATCCGGCGCACGTGCTCGGCGGCGTCGGCGTCGGTGTACTCGATCCACGGGATGCCGCCCACGACGTCGGCGCCCAGCCGGATCGCCTCGGCGACCAGTTCCTCGGTGCCTGGACGGCGCAGCAGCCCGTCCTGGGGGAAGGCGACGACGCGCACCTCGACCCGGTCGCGGAACTCCTCCCTCAGCGCCAGCAGCGCCTCCACCCCGGTGAGCCCGGCGTCCGGGTCCACGTCGGCGAACGCCTGGACGGCACGGACGCCGTGCCGTACCGACTCCGTCAGCGCCCGCCTGGCGCGCTCCAGGACGGCCGCGGCGCTCTGGTCGCGTTTGACGGCGGCGGCGGTCTCGATCGCGTCCATGGCCGCGCCCATCGTGCCCTCGGTGTAGGCCTCGAGCGCCCGAGGGCCGGCCAGATCGAGCGTGTGCACCTTGCACAGGTGCAGATGGGCGTCGACGAACGGCTCGGTGACCAGCCGCCCGCCCGCGTCGATCACCAGGGTCGCGGCACCGGCCGCGTCGCGGTCCTCCGGGGCCACCGCGGTCAGGACGCCGTCGGCGGCGGCGAGCATCCAGGTGCCCGGCCGGCCTCGCAGGGTCGCGTCGCGGATGAGCAGATCCACACTGCCGACCCTACGGCCCCAGGATTGTCGGTGGGGTTCGCTACAACGTCCTCATGGGTGCGTGGGATGTGGGGCCGTTCGACAACGACACGGCCGCCGACTGGTGTGGTGACCTGCAGGACGCCGACGCTTCGCAGCGGCCGGTGCTGATCAGGCGGGCGTTGGCCACCGTCGTCGACGAGCAGGGCTACCTCGACAGCGACCTCGCCTGCGAGGCGATCGCGGCGGCGGCGATCGTCGCCGCGCAGCGGGGCGGGCCGCCGATCACGTCGGCCTACGCGCCGGAGTTCCTCAGGGCGGGCGGCGGGGTCGAGGTGCCCGACGACGTGGTGGCGCTGGCGGTTCGCGCGCTGGATCGGGTCGCGGGAGACGACTCGGAATGGCGGGAGCTGTGGGAGGAGGCCGACGCGGACGGCCGAGCGGCGGCGGCGTTCGCGCCCATCAGGGACGCCCTCACCCGGTAGTCGCCGTCCAGGCGTCGTGGAGGGCTCGGATCTCTTCGGGCGTGCTCTCTCGGGCGATGTACGGGATGTCCAGGATGTGGCGGCTGTCGGGCAGCCTCTCGCGGACGACGCCGGCGTCCTTGAGGATCTGGGCGTACAGCGAGGCGCCGTCCATGCAGAACACGTCGATGACCGCGACGCGCCCGTCGAGGGCCAGCCGCACGTTGCCGGTGTTCAGGTCGATGCCGTCCCACCAGGGCATCCGCGCTCGATACTCGGTGTCGACGGCCGCGGCGGCCTGCCGTACCTCGTCGAGCGCCGGGTCGGCGGCCCCCTCTCGCCACTGGCGGGCGACCTGCTCGGCCCGCGCGGGTTCGAGCGGGGCGAGGAACTCCAGCACGGCCAGGGTGCCGCCGCCGTCCAGCGGCGTGTCGAAGGCGACGCGTGGCAGGTAGGGGTTGTCGGGCCTGCGGCGGCACAGATCGAGGAAGGCGGCGTAGGCCGGGTCGAACGGGCACACCCTGGCGACCCACAGCCCGTCGGGGGAGCGCAGCCCCGTCGCCCAGTCGCCGACGCCGCACGGGGTCCAGCCCGCCAGCACCAGCTCCGCCGTCGCCTCACGATGGGTGATCGAGGGCCACAGCAGGTCGAGGAGAGCGTCGCTGAGCACCCGCGCAGCTTACGAGAGCCGGCCGGCCGGGCGCACGCGGGTTTCCTGCGGGTGCAACGGAGTTCCAAGCCGGACACAAGCGGGCGCGGGTAGATCTTGACCTCGTGAACACATTCCTCGGCGTGACCGCCGCCGCCGTCATCGTCCTCGCCGGTGCCACCCCCGCCGGCGCCGATCCCACCGTCTGGAAGTGGGGGCCGGTCCACTCCACCGACGGCCACGCCGAGGCCAGGGGCACGGTGGCCGTCGGCCAGTCGGGCTTCGTCGTGTCCGGCAGGCTCGTCGACACCAGGGGCGCGGGCTGCTCGTGGGTGCAGATCAGGGCGATGAGCAGCGAGAACGGCCGTTGGCGCACGGCCCGGTCCGCCAATTGCGTCCCTGGCGCGAGAGCCTTCCGCAAGGACGTCGGCAGTGCGCTGCAGGTCAGGGTCAGGGTGTGCAGAGGCACCGCCGCCAAGGCGACCGGGCGGTGCTCCAGCTGGAAGACCGTCTACACCCAGGGAGGCTAGCGGCCGCACGCCGTGCAGGGCGGGCGGGTGATCCGGTAGTAGGAGAACGAGGCGACGGCGAGGCCGAGGCCCCAGACGACGTAGGCAGGGACGGCCACCCACATGAACGCGGGCTCCTCAAGGGTGCCGTCGATGGTCTCGCCCACCATCTGCCCGACGCCGGTGCCGAAGTAGGCCAGCATCGCGCCCGCGATCCCGAAGCCGGGGCCGACGACCAGCCAGCGCGGCACCCTGCGCCCCGCCAGCGGCAGCACCCACCGGGGCCAGACCCTGCCCCAGCCGTGCACCAGCGCGAGCGGCAGCAGGACGCCCGCGAGCAGGAAGCCGAACTCGAAGACCAGCAGCGAGGGGCTGGTGGCGTAGGGGACGCTGACACCCATGGTCAGCTGCGCGACGATCCTGGTCAGGCAGCCCGCCACCGCCGCGTAGGCCGCGATGTGGCCCCAGCGGGGGGTCGCGTCGAGACGAGGGACGCCGACGCACCGCAGGCAGTCCGCCGTACGGCGGCGCTGCCACGCCAGGGCCGTGGCCCCCGCGAGCAGGCCGACGGCCGCGCAGCTCGCCCTGCTGAGGAAGGCGGCGGGGTCACGCGGGATGCCCAGGCCGGGCAGGATGCCGCCGACGACGTCGAGCAGGAGCATCGCCGAGGCCGACAGCAGGCTCATGCCCAGCGCGTACGCCGCGAGCACCAGCGGCAGCCGGCCCCTGCTGACCTGCAGTCCCGCGACCACGAGCGCGACGCCGGCGCACAGGGAGATCACCACCCAGGAGGGGAACATCACGTCGGAGCCGAGCACCCAGGCGGGCGCGCGGCCTGCCGCCCAGTAGGCCTGCACGGCCCCGTAGGCCACGGCGCCGACCAGGGCGGCCCACGGGGTCCACGTCATCCATCGCGTCATGCTCACACGCTCGCGCACGGCGGCGGCGTGGCCCTCACCTGGGAGGGTGAACCGGCTCCCCCGTCAGAGGGATCACCGGCCCACGAGCTCCTCCACCGCCTCGCGGAACAGCACGCCGTGCCTGTCGACGTCGGCGCGGACGGTGTCGGGGCACATGAGCGCCATGTTGTGGAAGGGCGTCAGCAGGATGCCGCGGTTGGCCAGGTACAGGTGGAGGTAGTCGTCGAGCTCCTCGTCCGAGGTGGCGCGGGAGGCGGTGCCGTTGACCGGTGCGGGGGCGGCGAAGCGGTACTCGGCGCGGGCGCCCAGCCGCTGGACGCTCCACGGCAGGCCCGTGTCGGCGATGACGGCGCGCACGTCCTCGGTGAAGACCTCGGCCAGCGCCGTCATGTGCGCGAACGCCTCGTCGGTGAGCACCTCGCCGAGCGTCGCGCGGACGGCGGCCATCGACATGGCGTTGCCCGCGAGCGTGCCGCCGACGCCGCCCATGTCGACGAGGTCCAGGTCGGTGCGGGCCAGCACGCGGTCGGCGAGCTCGGCCGACATGCCGTACGCGCCCGCGGGCACGCCCCCGCCGATCGCCTTGCCGATGGTCAGCATGTCGGGCTCCAGACCCCACAGCGCGGTGGCGCCGCCTGGGCCGGCGGAGAAGGTGTGGGTCTCGTCGTTGATGAGCAGCGTGCCGTAGGCGCGGGTCAGCTCGCGGACCTTGTCCAGGTAGCCGGGCTCGGGGAGCACGATCCCGATGTTCGTCAGCGCGGGCTCCATGAGGACGGCCGCCACGTCGCCGTGCGCGAGCTGCCGCTCCAGACCTTCCACGTCGTTGAACTCGGCCACCCTGCTGGTCGCCGTCACATCGTAGGGGGCGCCGACGTTGCCCTCGCGGCTGACCCCCTGCCACTGCCGCCCGATCGCGTGGCCGCCGCTCACCCATCAGGTGGCCGTCAACCCCCTGAAGAGGGCGATGACCTCCTCGTTCACCTATGCCCCACGTATGCCCCACGGTGTGGCATCCGGTCATTCTCGTGTGAGACTGGCCGTGTCCGCATCAGTGGAAGGGGGAGCGCCATGGCCGAACTCCCGCCCGACGTCCGCGCGCTGTTCGAGGGCCCTGCGGCACGGTCGCCGAGCGGCTGACGTTCACCTGAAGGTCAGGCGCCCCGCCACGCGGTTGTGTCGCACCGTAGAGGCACGAATCACGGGGGAGAGAACATGCCACTCATCAACGTCAAGATCATCGAGGACGTCTTCACCGAAGCGCAGAAGGCCGAGATGGTCGAGAAGCTCACGGACGCCATGGTCAGCATCGAGGGCGAGAACATGCGCTCGGTGACATGGGTCGTCGTCGAGGAGGTCAAGAGCGGTGACTGGGGCATCGGAGGCAAGACGCTGACCACCGCTGACGTCAAGGCCCTGGCAGGAGGCTGACGCGCGGAGCGGTGATGCGGTGCCGGCGATCCGGTAGCCGGGACCGCCGGCGATCGAGGGGGCGAACCGGGGGCACCGTCCCGCCGGGGGAGAGACCGGCGACGAACCGGCCTTCCGTGGGGTGCGGCCGCCCGGGAAGGCCGGGACGGTCAGAGGCCCCTGGCGAGGCGGTAGTAGGCCTGGTTCCAGCGCAGCTCCTTCGCGAACCGCCTGGTCGTGGTGTCGGAGTCGATCATCAGCAGCTCGACCTCCAGCATCTCGGCCAGGTCGGTCAGCTCCTCCGCGCCCACGGCCGTGGAGAGCACCGTGTGGTGCGGCGCGCCCGCGGTCAGCCAGGCCTCGGCCGACGTGGCGAGGCTCGGGCGGGGCCGCCAGACCGCGCGGGCGACGGGCAGGCGGGGCAGCGGCTCCAGCGGGGCGACCAGGTCGATCTCGTTGGCCACCAGACGGAAGCGGTCACCGAGATCCGCCAGCCCCACCACCAGGCCGGGACCGGGCGCGGCGTCGAAGACCAGCCGGACCGGGTCCTCCCTGCCGCCGATCGACAGCGGATGGATCTCGCATGACGGGGTCCCCTCCGCGATGGACGGGCAGACCTCCAGCATGTGAGCGCCCAGGATGAGCTCCTGGCCGGGGGCCAGGTGGTAGGTGTAGTCCTCCATGAAGGACGTGCCCCCGCCCGGCGCCATCGCCTTCAGCGTGCGCAGCAGCACCGAGGTCTTCCAGTCGCCCTCGCCGCCGAAGCCGTACCCGTCGGCCATGAGCCGCTGCACGGCGAGGCCGGGCAGCTGGCGCAACCCGCCGAGATCCTCGAAGTTGGTGGTGAAGGCCTTGAACCCGCCCGCTTCCAGGAAGGACCGCAGTCCCAGCTCGATGCGGGCCGCGTAGCGCAGCGAGTCGTGGCGCTCGCCCAGCAGCACAGGCGCGATCTTGTACAGGTCCTGGTACGTGGCGACCAGCGCGCTGACGTCGGCGTCCGACGCCGCGTCGACGGCCTCGACGAGCTCGTTGACGCCGTAGGTGTTGACCGAGACGCCGAAGCGCAGCTGGGCCTCCACCTTGTCGCCCTCGGTGACCGCCACGTCGCGCATGTTGTCGCCGAACCTGGCCAGCTTCAGCGTGCGCAGCTCCCGCAGCCCTGCCGCGGCGCGCGACCACGCCAGAACGCGACCGGCGACGCCGGGGTCGCCGACGTACCCGGCGACGGTCTTGCGGGGCACGCCGAGCCTGGTCTGCACGAACCCGAACTCGCGGTCGCCGTGCGCCGCCTGGTTGAGGTTCATGAAGTCCATGTCGATGGAGCTCCACGGCAGGTCACGATTGGCCTGCGTGTGCAGGTGCAGCAGCGGCTTGCGCAGCGCGTCCAGCCCGGCGATCCACATCTTGGCGGGGGAGAAGGTGTGCATCCAGGCGATCACCCCCGCGCAGTCGTCGTCGGCGTTGGCCTCCAGCATCACCCGGCGGATGGCGGCGGCGTCGGTCAGCACCGGCTTCCACTCCACCTCGACGGGCAACCGGGCGGCGATCTCCCTTGACTGCTCGGCCACCTGCAGCAGCGTGTCCTCGCCGTACAGGCCCTGACTGCCGGTGAGAAACCAGATGCTCAACGGGTGCTCCTCTGTCCATAGACGTTCTGGTAGCGGTCGTACAAACGGTCGATGTCGGCCTGCGGGATCGGCAGCGGCTCGCCGAGCTGGCGGGCGATGTGGACGGTGCGGGCGACGTCCTCGCACATGACGGCCGCCTTCACCGCCGCCTTCGGGTCCTTGCCGATGGTGAAGACCCCGTGGTTCCGCATCAGTACGGCAGGCGAGCGCGCACCGCTGAGCGTCTCGACGATGCCCTGCCCGATCGAGTCGTCACCGATGAGCGCGAAAGGACCGACGGGGATCTGGCCGCCGAACTCGTCGGCCATCGCGGTCAGCACGCACGGGATGGGCTCGTTGCGGGAGGCCCAGGCCGAGGCGTACGTCGAGTGGGTGTGGACCACACCGCCGACCTCGGGAAGGTGGCGGTAGACGTAGGCGTGGGCGGCGGTGTCGCTGGACGGGGCGTGGTCGCCCTCGACCAGGTTGCCGTCGAGGTCGCAGACGACCATCGCCTCAGGGGTGAGCTCGTCGTAGGAGACTCCGGACGGTTTGATGACGAACAGGTCCTCGCCGGGGATCCGGCCGGAGACGTTGCCCGCGGTCCAGGCGACCAGGTTGTTCCTGACCAGTTCGGCGTGCAGGTCGCACACGGTCTTCCTCATGCCCCCGCCTCCCTTCCGGCGGTGTCCGTGGCCTCGGTCTGAGGGGCGATGGCCTGGTCGCGGATGTGGCGGAGGGTGTGCAGCAGGGCGCCGTCCGCGAAAAGATCATGGAGTTTGCGGTATTCGGCATACAGAAGGTCGTAGGCGGCGGCGTTCTTCTCGTCGGGGACGTAGGCCGCGACGGTGCGCTTGCCCATCGCGGCCGCGGCCCGGCCGATGTCCTCGTAGGCCCCGGCGGCCACCGCGGCGTGGATGGCCGAGCCGAGGGCGGGTCCCTGCTCGGATCCGATCAGCGAGAGCGGGCGGCGCAGCACGTCGGCGTACACCTGCATGAGGAAGCGGTTCCTCATGAGCCCGCCCGCCACCACGAACTCCTCCACGGGCACGCCCGACCGCTCGAAGGTCTCCACGATCAGCCGCGCGCCGAAGGCGGTCGCCTCGATCAGCGCCCGGTAGACGTCCTCCGGCCGGGTGGCCAGCGTCTGCCCGACGATCACGCCGGACAGGTGGTGGTCGACGAGGATCGACCTGTTGCCGTTGTGCCAGTCGAGCGCCACCAGGCCGTGCTCGCCGACGGCCTGCGCCGCGGCCAGCTCGGTGAGGTACTCGTGCGTCGACAGCCCGCTCGCCGCGGCCTGCGAGGTGTGGGAGGCGGGTACCCCGTTGTCGACGAACCAGGCGAAGATGTCGCCGACTCCCGACTGCCCCGCCTCGTATCCCCACAGGCCTGGCACGATCCCGTCGCGCACCACTCCGCACATGCCGGGCACCTCGGCCAGCTGGTCGGAGGGCATGACGTGGCAGGTGGAGGTCCCCATGATGGCGACCATCTGGCCCGGCCGCACGGCGTCGGCGGCCGCGGCGGTGACGTGCGCGTCGACGTTGCCGACCGCGACGGCGATGCCCTCGGGCAGGCCGGTCCACGCGGCGGCCCGTTCGGTCAGCCGGCCCGCGAGCCCGCCGAGCGGCGCCACGGGAGCGGTGGCGAGCTTGTCGGGGAAGGAGGCGAAGTCGGGGTTCAGCGCGTCGAGGTAGTCAGCCGAGGGATAGGTCCCGTCCTGGAATATCCCTTTGTATCCGGCGGTGCAGACGTTGCGGGTCTCCACTCCTGCCAGCTGCCACACGATCCAGTCGGCCGCCTCGATCCAGCGCTCCGCACGGGCGTAGACGCCGGGGTCCTCCTCCAGGACCTGCAGCGCCTTGGCGAACTCCCACTCCGAGGAGATCTTCCCGCCGTACCTGCGCAACCACGGCTCGCCGCGAGCCGCCGCCACCGCGTTGATCCGGTCGGCGTGCGACTGCGCGGCGTGGTGCTTCCACAGTTTCGGCCACGCGTGCGGCAGCGCCGGCGTCTCCACGCAGAGCGGCGTGCCGTCGGCGGTCGTGGGCAGCACGGTGCAGGCGGTGAAGTCGGTCCCGATGCCGATCACCTGCTCGGGCGGGATCCCGGCGGCGGCGATCGCCTCGGGTACGGCGACGCGCAGCACATCGAGCCAGTCCTGCGGTGACTGCAGCGCCCAGTCGGGGCCGAGACGCACGTCCGTGCCCGGAAGCGCGGTCTCGATGACGCCGTGCGCGTACTCGTGCACGGCGCTGCCCAGTTCGGCGCCGTCGGAGACCCGCACGACGACGGCGCGCCCCGACAGCGTGCCGAAGTCGACGCCGACCACGTACTTGTTAGCGTTCACAAACTGCTCCATGCGAAACGAGTGAAAGAGGACGGACGGCTCAGCCGGCGGGGGCCGTACTGGACCTGATCATGAACCCCGGCGGCACGACCAGGCGTTCGACATCGACGGGGCCGGACGCGTCGATCTGGCGCAGCAGCAGCTCGATGCTGTGCCTGCCGACGGCGCCGAAGTCCTGCCTGACCGTGGTCAGAGGCGGTGAGAAGAACTCCGACTCGGGGATGTCGTCGAAGCCGACGATGCTGATCTGCTCCGGCACCCTGACCCCGGCCTCGGTGAAGGCGCGCAGCACGCCGAGCGCCATCTGGTCGTTGGCGGCGAACACCGCGCTCACCCCGTCGATCGCGGCCAGCCGCTGGCCCGCGACGTAACCGGAGCGCGGGCTCCAGTCGCCGGGCAGCGGCTCGGGCACGGGGCGGCCCTCCTCGCGCAGCACCGCGCGCCAGCCCTCCAGCCTGCCCTCGGCCTCCAGCCAGTCCGGCGGGCCGCTGACGTGCCAGACCGTGTGGTGTCCGAGGTCGAGCAGGTGCCGGGTGGCGAGCCTGGCGCCTTCGACCTGGTCGATGCACACCGCCGAGACGGGCGAGCGGTGGGCGCCTTCGACGGCCACGGCGGGCATGCCCGCGGGCAGGCTGTCCAGCGCGCGAGCCGCCGAGCGCTGCGGGGCCACCACGACGACGCCGTCGACGCCCTGCTCGGCCAGGTAGTCGATGGCCTCGCCGACGCTGGAGGCGTCCAGCGACTTCAGGCTGACGATGCTGACGAAGTAGCCGGCGGTCCTGGCCGCCTGCTCGATGCCGTAGATCGTGCTGGCCGGCCCGTACAGGGTGGTGTCGAAGCTGACCACCCCGAGGGTGCGCGAGCGGCTGGTGACCAGCGCGCGGGCGACGAGGTTGCGCCGGTAGCCCAGCTGGTCGATCGCCTGCAGGACCCGCGCCCGGGTCTGCTCGCGGACGTTGGGGTGGTCGTTGAGGACCCGCGAGACCGTCTGGTGTGACACGCCGGCGAGCTTGGCCACATCAGACATCACGGGGGAGCGAGGCCTGCTCACGGTGACTCCTTTCGCTGACATGTCAGACTAGATCAATGTGCCGGATCAGCGGGCGGCGCCCGAACGCCGCTTGGTCCACACGTCGAAGGCGACCGCCGCCAGCAGCACGGCGCCCTTGACGAGCATGACGCGCTCGCTCGGGGAGCCGATCAGCGACATCCCGTTGTTGATCACCGCCATGATGAGGCCGCCGGTGATCGCGCCGGCCACCTTGCCCACACCGCCCTGCACGGCGGCGCCGCCGATGAAGGCCGCGGCGATGGCGTCGAGCTCGAAGCTGTTGCCCGCGGTCGGGCCCGCCTGGTTGAGCCGTCCGGCGAAGATGATGCCGGCGATCGCCGACAGCACGCCCATGTTGACGAAGATCCAGAAGACGACCTGCTTGACCTTGACACCGGACAGGACCGCGGCCTGCAGGTTGCCGCCGATGGCGTAGATGCGGCGGCCGAAGACGGTGCGGTTGGCCATCACCGAGTAGCCGAGCACCAGCAGCGCGAGCAGTACCAGCACCCAGGGCAGGTTCTTGAACCTGGCCAGCTGCACCACCAGGAAGAGGATGAGCGCGGCGGCCGCGGCCAGCTTGGCCACGAACAGCGGCAGCGGCTCGATCGCCTGGCCGTAGCCTGCGCGGGCGGTGCGGGTGCGCCACTGGGCGGCGGCCATGCCGCCGACCGCCAGCAGAGCGACGATCAGGCTGAACAGGTCGGCGCCGCCGAGCGGGCCAAGACCGATGTTGCCCAGGTAGCCGTCGGTGAAGCCGTTGGCCAGGGTGCGGACCGCGTCGGGGAACGGGCCGATGCCCTGGTTGCCGAGCACGGTCAGGGTCAGCGCGCGGAACAGCAGCATCCCCGCGAGAGTCACGATGAAGGCGGGGATGCCGAAGTAGGCGATCCAGTAGCCCTGCCAGGCGCCGATCAGGCCGCCGGCCGCGATCGTGACCAGCAGCGCGAGCGGCCACGGCATGCCCATGTTCACCATGAGCACCGCCGACAGGGCGCCGGTGACCGCCACCACCGAGCCCACCGACAGGTCGATGTGCCCGGCGATGATGATCAGGATCATGCCGATGGCCAGGATCAGCACGTAGGAGTTCTGGACGATGATGTTCGAGATGTTCTGCGGGGTGAGCAGCGCCCCGTCGGTCAGCACCGAGAACAGCGCGACGATCAGCGCGAAGGCCACGTAGATGCCGCCGGCGCGCACGTTGAGCTTCAGCCCGGCAGGCTTCTGCTCGGTCTGCGGCCGGGCCTGCGTCATGGTCATCGTGGGTTTCCCTTGGTCATCAGATGCATGAGGCTCTCCTGGGTGGCCTCGCCCCGGGGCAGCTCCCCTGTGACGCGGCCCTCGGAGAGGGTGTAGATGCGGTCGCACAGGCCCAGCAGCTCCGGAAGCTCCGACGAGATCACCAGCACCGCCTTGCCCTCGTCGGCCAGCCGGTTGATGATCGTGTAGATCTCGTACTTGGCGCCCACGTCGATGCCCCTGGTCGGCTCGTCCAGGATCAGCACGTCAGGCCCGGTCAGGATCCACTTCGACAGCACGACCTTCTGCTGGTTGCCGCCGCTGAGCTTGCCCACCACGCTGGAGACGCCGGGCGCCTTGATGTTCATGCTGCGGTGGAACTCCTCGGCCAGGAGATACTCGCGCCGCTCGTCGACCCACCACCCCTTCAGCGCGGCGGCGGAGATGTTGCGCTTGATGTCGTCGATCAGGTTGAGGCCGTAACGCTTGCGGTCCTCGGTGGCGTAGGCCAGGCCGTGCCTGATCGCGTCACGGACGTCGCGGATCTCGATCGGCCGGCCGTCCTTGACGATCCGGCCCGAGATGTCGACGCCGTAGGCGCGTCCGAACACGCTCATCGCCAGCTCGGTACGGCCCGCGCCCATCAACCCGGCCAGCCCGACGATCTCGCCGCGCCGCAGGGACAGGCTCGCTCCGTCGACCACCTTGCGGCCGGGCTGGCTCGGGCTGTGCACCGTCCAGTCCTCGATCCGCAGCACCTCCTCCCCGATGGCCGGCTCGTGCGGGGGGAACCGGTTGTCCAGCGCCCTGCCCACCATCCCGGCGATGATCCGGTCCTCGGTGACCCCCGCGGCGGCCAGCGTCTCGATCGTCCGGCCGTCCCGCAGGATCGTGACGGTGTCCGCGATCGCGATCACCTCGTTCAGCTTGTGCGAGATGATCACGCACGTGATGCCCTCGTCCCGCAGCCCGCGCAGCAGGTCCAGCAGATGAGCGGAGTCGTCGTCGTTGAGCGCGGCGGTCGGCTCGTCCAGGATGAGCAGCTTCACCTGCTTCGACAACGCCTTGGCGATCTCGACCAGCTGCTGCTTGCCCACCCCGAGGTCCGACACCGGCGTGACCGGGTTGTCGGCCAGGCCCACCCGCTTCATCAGCTCGCCGGCCTCGAAGTTGGTGCGGTTCCAGTCGATCAGGCCGCGCCGGGCGCGCTCGTTGCCCAGGAAGATGTTCTCGGCGATCGACAGCTGCGGGCTGAGCGCCAGCTCCTGGTGGATGATGACGATCCCGGCCCGCTCGCTGTCGCGGATGCCCTTGAACGCGCACAGCTCGCCGTCGAACTCGATCGAGCCTTCGTAGTCGCCGTGCGGGTAGACCCCTGACAGCACCTTCATCAGCGTGGACTTGCCCGCGCCGTTCTCGCCGCAGATCGCGTGGATCTCGCCCCGCCGCACGGTGAGGTCGACCTCGTGCAGCGCCTTGACGCCCGGGAAGCTCTTGCTGATCCCGCTCATCGTCAGGATGCTCACTTGAGCTGGTCCGCCGTGTAGTAGTTGCCGCCGATGATGATCTGCTCGTAGTTGGCCTTGTCGACGATCACCGGGTCGAGCAGGTACGACGGGACGACCTTGGTGCCGTTGTCGTAGTCCTTGGTGTTGTTCACCTCGGGCTTGCCGCCCTTGAGCACCGCGTCGGCCATCTTCACCGTGGTCTCGGCCAGCTTGCGGGTGTCCTTGAAGATCGTGGAGTACTGCTCGCCCGCGACGATCGACTTCACGGAGGCCAGCTCGGCGTCCTGCCCGGTCACGATCGGGTACGGCTGGCCGCCGGTGCCGTAGCCGTTGCTCTTGAGCGCCGACAGGATGCCGATCGAGAGCCCGTCGTACGGCGACAGCACGCCGTCCACCTTCTCGCCGCCGCTGTAGGTCTTGGTGAGGATGTCCTCCATCCGCTTCTGCGCGGTGGCCGGGTCCCAGCGCAGGATGGCCGCGGTCTTGAAGTCGGTCTGTCCGCTCTTGACCTTCAGCGTCCCGCTGTCGATCTGCGGCTGCAGCACGGACATGGCGCCGTTCCAGAAGAAGGTGGCGTTGTTGTCGTCGGGCGAGCCGCCGAACAGCTCGACGTTGAACGGCCCCTTCTCACCCTTGTCGACGCCCAGCCCGGCCAGGAGGGAGGTGGCCTGCTGCACGCCGACCTTGAAGTTGTCGAAGGTGGCGTAGTAGTCGACGTTCGGGCTGTTGCGGATCAGCCGGTCGTAGGCGATGACCGGGATCTTGTTGTCGGCGGCCTGCTGGAGCTGCGAGGTGATCGCGGTGCCGTCGATCGAGGCGACGATCAGGAGCTTGGCGCCCTTGGTGATCTGGTTCTCGATCTGGTTGGCCTGGGTGGGGATGTCGTTCTCCGCGTACTGGAGGTCGACCTGGTAGCCGAGCTTCTCCAGCTGGGACTTGACGTTGTCGCCGTCGTGGATCCAGCGCTCGGACGACTTGGTCGGCATGGTGACGCCGATCAGCGCTCCGGCGCCGGCGGCCGCGCCGCCGGTGGGGGAGGCCTGCGCGTCGACGGTCTTCTGGCTGGAGCCGCAGGCCGTCATCGTCGCGGCCAGGGCGAGCGCGGAGACCACGCCCCAGATTCGTCCCATCCTCATGGTGGTGGCTCCCTCAGGAAAGTGGTGGATTGCGCCGATTGTTATCGTTAACATAATCGCCTGTCAACGGTCGCGATGAAATCTGCCGGTAACACAGGGGTAGTGTCACCAGCCATGACGTCCCCGTTGGAGGAGCTGGCGGTACGGCTGCGCGGGTTCGCGCAAGCGCGTGACTGGGAGCGGTTCCACACCCCGAAGAACCTCGCGATGGCGCTGGCGGGCGAGGTCGGCGAACTCGTGGCGGAGTTCCAGTGGCTCGCCGACGCCGAGCGACTGGACGACGAGGCGATGGCGCGGGTGCGGGCCGAGCTCGGAGACGTGACGGGCTACCTGGTACGGCTCGCCGACGTGCTCGGCGTGGACCTGGTGCGGGCGGCGAACGACAAGCTGGACGAGAGCGAACGCCGCTACGACCCCGAGCTCTACCGGGGCTCGGCCCGCAAGGCGCCGCCGCTCCGCTGAATGTCGGCGGCGCGTGGTTGGATCCTGTGCGTGGAGGCATCCGTCGAGCAGCTCGTGTACGTCAGGGAGGACGCGTACACCGTCGCCCGCATGAGCAGCGAGAGCGGGGCCGCCGGCTTCGTCGCCTCGGGCAGGGCGCTGGCGGGCGCGCAGCCCGGCGAGACGCTGCGCCTGGAGGGCGGCTGGGAGGAGCACGCCACCTACGGCAAGCGCTTCGCGGTCACCGCGTGCGAACGCGTCGTCCCCTCGACGGTCCACGCCATCCAGCTCTACCTCGGCTCAGGGCTGATCCGCGGCATCGGCTCGCGCCTGGCCCAGGCGATCGTCGGCCACTTCGGCGAGTCCACGCTCACCGTGATCGACACCGCGCCCGAGCGGCTCGTCGAGGTGATCAACATCGGCCCCGCCCGCCAGGCGCAGATCGTCGAGGCGTGGAAGGAGCAGAAGGCCGTCGCCGCGCTCATGGTGGTGCTGCAGGGATTCGGGGTCAGCCCGCTGCTGGCAGCCAAGATCTTCCAGGTGTACGGCCAGGCCTCGGCCGAGATCCTCGCCTCCGACCCCTACCAGCTCATCGGCCGCGTCAGGGGCATCGCGTTCGCCACGGCCGACAGGATCGCGTTGCGTTCGGGCGTCCCCGAGCGCAGCCCGCAGCGGATCAAGGCGGCCATCGTCGACAGGCTGGAGGCGGCGGCCGCCCGCGACGGCCACTGCTTCCTGCCGCTTCCCGCGCTGATCGCCCGCACCGCCGAGCGGCTGGAGCTGGAGGAGGAGCTCGTCAGCCGGATGGTCGACGCGCTGCTGGCCGAGCGCCGCGTCGTCGTCGAGGAGACCGACGACGACCTGGTCGTCTACTCCAAGGAACACCACAGCCGCGAGCTCAAGCTGGCCGCGGAGCTGGCCAGGCTGTTCGGCGCCCGCTCGACGCTGCCGCTGCGCGCCTTCAGCGACGACCCAGGCCTGCACGAGGATCAGCTGGCCGCCGTGACCATGGCGCTGACCAGCACGGTCTCGGTCCTCACCGGCGGCCCGGGCTGCGGCAAGAGCCACACGGTGAAGGTGATCGCCTCGACCGTGCGCGCGATGGGCGGCGCCGTCACCCTGTGCGCGCCGACCGGCAAGGCGGCCAAGCGGCTGACGGAGCTGACGGGGCTGCCGGCGACGACTGTGCACAGGATGCTGGCCGTCCAGCCCGATCCCGACAAGCTCTTCGACCAGACGCCCGCGCAGGCCGACCTCATCGTGGTCGACGAGGCCTCCATGCTCGACCTCCACCTGGCCACGCGGCTGTGCTCCGCGATCCCGGCGGGAAGCCACCTGCTGCTGGTGGGCGACAGCGACCAGCTGCCGAGCATCGGGCCGGGCAGCGTGCTGTCCGACCTGCTACGGGTCGAGACGATCCCCAGGATGCGGCTGACGCACGTCTTCCGGCAGGCCGAGGGCAGCGGCATCGTCCAGGCCGCCCACCAGATCAGGGCGGGGGCGGTGCCGTACACGCCCGGCGGGGGCGGGTTCTGGTTCGAGGAGCTCGACGACCCTTCGGCGGTGGCGGCGCGGGTCGTGCACCTGGCGACCGAGGCGATCCCCGCCAAGCAGGGCGTCAGGCCCGACCAGGTGCAGGTGCTCTGCCCCATGCGCAAGGGCGACGCCGGCACGGCGGAGATCGGGCGGCTCATCCAGGAGCGGCTCAACCCCGCCCGTGACGGCACGCCCGAACACTGGTCGGGCGCGTCGGTCTACCGGGTCGGCGACCGGGTGATGCCCATCCGCAACAACTACGACAAGGGCGTCTTCAACGGCGAGACGGGCACGGTCGTCGCGCTCGACATGGACGAGCGCGTCGTGGAGGTGCGCATCGACGAGGGCGACGTGGTGCCCTACCGGTTCGACGAGCTCGACGACCTCACCCACGCCTACGCGATCAGCGTGCACCGCTCGCAGGGCAGCGAGTACCCGTTCGTGGTCGCGCCGCTGGTGGTGGAGGCGGGCGGTGTGATGCTGCGCCGGCGGCTGCTCTACACGCTGGTCACCAGGGCCAAGGCCTGGGTCGTGCTGGTCGGGCAGCGGGAGGCGCTCGAGCTCGCCGTCCACCGGCTCGGCCTGCGCCGCAACACCGGCCTGACGCGCCGCCTCGCCCTGATGCTCACCTCGTGACGGCGGCCTGCCGCCGGGCGTTGAGCAACCCCGTGACGGCCGCCACCCGCGGGGGCTGAGCAACCCGCGACGGCGGTCACCCGCGGGACTGAGCTCGCCCCGTGAACGCGGGCCCGCCGGGCCGTCGTCTCGCGCCGATGTCCATCCCGGTGACCGGCGGCGCCCGGCGGCCACGGCAGTGGGCCGGGGTTCCTACGATGAAACGGTGAGGATCCTCGACAAGCGGGAGTGGCAGGCGCGGGCCGAGGCGCATCAGCGGCGGGTCGACGCCTGGGTCGGGCCGCACCTGAGCCGCCGCAGGGAGGGTCAGGCCCACCCGGTCGAAGACTTCCTGTTCGACTACTACGGCTACCGTCCGGGGCGGCTGCGCAGGTGGCACCCGGGCGCGGGCGTCGTGCTGGCGGAGGCGCAGGGCTACGGGGCCGACTACCTCGACACCGACGAGGGCGCCACCGTCGACGCCGACCGGCTGCTGGCCAAGCGCAGGGCCATGGTCGAGTGGACGGCCGCGCTGCTGTCGGCGACCGCGTCGCGGCAGGGGCAGTTCGGCTGCTTCGGCATGCACGAGTGGGCGATGGTCTACAAGCAGCCCGCCGACGAGGTACGGCACGCCGCCCAGCCGCTGCGCATGCCGCCCGAGGAGATCGCCGCCGTCGTCGAGCGCAGGGGCGCGCGGTGCAGCCACTTCGACGCGTTCAGGTTCTTCACCGAAGCCGCCAGACCGCTCAACACCCTGCGGCCGACCCGCGAACGCCAGGTGGAGCTGGAACAGCCCGGCTGCCTGCACGCCAACATGGACCTGTACAAGTGGGCCTACAAGCTGTCGCCCCTCGTGCCGAGCGAGCTGGTCGCCGACTGCTTCGAGCTCGCCCGCGACATCAGGACGCTCGACATGCGCGCCAGCCCCTACGACCTCAGCGCGCTCGGCTACGAGCCGGTCCCGATCGAGACGCCCGAGGGGCGGCTCGCCTACGCGGCCGCCCAGCGGGGCTTCGCCGAGCGGGCCGCGCCGCTGCGCCGCACGCTCGCCGACCTGTGCCAGAGCCTGCTCCTCAACACGCCCGCTCGCGGGGAGAGTCCAGACGCAGGTGTTCCGCGAGGGGAGCTCAGCGTGGATGCTCCCGGCGGGAGTCTCGGCGCGGGCGTTCCGAGCTGAGCTCGAAGGTCGCGTGGAAGCGGGCGTGGTCACCATGCCCGCGCAGGAGGATCACGCCGAGCGGACGCCCGTTCGGGTTGCCCGTCGCCGTCGCCGTGTAGGCCTCGAACCCTTCCGGCACGGCCAGCGCCAGGCGGGGCGCGCCGTCGACGTCCCAGGTGCCGCGCAGGACACGGTCGGGCGGCACGAGGAGCGTACGGACGTCGCACAACGCCGTCTCGTCCGGGGCCGGCGCGCCGGCCCGCTCGGCGGTGGTGAAACGGACGTCGCGCAAGGCCGTCTCGTCCGGGGCGGGTGCGCCTGCCCGCTCGGCGGCGGCGAAGCGGCCGTCGCCGTGGAAGACCCACTCGATATGGCCTGGCGCCGCCAGCGTGACCGTGAACTCGTCGGTCCACCCGCCGTCGGTCACCTCGACGGAGCGGCGCAGGACGGTCCCCTCCCACGCCGACTCCGCCACGAGGTGGCGCGCGGACGACTCCAGCAGGCGTCCGGTGTGCACGGGCTGCCGGGCACCGTCGACGATCACCAGGTTGTGCGCGTGGGGTGAGCGCGTCCACGCCGTGAAGTCCGAGCCGTAGCCGCTGGTTCCGAGGTCGAGGCTGGACCAGCCCGTGGCGGTCTCCACGTCGACGTTGAGCTTGTCGCGGTGGTCGTGCCAGCCGCCGTCGGGGCCGAACCGCATCGCCAGCCGTACCGAGGCCGAGCGCAGCAGTCCGATCCCCGTGCACGGCCACACGAACGAGGCGCGGTCGCCGGAGCCCGCGGGCACGTCGTCGGGACCGAAGACCAGGGCGGCGACCGACGAGCGGCCCTGGATCTCCGCGCAGCCCGGCAGGGTGGCAGGGTTGCCGAACCAGGGACGCACCGGGCCGGGCCGCGGGCGCTCGTAGTAGGGAGCCAGGTCGACCGGCGCCTCGGGTACGACCGCGCAGGCGGCCTCGGCCTGGGAGGCGAAGTCGCCGACGTGGCAGTCGGCCCAGCCGTCGCCGTAGGCGGGAAGGCGGGTGTCGGCGTAGGCGAGGGAGGGCGGGGCGGCGATGGCGCGCGACAGCCGCAGCGCCGCCCGCGCGGACAGCCCCGCGGGCCCCGCGGCCTCGCGGTAGGACAGGAGCGCGGCGACCGCGTAGTAGTGGTAGTGAGCGTTGACCTCGTACCAGAGGCCCTCGGGCCGGAAACCCTCGATGACCTGGGTCTCCGCGCCGAAGGGGGAATCGCGGCACCACGCCATCAGCTCGTCGTCGCCCAGCCGGGCGGCGCACTCGGCCAGCGCGGCCAGCAGCCAGCAGTGGATGTTGTGGATCATGCCGACCTGCGGGCGCAGCAGCTCTACGATCGCCCGCGCCATGGCGTCGACCGCCAGGCAGGTGGCGGGACTGAGCGCGTCGCCCGCCCAGCGCAGCGCGCGCAGCATGCCGACGGCCCAGACCGCCTCGTCGAGCGACTGCGGCAGGACCCTGCCCGTGCCCGCGTTGACACCGTGGGGCTCGTAGGCGAGGTAGTCGCGCGCGTAGACGGCCGCGATGCGTTCGAGCTCCGCGCGTGGCTCCTGGCCGTTCGACAGGCGGACCAGCAGGGCGGCGCGCTGTGCCTGGACGGCGGCGGCGTTGTGCATCGTGGTGCGCCACGCGCCGTCCCACGGTTCGCCGAGGTAGACCCTGCCGCACAGGGAGCACGCGTGGCGCGCGGGAGTGGCGGCGTCGAACACCAGCGGCGCGCCGTCGCCGTCGCAGAAGTAGTGGTGACTCCACGCCGACGGGCGTTCGGGGCCCGGGATGACCAGCTCGCGCGTCCAGCGGGTGAAGTCGGCCCTGATGGCGGCCAGGATCGTGGCGGCCCACGGTCTGGTCTCGACCCTGCGCAGGATCGCGGGCCAGCGGGGCGTGTACGCGGCGCTCATGTCACCATCGTGACGCGAGCGCCCAGGTCGCGATCGTGGTGCGGTGTCATGTCACCATCGTGACGCGGCATGCCGCGATCGTGGCTCATGTCGCCTCATGGCGCGGCGGTCGCGTCACGCCACGGGATCGACCCGATGTCAGCTCGTCGAGCCTTCCTTGGAGACGGTGCCGTCCTTGGCGTCGACGTAGACCTCGTGCTTGGTCCCGTCAGGGGTGAGGAGGTCGGCTTCCCACGCCACCTTGCCCTCGTGCCGGTCCAGGTACAGCTCGGCGATCCTGCCTCCGGGCACCGACTCGGTGGCCTTCTGCGCCGCCTCCTTGTAGGTGAGAACGGCGCTCTTGACCATGTCCATGAGCTTGGCCTTCTCCGCCGCGTCGTCCTGCTCGGCCGTGGGTCCCGAGACCACGTTGCCCGACTCGGCGTCGATGTCCATGCTGTGCTCGGTGCCGTCCGTCCCGACGACGTGGACCTCCCAGGTCCGGCCGTTGTCCCTGGCCTCGATCGCGATGAGCGTGGAGCCCTCGACGGCCTCCACCGCCGCCATGCCCGCCTTCTCGAGGCTCTCCACGTCGCCCGCGCCCATGCTGGGCGCGCCGCTGGGCTCCATGGTCGGGTAGCCGCTGGGTTCCATGCTCGGGGCTCCGGTGGGCATCCCGGTGGGAGACGGGAGGGCTGCGACGGCGCCTCCGGCGGGCACCTGCTTGGCCACGGCGGTGCCGGACTCGGTGCCGTCGGTCCCGCAGGACGCCACCCCGAGCAGAACCGATCCGGCGAAGATTGTGCCGATGATGGTCTTTGTCCGTTTTCCACCATTCATACTGGTGACGCTGCCCGGAACGTCGTAAAGGCACGCCCAGCGATCAGGCAATACGGTTCAGGCCGGAGAACCGACCACTGCCTGGTCCACCGTCCCTTTCGCGGCCTGCTCGCCCAACGTGAGGCCGAGCCCCGGCCGCGCGTACCGGCCGGGGCCACCGGCCCGCCTGGCGTAGCCGCAGCCGACGCCCTGGTGGCCCTGCTCGGCGCCGATCTCGGCGAACAGCACGGCCACCTCCCTCATCGGCCGCGGGACGCCTAGTCTCGCGCCCTGCCCTCGGCGGCGTGCAGGCGACGCCGGTGCTCGTCGAAGACCTCGTCGTTCGACGACACCGAGGCGCCGGGCACGGTCGGCGAGACGAACGTCGGGACGACCACGCCCCTGCCCGCCAGCACGGCGGCCGTCCTGGTGACGATCTCGTGGCTGACCACGCAGGCCACGACGGTCGACGCGCCGCCGACGGGACGGTCCCATCCGTCGACGTCGACGATCGCGTCCTGTACGGGCACGCCCGTGTCGATGGTGACGTCGCACACCTCGGCGATGCGCCTGCCGCTGGAGTGCTCGGCGGGACGCTCCAGGTTGGCGACGGAGGTGACGGCCACGGTGAACAGGCCGCGCTTGGCGCCGTACATGGCCGCCTCGACGGGAGCGGCGTTGCGCCCGCCGTGCGAGTAGACGACCAGCACGTCACCAGCGCTGAGCGGCTCGTGGTCGAGGTACTGCTCGACGTAGCCCTCGGTCCGCTCCAGCCACAGCAGCTCCCGCACCCCGCCGGGGCCGAGCACGTTGTGCCACATCAGGCGGGGATCGGTCAGCGGGTGCAGCCCGGCGAAGCTGCCGTAACGCGGGAAGGCGTCCATGGTGGGGATCACCGAGTGGCCGCTGCCGTACAGGTGGATGAGGCCGCCGTTCTGCACGGCGTCGGCGCAGCGCTCGGCGACGGCGTCGAGGGCGGCGCCCTGGGTGGAGTCGAGGCGGTCGAGCAGATCGATCATGAGACGGGTGTAGGTCACGAGATTCCTCTCATCGCAGGGCCAAGCGGATCTGGTAGCGGTCGCCGCGCATCACGCTGCGGACGTACTCGAAGGGGCCGTGGGCGTCGAAGGTGAGGCGCTCGACGTAGAAGGCGTGCGCGCCGGGCGCCACGCCGAGCGTGGGGGCGTCCTCGTCCAGCACGCCGCCGACGGTGAAGGTCTCGATCGCCTCGCGCGGCACGAGGCCGTAGTGCTCGCGCAGCGTCTCGTACAGCGAGCGGTCGGTGAAGTCGAGCCGATCCAGGCCGGGGAAGCGCTCCAGCGGCAGCAGCGCCGTCTGAACACCGACGGGGCGGGCGGTGTCGGTCCTGAGCCTGCGCAACCGCAACAGCAGGTCGCCGGGTCCCAGGCCCATCTCCTTCGGCAGGTCGCAGTCGACGGCGGGCACCACGCCCTGCTCCAGGACCCTGGCGCCCGACGGGTGCCCGAGCCCCGCCAGTTCCGCGGTGAACGAGGTGACGCCGCGCGCGCCCGCCGTCAGGCTGGTGTCGCGGACGAACGTCCCCCTGCCCTGCTCGCGCACCAGCACCCCGCGGTCGACGAGCCTGGCCAGCGCCTGACGGATGGTGACCCTGCTGACGCCGTAGGCCTTTCCCAGCTCGTCCTCCGTGGGCAGCTGGGCGCCCGGCACCCACTCCTCGGCGTCGATGCGTTGCCGCAGCGACCGCTCCACCTGCAGGTACAGCGGCACGCCCGAGGTCGGGTCGAGCCCTTTCATGTTCACCAGTCCTCCCCGATCCTGGCCGCGAGCAGCGCGCCCACGGCTCCAGCGCTCGACCCGAGGCCCGCCGCGACCACCGGCACCCGCCGCCCGTCGGGCGAGGCGAGCCGCTCGATGTGAACGGCGAGCATGGGTCCCAGCACGTCCATCGCGTCGGCCATGCCGCCGCCCACCACGACGACCTCGGGGTCGAGCGTGCTGGCCAGCGCGGCGATGCCCCGCGCCAGCCGTCGAGCGTAGGCGTCGAGTTCGGGCGGCATGCGGCCGGCGCGGGCGGCCGCGACCAGCTCAGGCCCCCGCCCGCCGAGCGCCGCCCCCGAGGCGGCCCCCTCGAACCCGCCCGTGTCAAACCCGCCCGTGTCAGGCCCGCCCGTGTCAGGCCCCGTGTCGGAGCCGGCGGGGAGCCAGCCCCACGAGCCCGCGCTGCCGTGCGCGCCGCGCCAGATCCTGCCGTCGACGAGCAGCGCGCCGCCGATCCCCGTGCCGACGGCGACCAGCACGGCCGAGCGCCGTCCCTTGGCCGCGCCCTCCACCGACTCTGCCAGCAGGGTGAGGTGGCCGTCGAGGCCCAGCCGTACCGGGGCGCCGAGCCGTTCCGCCAGGTCGTCGGCCAGCGGACGGTTCTGCAGCCACGGCAGCGCGGGCACGAACACCGGGCTCCCGCCCGCCGACGTGCCGGGCAGCCCGACCCTCACCGCATGGGCCCCCGGCCCCGCGAGCTCGGCGACCAGGCCGACCAGCTCGTCGTAGGAGCGGGGCACCGTGTGCCTGGCGACGGCGCCGCGCACGCCGTCGCTTTCGACCAGCACCCGCAGCAGGGTGCCCCCCACGTCGACGCCGACGTACCTCATCCCTTCACCCCCGTCCTGGACAGCGAGGCCACGAACACCCGCTGTGCCAGCAGGAACACCACGATCGTCGGCAGGGAGGCGATCAGCGCCCCGGCCATGACCACGTTCTGGTACTGCACGGAGGTGCTGTAGTTGAGCAGCCGGCTCAGCGCCAGCACCACGGGGAACTTCGCGTCGTCCTGCAGGATCGACAGGGGCCAGATGAAGTTGTTCCAGTAGAAGACGAACGAGAAGATCGCCAGGCTCACCACCGCGGGCCGCAGCAGCGGCGTGACCACCCGCCACACGATGCGCAGCTCGCCCGCGCCGTCGATGCGGGCCGCGTCGAGCAGCTCGTCGGGCACGTCGGCGACGAACTGCCGCATCAGGAAGACGCCGAAGGCGTTGGCCAGCCACGGCAGCAGCACGCCCAGGTAGCTGTCGGCCAGGTCCATGGACGACACCAGCCAGTAGAGCGGCACGAGCGTCACGACAGGCGGCAGGAACATGGTCGCCACCACCCCCCAGAACAGCGCCTCACGACCCCTGAAGTGGTGCTTGGCGAACACGTACCCGGCCAGCACGCTCGTGACCAGCACCGACACCGTCGCCACCCCGGCCAGCAGCAGGCTGTTGACGAACGCCGTGCCGAACGGCACCGCCTCGAACACCTCCGCGAACGCGCCGAACGACGGCTCGCGCGGCCACCAGGTCGGCGGGATCGCCTGCAGTTCCTCGGGCCCCTTGAGGCTGGAGATCACCATCCAGTACAGGGGGAACAGTGCGGGCAGCATGACCAGCGCGATCGCCACCGCGGCCGCCGCACGCCTCATGACCGCCTCCTGACCGCGGCGAGGAACACGCCGCCGAGCGCCACCAGGAGCACCAGCAGGGTGAACGCCATCGCGCTGGCCTGCCCCGCCATGCCGTGCTGGAAGGCGGCCCGCTGGATCGCGAACGACAGCACGCTCGTGCTCTCAGCGGGACCGCCCTGCGTGAGGATGTAGACGGGGTCGAACACCTGGATCGCGTTGATGATCGCCACCAGCCCGATGAAGACCGTCGTACGGCGCAGCAGCGGAAGCGTGACGTGCGCCGTCTGCCGCCAGAACCCGGCGCCGTCGATGCGCGCCGCCTCGTACAGGTCGGCGGGGATCTGGGTGAGCCCCGCGACCACCAGCACCGTGTAGTAGCCGGTCATCTGCCAGATGTGGAAGATCACCAGCGACACCAGCGCGGTGTCGGGCGAGCTCAACCAGGTCGGGTCCCATGCGTCGAACAGCCGCGACAGCGGCCCGTAGTCGGGGGCGTAGAGCCCGCCCCAGACGATCGAGATCGCCACCGTGGGGATCACGTACGTCGAGAACAGCACCGCCCTGGCCGCCCCCTTGCCCATGACGCGGGGGAAGTACAGGAGCATGCCGAGCGCCAGGGACAGCGGCAACGTCACCACGACCACCAGCGCCACGTACAGCGCGGTGTTGCCGAGGGCGGTGAAGAAGCCGTCGTCGCCGAGCAGGTCGGTGTAGTTGCCGAGTCCCCGCCACGACATCTCGCTCAGCGGGGTGTACATCGACCACTCGTGCAGGCTGATCCAGAACGTCAGCCCGATCGGCACCACCGTGAACAGGCCGATGACGAGCATGGCGGGTGACAGGAACGCCACGGCCGCCATGCTGCGACGATGCCGCGTCACGTGCCTGCCTTGGTGAGGATGTCGGCGACCTCCCGCTGGGCCGCGCTCATCGCCGCCTCCGGCGTCTCCTTGCCGAAGACGACGTTCTCCACGTGCTTCTGCACGGCCTGGCTCATCGCCTCGCCGCCCAGCACCGCGGGGAACGGGACGGCGTTGGCCAGTTCGGCGACGTAGGCGGACAGGAACGGGTCGGACAGCTCCGCCCGGTGCGCCTCGAGGTCGCCGGTGCGGCTCGGCAGGATGCCCATCGACGTCAGGATGTCGCCCATCGCCGAGGAGCCGTTCTTGCCGCTGTCCTTGCCGTTGAGGTAGGTGAGGAACTTCCACGCGGCCTGCTGCCTGGCCTGGTCGGCCTTGCCGTTCACGATGGTCAGCCAGGAATAGGACACCGGGGCGCTGCCGCCGCCGTCCGGTCCGACGGGGACGGGGGCGACGCCCACATCCTGGTAGCGCTCGCCCATGGCCTCCTTGAGCGCGCCCTGCCACCAGTTCGCCATGATGATCATCCCGGTCCTACCGTTGACGAAGTTGTCCAGGTAGGGGCCGGTGGTGTTGGCGTTGGCGTTGCTCATCTTCGGCTGTGTCGCGCCGGACTTCACGAGCCTGGCGTAGAGCTGGGCGGCGGCGACGGTCTTGGGGTCGTCGAGCTTGGGGACAGCGCCGTCGAGGAGCCTGCCGCCGTTGGAGTTGACCAGCGAGAGCCAGGGGTGCACGACGCCGGCGGGCCAGCTGGTGATCACGCCGAAACCCTGCCTGCCGTCCTTGGACAGCTTCGCGGCCGCCTCCTCCAGCTCCGCCCACGTCTTGGGCGGGGCGGCGACGCCGGCCTCCTTGAGGAGCTTCTTGTTGTAGTTGAGCGCGTAGAGGTCGACCTCGTTGGGGTAGCCGCGCGGGCCGCCCTGCTTGGTGACGCCCTCGATCAGGTTCTTCGGCCAGTTGGCCGCGAGCTCGGTTTCGGCGTCGGCGGGCATGTTCCCTGCCAGGCCGTCGCGGACCAGCTCGGGCAGCCACAGGTCGTAGACGCTCGCGATGGTCGGCCCGTTGGGGCTGGCGCCCTGGGTGCGCAGCGTGGACAGCAGGTTCCCGAACGGGACGGCGCGGATGTCGACGGTGATGCCCGGGTTCTGTTTCTGGAACGCCTGGGCGGCCGCTTCCAGGGCCTTGACCTGGTCGGGGCCCCAGTGTGTGAGGAACGAGATCTTCGTGGTCTTCGGGCCCTCGGCGCCGCCGCCGCACCCTGCCGCCATCACCGCCACGGCCGCGCTCACCGCGGCCACCCGCATCGTCGAGGTCTTCATTGGGGGGCCTCCTGATTCATCAGGTCGTTAGGTTGTTATAACGAATTTTCGCCCCCGTGGGAAGACCTCTTGTTCTCCGCGGGCGGGCTGAACTCGGGTCCGAAGTCCCGCGTTCGCGACACCACGTGCGCGTGGAAGGCCCGCACCACGGGCGTGAGCTGGGCGGGTCTGACGACGCCGATCGTGCGGAACACCGCGGGGGAGAGCGGGATCTCGACCACCCCCTGCAGCGGCGCGGTCGCTTCTCCGGGCAGCAGCGCCACCCCGAGGCCGGCGGTGACCAGCCCGCGCACGGTGTCCGACTCCTGGCCCTCGAACGTGATGCGGGGCCTGAACCCGGCGGCGGCGCACAGGTCGTCGGTGATCTGGCGCACGCCGTACCCCTTTTCCAGGGTGACGAAATCCTCGTCGGCCAGTTCCGCGGCGCGCACCCGCCTGCGCCCTGCCAGCCGGTGCGCGGCAGGGACGGTGAGCATCAGCTCCTGCCTGGCCAGCGGCGTGCCGGTCAGGTCGGGGTCGTCCGAGGGGAGTGGGGCGACGAAGGCCAGGTCGATCTCGCCCTCGCGCAGCCGCCGCAGTATCACCTCGCGCGAGCCCTGGACCAGGCTGAACCGCACCCCCGGGTGCCGCTCGCGGAAGCCGCCCACGAGCGCGGGCACGAGCGAGCGGCCGAGCAGGTGCAGGAAGCCGAGCACGATCCGCCCGCTGCCAGGATCGATCTCCTCGCGCACCTCGCGGACGCCCGTCGCCATCACCGCCAGCGCGCGGACCGCCGCGTCGGCGAGCGTGCGGCCGGCCCTGGTCAGCCTGACGCCCCTGCCGTGCGGGACGACGAGCGGGGTGCCGACCGCTTCGGACAGCGCGGCGAGCCGCCTGCTCACCGTGGGCTGGGGCACGCCGAGCAGCTCGGCCGCCCTGGTCACGTGCTCGGTCTCCCTGATCGCGGCCAGGAGTTCCAAGTTGGGAGCCAATTCATGCATCACGGTATGAATTTTCGCATATTGCGGTATTGGACGTATTTATTAGCTTTGCTTAGTTTCTTTGGCGTGGCTATCGCTCCTCGGGTGACTGCCGGCGTCGCGGCCGCGGGCATCTCCTCCTTCGCCCTCCTCTACGCCCCGCAGTCGGTGCTGCCCCAGCTCGCGACGGACTTCCGGCTCGACCCCGGCGGCGCCTCCCTCGCCGTGGGAGTGGCGACGGGCGCACTCGCCGTCGCCGTGCTGCCGGTCGCCGCGCTGTCGGAGGTCGTGGGCAGGAGGCGGGTCATCCTCATCTCCGTCGTCGCCTCGGCCGTGCTCGGCCTGCTGCTGCCGCTCGCGCCGAACTTCGAGACGCTCCTGGTCCTCAGAGCCCTGCAGGGCATCGCCATCGCCGGCTTCCCCGGAGTCGCCGCGGCCTACCTGATGGAACTGCTGGGCGGGGCGGGAGTCGCCGCCGCCGTCGGCGCGATGATCGCTGGCAACTCGGTCGGCGGCATGGCGGGCCGCCTGGCTGCCGGGCTGGTCGCCGAACCCCTCGGCTGGCACGGCGCGCTCGCCGCCGTCGCGGGCGTGTCCGCGCTGTGCGCGGTGGTCACCGTTCTGACGCTGCCGCCCTCGCCCCCGCGCGCCAAGACCAGGCACGGGGGCGGCATGCGGGCGGCCTTCAGCCGCCCTGTGCTCCTCGCGCAGTACGGCGTGGCCGCGGCGGGCGTGGGCTCCTTCGTCGCCGTCTACAACGCCGCCGGATTCAGGCTCATCCACGACCTCGGCCTCGCCCCAGCCATAGCCTCGCTGGTCTTCCTCGCCTACGCCATGGGCACCCTCTCCTCGGGCGCGGCGGGCAGGCTCGTCGGCAGGTACGGCAAGCGCCCGGTGCTCGTCGGCGCCCTCCTGATCACCGTCCTCGGCACGCTGCTGACCATCCCCGACTCCCTGACGCTGGTCGTCACCGGGCTGGTCGTGCTCACCGGGGGCTTCTTCGCCGCGCACGCCGTCGCCAACGGCTGGGCCGCCGCCGAGGCCCCCGAGGGAGCCCGCGGCCACGTGTCCGGCATGTACACGCTCTTCTTCTACGTAGGCAGCAGTGTCGGCGGAACGCTGGGCAGCATGGTGTACGGCAGGGCAGGGTGGAACTGGCTGGTCGTCTTCACCGCCGCCTGGCTGCTGGCGGCGGTGGCGGGAGTGCTGACCGAAGGGAGAAGGCGGCGTGACCATCAACGTCACGGTGTGGGGCGAGAACGTGCACGAACGGCAGGAGGAGGACGTCAGGCGGCGCTATCCGGAGGGCCTGCACGGCGCGATAGCGGCAGGGCTGCGTGAACGCCTGGGCGGGAACGTCACGGTCAGGACCGCGACCATGGACGAGCCCTCCCACGGCCTCACCGAGAAGGTCCTGGCCGAGACCGACGTCATGACCTGGTGGGGGCACGCCGCCCACGAGGACGTCTCGGACGACGTCGTCGCCCGCGTCCACGAGCGCGTGCTGGGCGGTATGGGCCTGCTGGTGCTCCACTCGGGCCACTACTCGAAGGTCTTCCGCTCGCTGATGGGCACCACCTGCACGCTGACCTGGCGTGACGCGGGAGAGCGCGAGCTGGTCTGGACGATCGACCCCGCGCACCCGATCGCCGCGGGGGTGCCCAACCCGCTCGTCATCGAGCAGCACGAGACCTACGGTGAGCCGTTCGGCATCCCGACTCCCGACGAGCTCGTCTTCATCAGCTCCTTCACCGGGGGCGAGGTCTTCCGCGCCGGCTGCTGCTACCGCAGGGGCAAGGGACGCGTCTTCTACTTCAGCCCAGGAGACCAGAAATACCCGATCTTCCACCATGAGGGCGTCCAGCGGGTGCTGGCCAACGCCGTCCTCTGGGCGGCGCCTCCGGGTGGCGCGGGCGAGCCGCTGCGCAACGTCCACACCCCGATCACCTGGTAGGCGAGCGCATGGCCTTCGACACCATCACCGAGGGCAGGCGCTGCGCGCCGGTGGTCCGTCGCAGGAAGGCTTGACAACGTCGCCATGATCACCTCGCCCAAATCGGCGATCAGGGGGCCGAGGCGATAAAGTCCCATCCTTGTGACTCCTCCGCTCCGTGAAAGGAGCAGCTTCTCGCTAAGCCGCTCCCGCAGCCTCACGAAGGGCAAGCCCTGCCCTCAAGATGTTGATCGCTGCGTTCACGTCGGCGTGGGCGGTGTGCCCGCATGCCACACAGACGAACTCGGCTTGGGTGACGCGGTTCTCTCTTGCGCTGTGCCCGCATCGGGCGCAGGTGCGGGAGGTGCTGGAGGGGTTCACCGCAATCAGCTCGCGACCGGCGCTTTCAGCCTTGTGCGCGAGGACCGTCAGGAACACTCCCCAACCCGCGTCCAGGATCGATCTGTTCAGACCGGACTTGGCCGATGCGCCATTGGCCAGGTAGCCGCCCTGGCCGTCAGGCTCAGGCGCCGCCCGTTTGGTCATGTTCGCGATCCGAAGGGCCTCATGCGCGATCATGTCGTAGTCGCGGACCAGCGTCAGCGCGGCCTTGTGCGCGCAGTCCAGGCGTTGACGGCGCACCTTGGCGTGCAAGGCGGCGACCCGAGCGACAGCCCGACCGCGACGAGAAGAGCCTCGCTTCTTGTGAGCCAAGTCCCTCTGCGCCGCCGCGAGCCGGTCTGCCGACGTTACGAGATGGCGCGGATTGGTGACGTGCCCGCCATCGCTCGTGGTCACCAGCCAGGCCACACCCAGGTCGATCCCGGCCACCGCGCCGGCAGCGGGCAGTGGCTCGGCGGGCACGCTGTCGCAGGAAAGGATCACATACCAGCGGGAACCCTCCCGCTTCGCACTGATCGTCTTCACTCGGCCTTTCACCGACCGGTGATGGTGGACCTTCACATGTCCGATGCCCTGAAGCCGGACGAACGTAGTCGTCGGATGTCCTGGCTGGGAGTCCCATCGGCACCCGTCGCCGTCCTTCGGCCACTCCACCGTGTCGAACCAGCCCCACCCCTTGAAACGGGGGAAACCCGGCGTGCGGCCCTCGCGGACCCGCATGAAGAACGCGGAGAACGCCTTGTCCAGACGGCGCAGCGTCGCCTGCTGGGAGGAGAACGACCAGCGGCCCTGCCCCTCGGCGTCGTCGGCACGAATGTTCTTCAACTCCGCCGACTGGTCGCCGTAGCGGACGCTCACGCCCGCCTTGCGGTAGGCGGTGCGGCGATGCTCGAGAGCGGCGTTGTAGAGCTGGCGATGATCTTCCAGGCATTGCGCGAGTGCGGCGGCCTGCTTGCTGGTGGGACGTAGCAGGAACCTGAACGACCTGCGCACACCCACCCCCCTCACGATCAACCCGGCGGATCAACGGTACCGGCGGGCTCCGACAAAACGAAGGGAGGGAGCGCGGATTCACCCGTCGGCCTACGCAGGTGGTTCCCTCCGCGCTACCACGATGGAGCTGATTGACAAGGTTCGCGAACTGCGCGGCCAGGGCAAGTCGCCCAAGGAGATCGCCCGCGCGCTGGGCGTGCCGCCGTCAAGGGTGGCGCCGCTGGTCCGGGCGATCGCGGCCGAGTCTCCCGTCGACGAGGCGGGAGAGGTCGTCGGAAGCTGGGTGAACACCGGCTGGAGCGTCGGCCTCACCGCGGACGGCTGGGCCGACGAGGCGCCGGCAGAGGACGGCACCAACGGCACCGTCTGCGTGCTCGTCGCCCGCAAGCACGGCTGGGACAAGTTCCTGGTCTGCGGCTACCTGATCGACACCTACTGCCTGGGCGTCAAGAACACCGTCGGCCCCGACACCATGGACGAGCGCGAGCTGCGCCGCTTCCGCGACTACTTCTTCTCCGACTTCCCCGGCTGGCAGGAAGCGCCGTTCGAGCTGGCCAGGGAGCTGGTCCTGGGTTCCGTCGAGTACGCCAGGGGCCTCGGCTTCGAGCCGCACGAGGACTTCGCGCCCGCCGAGGGCCACCTGGGCGAGGGGAAGATCGCCGGGACCGTCTCCTTCGGCAGGGACGGCAGGCCGTTCTACGTCGCGGGCCCGAACGACGACCCGCGCAAGGTACTCCGCCAGCTCGAACGCGCCGTCGGCAAGCCGCCCGCCTTCGGCTACGTCATCGTCTGACCCGCTCCGCCGGCGCGGTGCCGTCTTGTCCGGTCGTGAAGATCGCTCTTGAATGAGCGCACGCGGGGGCTAAGGTCTTTCTGGGGCGGAGTCGGAGCGCCGTGGTTCGCGAGGCGAAACCCACCGGACCCGGGGAAGATGCCGAACCCACACCCCCAACGCCATTACGCTGCGGTTGAGGGCGTTATGGGGGCGGAGGGGCTGAGTGATCGAGAACGGAGTGGCGGGCCGTACGGCGACGCCTGGGGCGGGCGTGTCCGGTGAGGCGGTCGGCAGGGTGCTCGGCACGCAGGCCGCATCCCCCCTCTCCTTCTGGATCGGACTGGAGCCGGGCAGGGTCGTCCAGCTCGACGACGTCGTGGTCACCCGCAGAGAGGTGCCCGGCTACGGTCAGGTGCTGGTCGCGGGTGTGGTCGCGGCGGTCGAGGCCAGGCATGAGGGCGCCGCCTACGACTCTGACGTCTTCCTCATCGCCGACGGCGCGCTGCCGGCCGCCGTCGTGGAGGTGGCCGAGGTGCGGGTCACGAGGGTGGAGCCGGAGGTGTTCGTGCCGCCGCTGCCCGGAGAGGTGGTCTACCGGGCGGGTTCGGGCGACCGCGACCAGGCGCTCTACTTCGACGTGATGGACCGCCGCATCCCGATGGGCACGGGCCGCGACGGCCAGCCCCTCTACGTCAACTTCGACTTCCTCGACGGCACGCGCGGCGCGCATGTCTCCATCTCGGGTGTCTCGGGCGTGGCGACGAAGACCTCGTTCGCCACCTTCCTCCTGTATTCGATCTTCAACTCGGGGGTCCTCCAGAGCGAGGCCGCCAACACCAAGGCGCTGATCTTCTCGGTGAAGGGCGAGGACCTGCTCTTCCTCGACCACCCGAACAGCCGCCTCGACGCCGCCGCGACCGCCGCGTACGAACGTCTCGGCCTGCCCGCCAAGCCGTTCGGGAGCGTGCACGTCTTCGCCCCGCCGCGCCCGAACGACCCGAACGCCGTCCCGCACGTCTCGGCCCGCACCCACGGCGTCAGCGCCTTCTACTGGACGCTCGCCGAGTTCTGCACGGAGGAGTTGCTGCGCTTCGTCTTCGCGGACGCCGACGACGAGCGGGCGGGCTACTCGCTGCTCGTCGGCCAGGTCGCGGCGCGGCTGGCGGCGTGGGCGGTGCCGGTGGAGGGCGGCGCGGTCAAGCTGCCGGAGGGCGGGGTGTGCCGCACCTTCCCCGACCTGGTCGACCTGCTGAGCGACCAGCTCATGGACGAGGGGAGCAGGGTGACGTGGACCGGCGCCCAGACCCCGCTCGGCACGGTCAACGCGTTCCTGCGCCGGCTGCGCAGCGCGGTCAGGGCGCTGTCGCCGATCATCAGGGGCGACGTGGCGGGCGGGCGCCCCCACTCGATCCGCACGTCCGACGCGCAGGTCTCCATCGTCGACCTGCACAACCTGCCCGAGCGCGCCCAGCGGTTCGTGGTCGGCGTGGTCCTGCGGGGCGAGTTCGCCAGGAAGGAGAGTTCGGGCACGGCCAGACCGCTGCTGTTCGTCGTGCTGGACGAGCTCAACAAGTACGCGCCGCGCGAGGGCGACTCCCCGATCAAGGAGATCCTGCTCGACGTGGCCGAGCGCGGCCGTTCGCTTGGCGTGATCCTCATCGGCGCCCAGCAGACCGCCTCCGAGGTGGAGCGCCGCATCGTCTCCAACAGCGCCGTGCGCGTGGCGGGCCGTCTCGACCCGGCCGAGGCCGGCAGGTCCGAGTACGGCTGGTTGCCCCCTGCCGTCAGGGACAGGGCCACGATCGCCAAGCCGGGCACCATGTTCGTCGCCCAGCCCGAGATCCCCGTGCCGCTCGCCGTCGCCTTCCCCTTCCCCGCGTGGGCCACCAGGCCGTCGGAGGCGGTGCCGATCAAACAGGCCAGCCAGGACCCGTTCCAAGGACTGGTCGAAGAAGAGGACATCCCGCCGTTCTGATCGGAGCCCGATGAAGATCCTGCACACCGCCGACTGGCATGTCGGCAAGGTGCTCAAAGGCCGCTCCCGCATCGACGAGCACCGCGCGGTGCTGAGGGAGCTGGTCGCGACCGCCCGCGAGCAGAACGTGGACGCGGTCATCGTCGCGGGCGACGTCTTCGACACCTCCGCCCCCACGCCCGAGGCCCAGGCGCTGGTCATGCCCGCGCTGATGGCGCTGCGCGAGGACGGGCGCGACGTGGTGGTGCTGGCGGGCAACCACGACAACCCGCACCTGTTCGAGGTCTACCGCCCGGTGCTCGGCGCGCTCGGCATCCAGGTCGTCGGCGCGTTCCGCCGTCCCGACAAGGGCGGCACGCTGTCCTTCACCGCGAGGACGGGCGAGCCCGTACGGCTGGCCGTCCTGCCGTTCCTGTCCCACAGGTACGTGGTGCGCGCGGCCGAGGTCTTGACGGGGACCGCGGCCGAGCACAACCGCGACTACGCCGCCAGGGTCGGCGAGCTGCTCGGCGCGCTGACCGCCCCCTTCCAGGCCGACACCGTCAACATCGTGACCACGCACGGCACGCTGCCCGGCGGGGCGTTCGGCGGTGGCGAGAGGGAGGCGCAGTCGATCTTCTCGTACTACTTCGAGGCGACCGCGTTCCCCTCCTCCACGCAGTACGCCGCGCTCGGCCACCTGCACCGCAGGCAGCAGATCCCGGGGCCGTGCCCCATCTGGTACAGCGGCTCGCCCGTCGCCGTCGACTTCGGCGAGGAGGCCAACACGCCAGGCGCGCTCCTGATCGACGTCTCGCCAGGACGGCCCGCGGTGGTGCGCGAGGTGCTGTTCGAGCAGGCCCGCACCCTGCGGACGGTCTCCGGCACCCTCGAACAGCTCGAGGCCATGGACGTCGGCGAGGCGTGGCTGAAGGTGATCGTGGAGGAGAAGCCCCGCCCTGGGCTGGCCGACACGGTGAGGGAGTTGCTGCCGGGCGCGCTCGACGTGACGCTCGACGAGCGGTTCAGGCCGGTGCGTGCCGTACCGAAGGCGTCGAGCGCGTCGCGCAGCCCGCGCGAGCTGTTCCGCGACTACCTCACCAGCAGTGGGCGGCACGACGACCAGGTGGCGGGGCTGTTCGACCGGCTGTACGACGAGGTGACCGGCTGATGCGACCCCTTCTGCTGCATCTGGAGAACTTCGGCAGCTTCCGCGCACCCGTCACGATCGACTTCTCCGACATCGACTACTTCGCGCTGATCGGCCCGACCGGGGCGGGCAAGAGCACGGTGATCGACGCGATCTGCTTCGCGCTGTACGGCACGGTGCCACGCTGGGGCAAGGAGAACGTGATCGCCCACGCGCTCGCCCCCTCGGCCGCCGCGGGCAAGGTCGCGCTGGTCTTCGAGGGCGGGGGCCGCCGCCACGGCGTGGTCCGTGCGCTCCAGCGCGACACCAAGGGCACGGTCCGCACCAAGGAGGCCAGGCTCGACGAGCTCGACCCCGCCGTCCACGGGGACCTGACCCAGGTGCTGGAGGCGGTGCTGCGGCCCGTCGCCGAAGGCGACGCCGTCACTCCCGAGGTGCAGCGGGTGACGGGGCTGGAGTACAAGTTCTTCACCCAGTGCGTGGTGTTGCCGCAGGGCCGCTTCGCCGAGTTCCTGCACGCCGCGCCGCGCGAACGGCAGGACCTGCTGGTGCAGCTCCTCGACGCGGACGTCTACGAGCGGATCCGGCAGCGTGCCGTGCGCGAGGAGGAGGCGAGCAAGCAGGCCGCCTCGTTCGCCCGCGACCAGCTCGGCAAGCTCGCGGGCGCCGACGCCGCCGCCGAGCAGGCGGCGGGCGAACAGGTCGCCAGGCTGCGCGCGCTGGCCGAGCGGATCGATCTCGACCTGCTGCGGGCCCGCGAGGAGGAGATCCGCAGGGCGATGGCCGACCGCGAGGCGGTCGCCGTCCGGGTCAAGGCGCTGCAGTCGCTGCTGATGCCCGCAGAGGTGCCGACGCTCGCCGAGACCGCCAGGCAGGCCGTGGCCGCCGTGACGTCCGTCGCCGAGGAGGTGGCGGCGCTGGAGGCCGACGAACACCGTGCGCACGACGAGCTGGCCGCGCTCGGCGACCGCCAGACGCTCGCGCAGCGCCTGGCCGCCCTCGACGAGCACGAGCGCGTGACCGCTGCCGCCACCGCCGCCAGGAACGCCGCGGCGCAGGCCCGTGACGCGCTGCCGCGCCTGAGCCAGGCCGCGCGGAACGCCGATGAGGCGCTGGCCGCGGCCGAGCGCGAGCGCGACCGGCTCCGCAACGCCCACACCGCCGCCGAGCTGGCCGCCCGCCTGTCGGTCGGCGAGCCGTGCCCCACGTGCCTGCGCCCCCTCACCGAGCTGCCGCACCACCCCGCCCTGTCCGACGTCGGTACGGCCGAGCGCGCCCTGTCCGCCGCCAGGGCCGAGGCCGAGCGCGCCAGGACCAGGTTCGGCAAGGCCGAGACCGAGGCGGCCATGCTCGACTCGCAGGTCGCGGCGTTCGCCGCCAGGCTGGCCGAGCTGCCGCCGCCCGGTGAGCGGACCGCGCTGGAGGAGCGCATGGCCGCCGTGCGGAAGGCCGACGCGGTCGTGGCAGAGGCGCGCAAGGCCGTCCGTGAGGGCAGGGCCAGGCTCGAGAAGGCGCGGCGCGCGGCCGAGAGCGCCGGGCACAGGTCGGAGCAGGCGTGGCGCGAGCTCGAGCTGGCCCGCGACCGCGTCCTCAGCCTCGGCGCCCACCCCGGAGGCAGCGCCCCTCCTCCCGTCGATCGGGAGGACCTGCACAGGGCGTGGACGGCCCTGATCGGCTGGCGGGACGAGGCGGGGCGAGCGGCTCGCGCGGTGCTGACCGAGCGGGAGGCCGAGCTGGCGAGGGTGGAGGCGGGCCGTACCCAGGAGCGGGCCAGGCTCGTCAGGCTGCTGGCCGACCACGAGATCGCCGTCCCTGCGCAGGCCGCGCCCGACCAGCTCGGCGCGGCCGTCGCCACCGCCGTCGCCCGCGCCGAGGGCAGGCTCGAACGGGTCAGGGAGGACCGCGAGCGCGCGAGGGGCCTGGAGGCGCTGGCCGCCGAGAAGGAGCAGGAGACCAGGGTCGCGCACGAACTGACCCTGCTGCTGCGCGCCAACGCCTTCGAGCGGTGGCTGTGCGCGGAGGCGCTCGAACTCCTGGTCGCCACGGCCTCCGACACGCTGCGCGAGCTGTCCGACGGGCAGTACGAGCTGACGCTCGGCGGCAAGGGCGACATCGAGGTCATCGACCACGCGGAGGCGGGCATGCGGCGCAGCGCCCGCACGCTGTCAGGCGGAGAGACCTTCCAGGCCGCCCTCGCCCTGGCCCTCGCGCTGTCGGGCACCGTCGCGCGCAGCCTCGACTCGATCTTCCTCGACGAGGGGTTCGGCACGCTCGACCCCGCCACCCTCGACACGGTCGCCGCGACCCTCGAACGCCTGGCGGCGGGGCAGGACCGCATGGTCGGCGTCGTCACGCACGTTCCCGCGCTGGCCGACAGGGTGCCCGTGCGGTTCGAGATCGGCCGCGACGCCAAGGGGTCGCACCTACGGAGGGCGGGGACATGACGGCGTCCGTGACCGAGTTCACCGTCGATCCATGGGATCCGGGCTACGCGGCGGCGCTGTCCGTCGAGGCGCTGGCCGAGCTGGGCCCGACCAGCGCCGAGCTGGTCCTGGACGTCGAGAGGGACGCGGCCGACTGGAAGCCGGTCGACCCGCCGCCCGGCACGGTCGCGCCCGAGGCGCTGCTGATCGCCGACGGGGTCCGCAGGATCGACGCGCGCGTGTGGGTGCACGATCCCTCCTCGCCGATGCCGATCCCGGGCATCGCCGCCTCCTACGCGGCGGGAATCGTCGAATGCGGTCCTTCGGGGGCGAGGCTCGCCGCGCTCGAGGTGGGCAGGTCGCTGTTCAGCGCCTCGCCGTACACGCCGGAGGTCAAGACCGCGCACGCCACCTACCGTGCCGAGCGGGCCTCGGGCCCGAGCATGGACGAGCTGTCGCTGGCGCTGCAGCGCCAGGTCACGCAGCTGGAGGTGGACCTGGCGGTCAAGTATCGCTCCCTGGCCGACGACCTGCTGCTCGTCGACGGGCCCCTGCGCGGGCGCACCCACCTGCCGCGCACCGTGGGGTACATCAAGACCCACCACACGGCCTACCTGCCGGGGCCGCAGAGCGCGGTCGTCTCGGCGCTCGCGCCGGGGCAGCGCACCCCCGTCTTCCTCATGGGCACGAGCTGGCGGCGGCACGCCTGGTACGTACGCCTGCCGGTCCGCTCGTCCGCGCCGTGGGCGGGGATCGCCAGGTGCGAGGCGGGCGCGGACCTGTCCGTCGACGAGGTCGTACGGCTGGCCGACACGCTGACGCTCGTGCTGCCCTCGCTGGCCGGGGTGGACTACAAGGATCCGCGCGCGCCGCAGAACCTCGTGCCCATCGGCGGCCTGGAGAAGCTGCTGCGCCATCGCCTCGGCGACCCCGCGCTCCTCTACCGGGCACTGCGCACCGCCGCCCATTCTTGACCGTTTTCCTTTCTCGTGTTTCGGTGGTGATCGACACGAGAAAGGGGCGTCATGGGAAACAGCAACTCTGATGGTGTGACCCTGCTCAAGCCAGGTACTTCGGTCCTGGAAGACGAATTCTCGCTCACGCTCTCGGAAATGGTTCTGCTGGACGAGTCGTTCACGGTCCGCTGACCGTGGAGTCCCGCGCCCGGAGAGAGCGCGAGGTCGGTCTCGCCGATTCGCTCGGCATCATCGAGTCCTTATTCAGGGATTCGGGATTATCGGTGGAGTTCGTGTCCTCCGGTACCGCGGAGTTTCCCGTCCACCGTTGTTCTGTCGTCGCCCCCTCCGGCGAACTGGTGGCCGAGTCGCTCGGCAAGGGGCGCGGCGAGCAGAGCAGGGCGAGTGCTCTCTTCGAGGCGTGGCAGCATCTCCAGCACGAGCGTGGCCAGGCCGCCCTTCCCTCCGATACCTCACGCGTGCGGGTGCTGCCGGTGGCGGCGGTTCTCGCCCAGCGGGGCATCGAGGGCGACGAGATGCTCGCCAGGCTCGGCCGTGACTTCCCGTCCGCCGCGCCGGCGTGCCTGCTGCTGGAGCCGCTGGCGGAAGGCGGCGAACCGCTGTGGTACCCGGCCTTCACCCGGTCGCCCGCCTGCAGGGATCACCCGATTCCCGGCGACGACCTGCGCGGGTACGAGCCCTACCTGCGCTACGCCTACGACAGCGGCACGGCGACGGGCGTGACGGAGAACGAGGCGGTGCTGCACGGGTTGCTGGAGGTCGTCGAGAGGGACGCGCTCTCGCACGCCCTGCTCGACTGGTACCTCGGGGAGGCGCCGGTCGCCGCCGTGCCCGACGAGGCGGCCCTCCTCCTCGACATCACCTCCGACCTGGGCATTCCCGCCTACTGCGCGCTGCCGTTCGAGGCCGGCGACTACCCCGGCGTGCTGGGTTCGGGCGCGTCGCTCGACCCCGCCTACGCGGTCGAGCGGGCGTTCACCGAGCTCGGGCAGTCGCGGTTCAACCTGTCGCTCGGCGTCGACCGGACGCTGGCGCGCAGGCTGGAATCGCTGCGGCCGTGGCCGCTGCTCGACAGGTGCGCGCGCGTGGACCCCGCGCCCCTGCTGGACCGGCTGACCCCCACCGAGCTCAGAGCCGGCGGTTCGGGGGAGGCCTCCGTCGAGGGGCAGATCGGTACCGTCCTCGACGCACTGGCCGCCGCCGGACTGTCGGCCTATCTTTTCCGGTGGAATCCCCGCGGCCCCGGCTGCCCCGTCGTGACGGTCGTCGTTCCAGGAATGGACACCTTCTCCATGGTGCACAACGCGATTCCCGTGCTGCCTACGGGCCGGGCCATGCGCCGGTTGACTTGATGCGTGCCGTACTCGGCCGCCGGGATTTCCGGACGGTGTTTTTCGGTATGGCCGCGAGTTTGCTCGGAGACGCTTCTCTGCTGCTGATCCCGTCGATTCTGGCGAAGAAGATGACGGGGTCCGACGGGGCCGCGGGACTGGCGTTGTTCTTCTTCACCGCGCCGATGTGTTTCGCGCCGCTTTTCGGCATGGTGATCGACCGGGTCGACCGGCGGCGCTTTCTCGTGGTCGCCTGCCTGTGCTCCGCCGTCGCGCTGCTGCCGCTCGTCCTGGTGACGGGCATGGAGACCTACTGGCTGGTCTATCCGGTGTCCGCGGCGATGGGCTGCTCCTACACGGTGATCTTCAGCGCGCTGAGCGGCCTGCTGAAGAGCATGCTGCCCGGGGAACTGCTCGCCCACGCCAACAACGCCCTCCAGACCACCCGCCATGGGGCCAGGCTGCTGGGCCCGTTGCTCGGTGTCGCCGTCTACACGGGCGCGGGACTGTGGGCCGTCGTCGCCTTCGACATGTTCACCTTCGCCCTCGCGGCGTGCGCGTTCGCGCTGCTGCCCGCTCCCGTTCCCGTCGCCCGCCGTCCCTTCGGCCGGTGGCGCGAGGAGTTCACCGCGGGGCTGCGGCACATCAGGGACGAGCGCGCCATCCGTCCCGCTGTCACCGCGTTCGTGCTGATGTTCCTGGCGGCCGGGCTGTCCGAGTCGCTCATCTTCGCCGTCATCGAGGGGCTGGGCCGCCCGCCCGAGTTCACCGCCGTCACCTCCACCGCCATGGGCGTCGGGGCCATCGCGAGTGGCTTCGTCGTGGCCCGACTGGTGGACAGGCTCGGGGAGTTGCGCATGGTCGGCGCGGGCATCGCCGTCTACGGCATGGCGATCGGGATGTGGCTCGTGCCGGCGGAGAGCGCGATGGTCGTCTCGATGGCGCTGGCGGGGGTCAGCCTCACTCTCGCCAGTGTCGCCGTCCGCACCCTGCTGCAGCGCCGCAGCCCCGACGAGGTCGTGGGGCGCGTGTCCACGGCCTTCGAGGCGTTGAGCGGCGGGAGCCAGCTGCTGTCGGTCGCCGTCGGCGTCGTCCTCGTGACCCTGATCGACCACCACCTGCTGCTCGTGCTGGTGGTCGCCGGCGTCGTCCTGTCCGGCCTGCACGCCGTCCGCGTCTCCGTGAGGGTTTCCGTCGGCTGATCCTCGCTGTGCTCCAATGGCCCGTCATGGGTGACATGCGATTGCGGGAGCTGGCCGGACGTCTCGCCGGGGTCCCAGGGGTGGTCGGCGTGGTGCTCGGGGGCAGCAGGGCTCGTGGGACGCACAGGCCGGACTCCGACATCGATCTCGGCCTGTACTACAGGGGCTCGCTGGACGTGGAGGTGCTGCGGGCACTCGCCCTGGAGGTGAGCGGGCAGAGCGTGGAGGTGACGGCGCCCGGCGGATGGGGGCCGTGGGTCGACGGCGGCGGCTGGCTGACGGTCGAGGGGTGGCGGGTCGACTGGATCTACCGCGACCTGGACAGGGTGCGCGCCGTCTGGGCCGACTGCCTGCGGGGCCGGTACGAGGTGGGTGTCCAGGCGGGGCATCCGCTCGGCTTCTACTCCCACGCCTACGCCGGTGAGGTGGCGATGTGCAAGGTCTTCGCCGATCCCACCGGCGAGATCGGGGAGCTGAAGGCGGCCACGCAGGGCTATCCGGAGCCGCTGGGACGCACGCTGGTCGAAGGGCTGTGGGAGGCCGACTTCGCCGTGCAGTTGGCGCGCTACGGAGTGAAGGGCGACGACCCCGCGTACACGGCGGGGTGCCTGTTCAGGGCGGTGGGGGTCGCCTGCCACGCGCTGCACGGCAGGGCGGGGCGGTGGCTGATCAACGAGAAGGGCATGGTCGCCTCGGCGGCACGGCTGGAGATCGCCCCGGACGGGTTCGCGGAGCGGGTGGCGGCGGTCTTCGCGCAGGGTTCGGTCGACGGGGCCGCCGAGCTGGTCGGGGAGGTGCGGGCATTGACAGGATAACCCTCTTTTCCTACTTTTTATGTAGGCAATGCGGAGAAGAGGAGTCTGTCGTGACCGCTCCCACCGATACACCGGCCTACGCGAGCCCTGCCGACCTGGACGCCTACGGGCCGTACGGGCCTGGCCGGGCGCACACCTCAGCCGGATGGAACCGCCCGATCTATCCCTTCCAGGGACGAATCGGGTCGCGCGAGCATCCGGCGGAGGCGGGGCGCTACCACCTCTACGTCTCGTGGGTGTGCCCCTACGCCCACCGCGCGGTGATCGTCCGCAGGCTGAAGGGCCTGGAGGACGTGATCTCGCTCGCCTACGTCGACGACGAGCGCGACGGGCGCGGGTGGGCGTTCAGGGAGCGGCGAGGACCCGACCCGGTCAACGGGTTCACCTTCCTGGAACAGGCCTACGAGGCCACCGAGAAGGGCTATCTCGGGCACATCTCCGTCCCCGTGCTCTGGGACAGGACGCTCGGCAGGATCGTCAGCAACCACTACCCGGACATCACCATCGACCTGGCCACCCAGTGGTCGTCGGGCGTCGACCTCTACCCGTCCGACCTGCGGCCCGAGATCGACGCGATCAACTCGGGCCTCGACCGCCGGCCCGCCCCCGAGACGCTGGAGCGGCTCGACCGGAGGCTCGGCGACCGCCGCCACCTCTTCGGCGACGTGATCACCGAGTCGGACGTGCGGCTGTGGGTCCACCTGGTCAGGCTCGCGGACCTGTCCGCCTACCCGAACCTGTCCGCCTACGCCCGTGACCTCCACCAGCACCCCGCCTTCGCCGACACCTTCGAGGACGGCCGGTGAGCGGGAAGCGGGTCCACCTGGCCGCCCACTTCCCCGGCGTCAACAACACCACCGTCTGGACCGACCCCCGCTCGCGCAGCCAGATCGACTTCGCCTCCTTCGAACACCTCGCCCGTACGGCCGAGCGCGGCAGGTTCGACTTCTTCTTCCTCGCCGAAGGCCTGCGCCTGCGCGAGCACAAGGGCCGCATCCACGACCTCGACGTCGTCGGCCGCCCCGAATCGCTCACGGTGCTCAGCGCGCTGGCCGCCGTCACCGACAGGCTCGGCCTGGCCGGCACCGTCAACGCCACCTTCAACGAGCCGTACGAACTGGCCAGGCGGCTGTCCACGCTCGACCACCTGAGCGAAGGCCGGGCGGCGTGGAACGTGGTCACCACCTCCGACGCCTTCACGGGGGAGAACTTCAGGCGCGGCGGCTACCTCGACCACGCCGACCGCTACACCAGGGCCGCCGAGTTCGTCGGGCTCGCGCGCGCCCTGTGGGACTCGTGGGCCCCTGGCGAGACTCCCAGGGGGCATGCCATCAGGCCCGGCGCCATCGGCACCGTTCGCCACAGCGGACGGCACTTCACCGTGGAAGGGCGGTTCACGCTGCCGCGCAGCCCGCAGGGGCGTCCGGTCATCATCCAGGCGGGCGACTCCGACAGCGGCAGGGAGTTCGCAGCGGAGACCGCCGACGTCATCTTCAGCAGGCACGGGTCCCTGACCGACGGCAAGGCCTTCTACACCGACGTGAAGCGCAGGCTCCAGCGGTACGGGCGGGAGCCGGACGAGCTGAAGATCATGCCGGCGGCCACGTTCGCGCTCGGCGACACCGACGAGGAGGCGGCGGAGAGGGCCGCCGAGATCCGCAGGCAGCAGGTGGGGCCGCAGACGGCCGTCGCCTTCGTCGAGCAGGTATGGGGCAGGGACCTGTCGGACCACGACCCCGACGGGCCGCTTCCCGATCTGGAAGTGGGGGAGGGCGTGACGCAGGGGCGGGTGCCCATCGGCGACAGGGCGGCGGTGGCCGCCAAGTGGCGGGCACTGGCCGAGGAGAAGCACCTGTCGATCCGCGAGCTGGTCATCGAGGTGACCGGCAGGCAGACGTTCGTCGGCACGCCGGAGAGCGTGGCAGGACAGATCGACCAGCACGTGCAGCAGGACGCGGCCGACGGGTTCGTCCTGGTGCCGCACCTGACGCCCGGCGGGCTCGACGAGTTCGTCGACAGGGTGGTGCCGCTGCTGCAGGAACGGGGCGTGTTCCGCACCGAGTACACCGGCAGGACGCTGCGCGACCACCTCGGCATCGGAGGTCCCCGATGATCCATCTGGCTGCCGCGCTCGACGGCGCGGGCTGGCATCCCGCCGCGTGGCGCGAGCCGACCGCCAGGCCGAACGCGCTGCTGTCCGCCCGGTACTGGGCGGGGCTCGTCGCCGAGGCCGAGCGGGGACTGCTCGACTTCGTGACGATCGAGGACGCGTTCAGCCTGCAGTCGACGCTGCTCGACGGGCCGGACGAGCGGACCGACCAGGTGCGTGGGCGGCTCGACGCCGTCCTGCTCGCGGCCAGGCTCGCGCCGCTGACCAGCAGGATCGGCCTGGTTCCCACGGCGACGACCACGCACACCGAGCCCTTCCACGTGGCCGTCGGCATCGCCACGCTCGATCACGTGAGCAGGGGCAGGGCGGGCTGGCGGGCGCAGATCTCGGCCCGCGCCACCGAGGCCCGGCACTTCGGGCGCAGGGAGCTGCCCTCGCTCGGCGAGGGCCCGCTGCGCGACTTCGCGGGCCTGGAGGGGGACGACAGGGTCAGGGCCCTGCGGGAGGAGACCGTCAGAGATCTGTTCGAGGAGGCGGGCGACGCGGTCGAGGTGGCCAGGCGGCTGTGGGACAGCTGGGAGGACGACGCGGAGATCCGCGATCCGGCCACCGGGCGGTTCATCGATCGCGACAAGCTGCACTACATCGACTTCGAGGGGCGCTTCTTCGCGGTGAAGGGACCGTCCATCACGCCCCGCCCGCCGCAGGGCCAGCCGGTGGTGACGGCGCTGGCGCACTCGGCCATCCCGTACGCGTTCGCGGCTGAGCACGCCGACGTCGTCTACGTGACGCCGCACTCGCGGCAGGACGCGGCCGACATCGTCGCCGAACTGCCCGCCAGGGTGAAGGTCTTCGCCGACCTCGTGGTCTTCCTCGGCAGGGACGCGGCCGAGCGCAAGCAGCGGCTCGACGAGCTCGACGGCGGCGAGCTGGTCTCCGACGCCAAGATCTTCACCGGCACTCCCGAGGAGCTGGCCGACCTGCTGCTGTATTGGCACGAGGCGGGCATCCAGGGCTTCAGGCTGCGGCCTGGAGCGCTGCCGTACGACCTGAAGGCGATCACGCGGGGGCTGACCTCGGCGTTGCGGCGAAGGGGCGCGTTCAGGGACCGGTACGAGGCGGACACGCTGCGCGGGCTGCTCGGCCTCCCTCGCCCCACCAGCCGCTACGGGAAGGCATCATGAAATTTCTTGCCATCACGTTGATTGTTCACAATGACGAGCGATCGCCCACCGAACGTTTCAGGGAGGTCGTCGACAACGCGGTGCTCGCCGAGGAACTGGGCTTCGACGGGTTCGGCGTGGGGGAGCGGCACGAGCGGCCGTTCATCTCCTCGTCCCCGCCGGTGGTGCTCAGCCACATCGCCGCCCGCACCACGCGCATCAGGCTGTTCACCGCCGTCACCACGCTCAGCCTGCTCGACCCCGTCCGCGCGTACGAGGACTACGCCACCCTCGACCACCTGTCGGGCGGCAGGCTCGAACTGATCATCGGCAAGGGCAACGGGGCCGCACAGGCCCAGCTCTTCCACGTCACGCCCGACGACCAGTGGGAACGCAACCGCGAGGGCTACGAGCTCTTCCGCCGGCTCTGGCGCGAGGACAAGGTCACGTGGGAGGGCAGGTTCCGTCCCTCGCTGACCGACGCGGAGACCTGGCCGCGCCCGCTCCAGCGGCCGATCAGGATCTGGCACGGCAGTGCCACCAGCAAGGAGTCGGTCGACCTCGCGGCCTTCTACGGCGACCCGCTCTTCTCCGCGAACGTCACCAACCCCGTCGAACCCTACGCCGAGCTGATCGAGCACTACCGCGAGCGCTGGGCCGCCTACGGCCACGACCCCGCCGACGCCCTCGTCGGAGCCGGTACGGCGGGCTACTACGCGGCCCGCACCTCCCAGGAGGCGCTCGAGACCTACCGGCCGATCTTCGAGGCGAGGATCGCGCTGTTCAGGAAGGTGGGCGTGGACCCCGTCTTCCACACCCTCGAAGACGCCGTCGAGCGCGGCTCCATCCTCGTGGGCAGCCCGCAGCAGATCGTCGACAAGGTCCTGCGCTATCACGAGCGCTTCGGCCACGAGGTCATGCACCTGCACGCCGACGCCGACGGGCTCACCTCCGCGCAGCATCGCGCCGCGCTGGAGCTGTTCCAGTCGGAGATCGCGCCCGTGCTGCGCAAGGAGATCCCCAGTCGCCCGTTCCCGGAGGTGGCCGTATGACGTCGCTGTCCATCCTCGACCTCGCGCCCATCTCCTCCGGCGGTACGGCGGGCCAGGCGCTGCGCAACACCATCGACCTGGCGGTGCGCGCCGAGCAGTACGGCTACCGCAGGTACTGGCTGGCCGAGCACCACTTCGCGGCGGGAGTGGCCAGCTCGGCGCCCGCCGTGCTGATCGCGCTGGTGGCGGCGGCGACGTCGCGGATCAGGGTGGGGTCTGGCGCCGTGCAACTCGGGCACCAGACGCCGCTGTCGGTGGTGGAGCAGTTCGGCCTGATCGACGCGCTGTACCCGGGACGGATCGACCTGGGCATCGGCCGGTCCGGTCAGCGCAGGGCCGAGCTCGCCACCGCAGGGGCGCACCCCACCCCCGCCGCCGGCGCCGTTCAGGAGCCCGGTGATGCCGGGGGGCCGGCAGGCGCGTCCGGCGGGGCGAGGGTGGTCGACGGATTGCTCATCCCCGAGCCGTTCGACTGGTCGGTGCTGGCCAGGCATCCTCAGCTCGCCCTCCAGGCCGCTCTCCTGCAGCAGCCCGGCGCCACCACGCCCGACTTCGCCGAGCAGATCGACCAGGTGCTGGCCTTCCTGCGCGGGACCCACAGGGCGCGAGCCGTACCGGGGACGGGGGCCGAGGTGGAGCTGTGGATCCTCGGCAGCAGCGGCGGCCAGAGCGCGCGGGTGGCGGGCGAGCGCGGCCTGCCGTTCGCCGCGAACTACCACGTGAGCCCCAGTTCGGTGCTGGAGGCGGTCGAGGGCTACAGGAAGGCGTTCCGGCCGTCCGAGGTGCTCGACGAGCCCTACGTGATCGTGTCGGCGGACGCCGTGGTCGCGGAGGACGCGACGACGGCGAGGGAGCTGGCCGGGCCGTACGGGCTGTGGGTGCGCAGCATCCGGACGGGCCAGGGCGCGATCCCCTATCCGAGCCCAGCGGAGGCGGACGCGCACGTCTGGACGGACAGTGACAGGGCCCTGGTCCAGGACAGGATCGACACGCAGTTCGTCGGCGACCCCGACACCGTGGCGGAACGCCTGAGGACCTTGCAGCGGGTGACCGCCGCCGACGAGCTCTTGGTCACGACCATCACCCACGCCCACGCCGACCGGGTGCGCTCCTACGAGCTGCTGGCGAAGGCATGGGCCGATCTCGCCTGATCAACCGACATAAGCTATAAATTCCCTTCTTAAGCCGTCTGAAAAATCTGGAGACGCCCGTGCCCCTCAGCCGCCTGACGGTCTATCCCCTGGGCAGCATGAGCATCACGACCTTCGTCGGGATCATGCTGCTCGTCCAGTGGCCCGAGGGAGACCCGGACAAGGCGCGCGAGGTGGCGGCCGTGTGGCGGCGCATCGCCACACGGGTGGACTCCAGCCTGCGCGACCTGGACGAGGTCGCCGAAGCGGTGTGGAAGACGAACTCGGGCGCCGGCGTCGACGCGTTCGAGGACTACTGGAAGGACCGGCTCAAGCCGTACCCTCCGCAGGTCTCCGCGTACGTGCGCGGCCTGGCCAAGGTGTGCGACGACTACGCCGACGTGCTGGACGACACCCAGCGCAAGATCCTGCAGATGGCGATCATCTCCTACCTGGAGATGCTGATGTTCATGGCGTGGCCGGAGATCGGCGCCATGACCAACTGGATCGCGCGCAGGGCCATGCGCAGGGTGCAGGCCAAGCTCCTGCTCAGGCTGGGCGAGTACGTCTCGGGCAGCCTCTTCTACGCGATCGCCGACCAGGTGATCGTGGACGGCGTCAAGCTCAGCTTCGGCGACGACATCGGCTCGCTGTCGGACAACCTCACCGCCATGGGCAAGAACTTCGCCGCGGCCCTGGTCTTCTACAGCGTGGATCCCGCCAACTTCAAGCGCGTGGAGAAGATCCTTCCCAAGAACGCGGACCTCAACAAGTACGTGGTGTTCCTGGCCGGATCCAGTGTCTTCACCGTGACGGCGAACGCTCTGAACCGGCCGGGCGACATCCTCGACGACCCGGCCAGCCTGCTGCCGACCTGGCAGCAGATGATCAGCAAGCTCCTGGTCGGCGCGGGGCAGCTGGGCAAGGGCTGGAGCCGTTAGAGGCTGTCGTAGAAGCGTCTGGCGTCCTCGAGATACGGGGTCATGGTCTCGCCGACCGTCTCCGACAGCCTGGTGGCGGCGTCGGCCGCGGCGGTGCTCGCGGCTTCGAGGACCGCCTCGGCCAGCGCCTCCGAGCCCAGCTTCATGGCGCGGGGATCGATGGTCAGCCCCGACAGGGCGCCGCCCGGTCTGACCTCCGCGCGGACCATCCCTTCGGCGGCCTCCCCGTGGCCGCGGACGTCTGCCATGCGCTCGCGCGCCTCCTGCAGGGGGCGCATCTCCTCGGCGAAGTCGGCCAGCAGCCTGCGAACCTCGGCGTCGATGGTGGGTTCGGACAAGGGATCTCCGATCAGGGCTTGTAGGTGGGCGGGGCTGGGATCTTGGGCGTGGCCTGGATCGTGGCCCACGTCGCCATGTCGAGTGCCGCCGTCGTCAGGCGCAGGCGGGCGGAGATCTCGGGATAGGCCGCTCGCAGCGCCTCGATGTAGGTGGCGGCGTCGGCGGCGTGCTTGACGTAGTCGTTCTTGAACTTCACCCCCCTTTCGTCGTCGCCCGCGAAATCGCCGATGGCGGCCATGTCGGCGAGGGCGGCCGCGAGGTCGGTGCCGAAGAGCCGGTGCTCGTCGTCGAACGCCTTGGCGGCGGTGCCGAAGGACGAGGTGTGGGCGTCGGTGGTGGGCGGCTGTCCCCCAGGCCGCGGCCCGGGGGAGTCGGGGTCCTTCGGAGGCATGTGAGCCTTTCTCGATCAGCGGTCAGGCGGCGGTGGGCGTGTAGGCGGAGGCGTCGCCTGAGACGACCGTACTGGGACGTCCGTCCACGCCGATGGGCACCTCCCCCGCGATCGTGACCCTGTGCAGCCGGCGGCGCTGGCCGCCGAAGTCGTGCACCACCCTGTGCTGGGTCGCCCTGTTGTCCCAGACGGCCACGTCGCCCGGCGACCAGCGCCAGCGCACGGTGTTCTCCACCTGCGTCACCCGGTCCTGGATGAGCGCGATCACCGAGGCGGAGACGTCCCGCGGCAGCCCCACGAGGTGCTTGGCGAAGTCGCCGAGCAGGATCGAGCGCTCGCCCGTCTCGGGGTGCACGCGGACCACGGGGTGCTCGCTCTCGTAGACGGTGGAGGCGAACACCTCGGCGTACTTCCTGGCCTTCGACGGGTCGTCGGCGGTCGCGATGCGCACGTAGTCGTGGACGTTGGTGTGGACCGCCCGCAGCCCGTTCAGCAGCGTCCTGAGGTCGGAGGGCAGGTTCTCGTAGGCGGCGACCGTGTTGGCCCACAGGGTGTCGCCGCCCGCCGCGGGCACGTCGACGGCACGCAGCACCGAGGCCGTCGGCGGCCGGTCGATGAAGGTCACGTCGGTGTGCCAGCGGTCGACCTTGTGGCCGTTGCTGTAGTCGAGATCCAGGATGTTGCCGTGCCCGTTGAGCGAGGGCACGGTCGGGTGGGCGGTGGTGAGCGGGCCCAGCAGGGCGGCGAAGGCCACCTGGGCGGCCTCGTCGAGGTGGTGCTGGCCGCGGAAGAAGATCACCTTGTGCGCCAGCAGGGCGAGCCTGAGCTCGGCGACGAGATCGGCGGCGAGGTCGCCGCCGAGCCGTACGCCGGAGACCTCGGCGCCGATGGTCCCTGAGACGCGGGTGATGACCGGTGCGGGCATGTCGTGATCCTCCCGTTGACAGCAATTCCTGTATTACCTACTTTTTTAATAGGTTAATCGCTCGGTGACAAGCCATCGCGAAAGGACATCGTTGAACCTTCTCAAGGGCGCGTTGCCCCTCCTCGCCGCCGCCGCCCTTGCCGCGTGCGGATCGACCCAGCAGACCACCACTCCAACGCAAGCCGACGGCGGCACCCTGACCTGGGCGATCGAGACCCAGCCGATCACGTTCAACCCGCACCGGTGGGCGCAGAACAAGGTCAGGCTCCTGGTCTTCAACCAGTTCGACCCGCTGATCACGCGCGACGGATCGGGGAAGTTCGTGCCGTGGCTCGCCAAGGCATGGAAGGCGGACGGGCTCACCTACACCTTCGACCTGCGTGACGACGTGACCTTCCACGACGGCACCCCCTTCGACGCCGCCGCGGTCAAGGCCAACCTCGACCAGTTCGCCGAGCCCGGCTACAACCCGGCCGTCAAGGCCATCCAGCTGCGCGCCTTCGACAGGGCGGAGGTGGTCTCACCCCACACCGTGAAGATCACCCTGAAGGAGCCCGACGCGCTCTTCCTCGACTTCCTCGCCTCGCCCTACGGCGGGCAGGTCTCGCCCGCCTCGCTCAAGGCGGCCAAGGACCTCAAGGCCGGCGGCCCCGACCTGGTCGGAACCGGCCCCTTCATCCTCGACAGGTTCACCCCTGGACAGGAGATCCACTACCGACGCAACCCCGCCTACTTCAAGGGCGCGGCGAGCCTGCGCGAGGTGACCTACCGCATCCTGCCCGAGGCCGCCGTCAGAGTGGGCGCGCTCACCTCGGGACAGGTACAGGTCATCGAAGGCGTGCCCGCCACCGAGCTCAACCTGATCAAGCAGGATCCCGGGCTGACCGTGCGGACGGCCCTCAACTCCGGCACCGCCTTCTCCTACTACTTCAACACCTCGCACGCCCCCTTCGACGACCAGCGCGTACGGCAGGCCTTCCGCGAAGCCGTGAACCTGGACGCCGTCCTGACCTCCGTCTACCAGGGCACCGCCACCAGGGCGTGGAGCATCGTCGGCAGGACGAGCCCGTTCTACGACGCCAGCCTGGAGAAGACCTACGGCGGCGACGCCGCCAAGGCCAACGCCCTGCTCGACGAGGCGGGCTGGAAGCAGCGGGACGCCGAAGGATTCAGGGTGAAGGACGGCAGGCGGCTCACCGTGCGGACCGTCGCCGCCGCCCCCTTCGTCAGGGATCGCCGCGACATCCTGGCGCAGGCCGTACAGGCGCAGGTCAAGCAGACCGCGGGCATCGACTTCCAGGTCAGGATCGTCGACCAGGGGAGCGCGCAGAAGGCCGTCGACGAGGACCAGTACGAGGTCTTCGAGAACTCCCGCGGCGACTCCGACGCTGGCGCCGCGCTCAACCTCATCCTGCCGGCCAAGGGCGCGATCAACCGCACCCGCTACTCCGATCCCGAGGTGGACGCGTGGCTGGCCAAGGCCTCGGCCACCTCCGACCAGGCCGAGCGCGCCGCGCTGTACGCCAAGGTGCAGCAGCGGGTGGTCGCGGAGAAGGCGATCGTCTTCCCGATCTACGTGCCTGCCGACCAGATCGCCGCGAGCAAGGGCGTGACAGGGCTCGGCTTCGATCCGGTCTCCGGCACCCCGAAGAGCGCCTACGACGTGCGGATCGGCACGTGAGACGGCTGCTCAGCGGCCTGGCCGTGCTCTGGGCCGCGGCGACCGCCGCCTACCTGGCGCTGCTGGTGGCACCCGGCGACGTCGTGGACATCCTGGTCGGCGACGGCGCCGACACCCCGCAGATCAGGGCCGAGATCAGCCGCGAGTGGGGGCTCGACCGGCCCGAGATCGTGCAGTACGTCGCCTACCTCGGCAGGCTCGTCCAGGGCGATCTCGGCCGCTCCTACCTGCTCCACCGAGACGTCGGCGCGGTCCTGGCCGACCAGCTGGGGCCGACCGTGGAGCTGATGCTCGCCGCGGGCGGCGTGGGCGTGACGCTCGCCGTGCTCGTCGCCGTCGCCACCGCCGGCAGGGGCAGGTGGATCCGCTCGGCCGTCGCCGCCTTCCAGCTGGTGTCGGTGTCGGTGCCGCCGTTCCTCATCGGCATCCTGCTGCTGTTCGTCTTCTCCTTCTCCCTCGGCTGGTTCCCCGTGTCGGGCGCGAAGGACGCCTCCGCGCTCGTGCTGCCCGCGCTCACGCTCGGCCTGCCGATCGCGGGAGTGCTCGGCCAGGTGCTGAGAGAGGGCCTCGAACGGGCGCTGGAGCAGCCGTTCGCGGTGACCGCGAGAGCGCGGGGCCTGACCGAGCGGGCGCTGGTCGTCAGGCACGCGCTCAGGCACGCGCTGCTCCCCGCCGTCACGCTCGCCGGCTGGCTCACCGGCGGGCTGCTCGGCGGCGCGATCATCACCGAGGCGCTGTACGGCAGGCCGGGCCTCGGCCAGGTCACGCTGAACGCCGTCACCGGACAGGACCTGCCCGTCGTCATGGCGGTCGTCGTGCTCTCAGCCGCCGTCTACGTCGCGATCAGCACGCTGCTCGACCTGGCCTACCGGCTGATCGACCCCAGGCTGAGGAGCGCGTGATGGCCAGAGCGTTCCTCGTGCTGCTCGCGGTGGCCGTCGCCGTGCCGGGCCTGCTGGCCGGCGCGGACCCGCTGACCGCCGACCCGCTGAACGCCCTGACCCCACCAGGCGCCGGGCACTGGTTCGGCAGCGACCACCTCGGGAGGGACATCCTGTCCAGGGTCGTGTACGGCGCGCGCCACTCCCTCAGCATCGGCGTCGCCGCCACGGGCATCGCGGTGGCGGCGGGCGTGCTGCTCGGCCTGACGGCCGGCCTGTCGCCCCGGTGGGCCGACGAGACGCTCGCCCGCTCCTTCGATGTGCTGTCCACGCTCCCCGAGCTGCTGTTCGCCCTGCTCATCATCGCGATCATCGGCCCGGGGACCGGCAACGTGATCTTCGCGATCGCCGTCGCCCAGATCCCGAACTACGCCCGCGTCATCCGCGCGCAGACCTTCGTCGTCAGGCGCGCCGGCTACGTCGAGCAGGCCGTCACCTTCGGCAGGCCCCGCCTGGCGATCGTCGCAGGGCACGTGCTGCCCAACGTGCTCGCGCCCATCCCCGTGCTGGCCACCATCGGCCTCGGCACGGCCGTCATCGCCGCCTCCGGGCTCAGCTTCCTCGGCATGGGGCCCCAGCCGCCCGCCGCCGAGTGGGGCGCGATGCTGTCCGAGGCCCGCAACTACCTGCGCGTCGCCTGGTGGGAGGCGTTCTTCCCCGGAGCGGCGATCACCCTGACCGTCGTCTGCCTGACCGTGATCGGCCGGCGCCTGCAGCGCCGCTTCGAAGGGAGGACCCCGTGAGCCTGGTCAACGTCAAAGGCCTGCGCGTCAGCTTCGACGGCGACGAGGTCGTGCACGACGTCTCGCTGTCGATCGCGCCCGGCGAGTGCGTGGCCATCGTGGGCGAGTCGGGCTCGGGCAAGAGCGTCACCGCGCGGTCGCTGCTGGGACTGGCCGGCCCCGGCGCCACGGTCGAGGCCGACCTCTTCGAGATCGGCGGCAGGGACGCGCTCGCGTTCGGCCCCCGGGAGTGGCGGCGGCTGCGCGGCCGCTTCGCCGGGCTCGTGCTGCAGGACGCGCTCGTCTCGCTCGACCCGCTGCGCACGGTCGGGGCGGAGGTGGCCGAGGTGCTCAGGGTCCACGACGTCGTGCCGCGCGCCCGCCGTAGCGAGCGGGTGCTGGACCTGCTGGAGCGGGTCGGCGTCCCCGACCCTGCCGCGAGGATCGGGCAGCGCCCGCACCAGCTGTCGGGCGGGCTGCGCCAGCGGGTGCTGATCGCCTCCGCCATCGCCGCCGAACCCGCTCTGATCATCGCCGACGAGCCGACCACCGCGCTCGACGTCACCGTCCAGGCGCAGATCCTGCGCCTGCTCGCCGAGCGCAAGGCCGCGGGCACCGCGCTGCTGCTCATCAGCCACGACCTGGCCGTCGTCTCCTCCATCGCCGACCGTGTCCTGGTCATGAAGGACGGTCGCCTGGCCGGCGAAGGGGCCGACCTCGCCCCGTCCCCGCACACCGTCAGCCGTCCCGCCCCCGACTACGCCACCCCCGTCCTGACCGCCTCGAACCTGTCCCTGCGGTACGGCTCCCGCCAGGCTCTCGACGACGTCTCCCTCACCCTGCACAGGGGCGAGACCCTCGGCGTCGTCGGCGAGTCGGGCTCGGGCAAGACCACGCTCGCCAGGCTCCTGCTCGGCCTGGCCGAACCCGCAACCGGGCGGATCGACCTGCACGGGCGGCAGTGGAGCCACCTGCCCGAACGCGTGAGACGTCCGTGGCGCTCGATGATCCAGATCGTCTCCCAGAGCCCCCTCGACTCCTTCGACCCCCGCCACACCGTCGGAAGGCTCGTGGCCGAACCCCTCGCGAACTCGCCCAGGCCCGTGCGCAGGGCCAGGGCGCTCGAGCTGCTGGAGCGCGTCGGCCTGCCCGCCTCGGCCGCCGACCGGCACCCCCGGCAGCTGTCCGGCGGCCAGCGGCAGCGGGTCGCCATCGCGAGGGCACTGGCGGGCCGGCCCGACGTGCTCGTCTGCGACGAACCGGTCAGCGCCCTCGACGTCTCCATCCAGGCCCAGGTGCTCGACCTGCTCGCCGGCCTGCAGACCGAGTACGGCACCGCGATGGTCTTCATCTCCCACGACCTCGGCGTGGTCCACCGGCTGGCCGACAGGGTCATGGTCATGAAGGAAGGACAGGTGGTGGAGGAGGGAGAGGCCGACGCCGTGTTCCTCAGGTCGCGGCACCCCTACACCGAGGAACTGGTCGCGGCCGTGCCCGGACTGGCTATCGGCTGAACGCCGCGGCGCGGACGCCACGCCGTACGAGTGCGGGAAGGCACAGCGCGGTGCCGAACGCGCCGATCCACACCGCGGCCGACAGCCCGGCCAGCGCCGTGACGGCGGCGGCCAGCAGAGCGCCGAGCGACATCGCGCCCCAGATCAGGAAGCGGTGCACCGAGCCGACCCTGCCGAGCAGCTCGGCGGGGGCGGCCGTGTGCCGCACCGTCAGCGAGGTCGGGCCGAACGCCCCCTCGCCCACGCAGTGCACGATGCTGCCCGCCACCAGCCCGACGGCGCCCACCTGCGCGCCCAGGACCGGCATCGACAGCAGTCCCGCCACTGACAACGCCGCCGCGCCTACCAGCGTGCGCGGCGCCCCGAACCTGCGCACCAGCCGCGCCGAGGCGAGGTTGCCGATCGGGAAGCCGGCCGCGGCCGCGCCGAGCACCACGCCGATCCACTGCGGCGACAGGCCCAGCACGTCACGGCAGTAGAGCACCAGGCTCGTCTCCACCATCGACAGGAACAGCACGTAGGTCGTGCCGCACGAGATGATCGGCTCCAGCAGCGGGTGCCCGGCCACGAAGCGCAGGCCCTCCACGATGTCCCTGCGTAGCCAGCCGCGTTCACGGGCGGCCGCCTGCCGTACCGGCTCCCTGTGCCTGATCAGCGTCAGCGACAGCACCGAGGCGAGGAAACTGACCACGTTGGCGGCGATCGCGCCGACCACCCCGAGCGCGTGAATGAGCGGGCCCGCGACCATCGGGCCCACCGCGTTCGCCGCGGACTCCGACAGCGACAGGCGGGCGTTGCCGATGTGCAGGCGCTCGCGGTCGTGGATCAGGGTGGGCAGATAGGAGGAGTAGGCCACCTGGAAGAACACCACGGCGCACCCGCTCAGCAGCACCAGCCCGAGCAGCAGCGGAAAGGTCAGCAGTCCGGCGGCGAGCAGCACCCACACCGCGCCGAACGCGACCGCCTGCACGCCGTCGCACACCAGCATCACCGTACGGCGCGGCAACCGGTCGACGATCGCCCCCGCGGGCAGGCCGAGCGGAAGGAAGGGAAGGAACAAGGCGAAAGGCAACAGAGCCGCCTGCGCGGGCGAGACCCCCAGCGCGGTCACGGCGACCAGCGGAAGCGCCAGCTTCATGAACTGGTCGCCGAACAAGGACAGCGACTGCCCGGCCCAGAGCAGGCCGAAGTCGCGGCGGACGTCATCCATACGTAGAAGCACGACGTCGTAGCCTGCTGCCCCGGTGGGCGGCCCGGCTGGCGGGATTCGGACGACGCGTTTACGAGGTCCGGAACCCGCTACCGAGCTCGGCCCTCGTGGGCAGGCCCTGCCAGTCGCTCGCGCTGGTCACCGCGGCGGCGCCGAGCATGGTGCCCCTGGCCAGCCGCTCCTGCGCAGTGAGCCCTTCGAGCACGGCGCTGAGGTAACCGGCGACGAACGCCTCTCCCGCGCCCATGGTGTCGACGACGGGCACGGACAGCGCGGGCGCGTCGTAGCGCACCCCGCCCGAGCGCACGCTGGCCCCCTTGGCGCCGCGCGTGACGACGACCTGCCTGTCGGCGGTGAGGGCGGGTTTGACCAGGTCGAGCTCGTCCTGCCTGACGAAGAGGATCGAACTCTTCCTGGCCAGCTCGCCCAGCACCTCCTCGGCCTCGCTCAGCGAAGGCCACAGGGCGGGCAGGTAGTCGACCGCCATCGACACGGGCACGCCCGCGGTCATGGCGGCGCCGACGGCGGTCTCGACGGCCTCGCGCGGGTCGAGGCCGAGCGCCGGGGTGACACCTGTGACATGCAGCAGTCGACAGGCGGCGATCCTGTCGATGGGAACGTTCCCCGGCGACAGCCGCGAGCCCGCCGACCTGGTGCGGTAATGGGTGAGGCGCGGGTCGTGACCGACTCTCGACTCCTTCAGCAGCAGCCCCGTGGGCGCGGTGCCGTCCTCGCGCATGTCCGTGACGTCGACGCCCTCGCCGCGCAGGACCGTGGTGATCCTGGCGCCCAGCTCGTCGGCCCCCACCTTGCCCAGGAAACTCACCTGATGACCCAGCCTGGCCAGCGCGATCGCCAGGGTGAGCTCCGGCCCTCCCACGTCGAGTCCGGCCTCGCTGTCGTGACGAACCCTGCCACTGGACACCACGCCGAGGGCTTCGCCCATCGTGTAGACGTCGATCATGTGACGAACACTACAGAGTTATGAATTTTCACATCAGAACCGCAGGTCGCAGCGATGCCTCTTTTATGATCAAAACTTTTTCCCCTCTTGAGCCAACCTTTTCCGATCCGGCCGCCTCTAAGTAAAGAGAGGGGGTCGGGCAATCCCGAGCTTGACCCCATCGACACATCGATACGGGGAGAGGAATCAGCACCCTCATGAAGAAGATCGCAGCAGGCCTCATCGCCGCCACCATGGGTGGCGCTCTGCTTGTCACCGGCGGTACCGCCGCCCAGGCTCGTACGGCCCTGGACGTTCAGATCCAGGACATCCAGCCTGACCCCGTCGTCGTCGCCAAGGGCGGCGAGACGACGGCCACGTTCTTCGTCGAGGCCACGAAGGGCGCCAAGGTCGAGCTCAGGGTCGAGCCCGTCGGCAACATGCGCACGTTCGCCGCCAAGAACGTCAGCGTCATCCCCAACGGCGACAACTGGAAGTTCACGGTCCCCTTCACCTCCGGTGACGAGGGCAACTGGCGCGCCATCGCCACGGCCTCCAAGGACAACGAGACCGACCGCGACAAGTCGACCTTCGAGGTCACCGTCAAGGGCGGCAAGGCCGACACCCGCATCACCAGCTTCAGGGCCAACCCTGACCCGGTGAAGAAGGGCCGCACCATCTGGTTCTCCGGCCGCCTGCAGGTGGACGACGAGGGCTGGGACGGCCTGCGCGGCGGCGAGGTCGAGATCTACTTCCGCGCCAGCGGCTCCAGCGGCTGGAAGTACGTCACCAGCACCGACAGCCGGTGGGGCGGCAAGTTCTCCGCCAAGACCCGCGCGTGGAAGAGCGGCACGTTCAAGGCCGTCTACGACGGTGACGACGACACCAACGGTTCGGAGAGCCGCACCGACTGGGTCCGCGTCTACAGCTGGCACCACTGAGCATCACTGAGCACCACCGGTGAGCACCACTGAGAAAGCCGGTTCGCGTTCGCGCGGACCGGCTTTTTCGCGTCGTCGATGTTTGTCGATCTCCGAACCGCGCATGGTCATGGACCACACAAAGGAGATCACCATGCTGTTCGACGTCCCCCCGGTCCATTTCGAGCGGTCCGCCCATCCGGCGGCGGAGCGGATGCTGCGCGAGGTCATCCCCTCCAGGCTGCCGGGCGGGCTCGCCCTCGTGGCCAAGGACTGCGGAAAGCCCGAGGCGCGCTGGGACCACGAGCGGCGCCGCATCGTCTACTGCTACGAACTGGCCACCACGACGGACGCGACGATGAAGGGCATCGCCGAGACCGAGGAGTCGGGCGACCCGGCCGCCACCACCGCAGGCGCGCTGACGGCCGTCCTGCACCAGCAGATGGGCCACGCCCTGATCGCGCTGAACGGGCTGGAGGCCTCCGACGCGCTGGCGGACCGCTTCGCCGCGCTGACCCTGGCCTCCGCCGCGCCCCGGCGGGTGGTCGCGGCGGCCCACGGCCACTACCTGACGGTGGCGGGACGGCCGGAGCGGAGCTTCGACTTCGAATGCCTGCTGTACGGCGCCGACCCGAAGGCGCACGCCCGCATCGCGTCCGCCGGATGGGTGCCCGCCGAGCGCGCCCCCGGATGCGTCCGCGAGTACGGACAGGCCAGGGAGAGCCTGGGCTCCTACCTGCGGTGAGTGTCCGCAGGGATGAGTGACCGCCGGGTGCGGGGGTACCGCCCACAGTATGGAGCAGTTGAAGGAGTTCGACCCTTTCGACATCTTCGACGCGGAGGCGGCCAGGCTCGACGGCTTGTTCGCCTCGCTCGACGAGGAAGGGTGGAGCCGGCCGACCCGTTGTGAGGGCTGGTCGGCGCGCGACGTGCTCGCGCATCTGGCGGGCGAGGAGCTGTACAACCACGCCTGCCTCGACGGCGACCTGGACGGATTCTTCGCCATGGTCGAGCAGGAGGGCGTCAAGGGATTCGACCAGTTCAACGAGTGGTGCGTGCGTCAACGCCGCGACCTGCCCGTGGAACAGGTGCTGGAGGAGTGGCGGACCAAGAACGGGGAGACGCGCGAGCGGATGCGCGCGCTCGGGCGCGAGGGCGTCCTGCAGACGTCGGCGGGGCCCTACCCGGTGGATCTGCAGACCTTCCACTACGACTCCGAGTTCGCCACGCACGCCGACGACGTCGGCGCGCCCGTCTCCGAGGAGGAGCTCGACCAGCGGATCTGGTGGCGGCTGCAACTGGCCAGGCAGGTCCTGGCCGAGCAGGGCGCGAAGGTGCAGGTGGAGGTGATGGCCGATCACGTGTGGGTGTACGCCGGAGGCGCCAGCGCCAGCATGTCGTTCCCCGCGTTCGTCGAGGCCACGGTGGGCAGGACGACCCCCGACGACGAGCTCGACCCGGAGATCGCCAGGGCGCTGCGTTGCCTGGCGTGAGAGGAGCAGTAGAGGAGGCGGCCATGTGGCAGCGGCACCCTGATGGCACCGAGCCCGTCAGCGCGCGCAGCCCGCTACGGGCCAGAAAGATCATGTCTTCGATCGCGCTGCCGATCGCCCTCATGGGGACGATCGTCTTCGCGGTTCTCGCGGTGCGTTCCGGCCGGGAGGTCTGGTGGTGGGAGACCGCCATCGCCGCGGCGGTGACGCTGTTCGCCGCCATCGACCTGGGCGTGCTGCACTACCGGACGCGGCGCTGACCGTCCGGTTCACCTCCCGTCGCCCTGCCGAGGGCGGCGGCCAGTTCGGCGGCGGAGAAGGCGGGGAGCACGGCGGCCAGATGCCCGTCCGGCCTGACCAGATGGACGCTGTCGGCTTCCCCGCCGAGCACCGCCGGGTCCACGCCCAGGTCGGCCAGCGCGACCACCTCGACGGGCGCCACTCCCGCCACTTCCGCCGCGGCCGACACCCCGGCCGCCACCCTGTCCTTCCGCGCCACCAGCACGACGAAGCCCGCACCGAAGCGCTGCCGCAGCCGCCCACCCGCCACGCGCGCGTCCGGGCAGATCACGCCGGGCACCGGCGGCCGGGCGGCCCCCGGCTCGGCCGGCACCGGCACAGGGGAACGGGTGGTCAGCGGCGAGTCCACATACCAGTACGGCTCCGCCAGCTTCCCCGAGTCGATCGATCGGCGCGCCTCCGGATCGCCGACCGCCCGCTCCAGCACGCGCCTGCGCCACTCCCACTGCTCGGGGGTCTGCGGGACCAGGAACTCCATGGTCTTTCCTGTCACCGCCAGGTTGACCAGTGCGGCGGCCCGCCGTTCCAGCTCGTAGGAGTCCAGCAGCGCGGCGGGCGCGCCCCGCCGGACAAGGGCCAGCTTCCACGCGAGGTTCTCCGCGTCCTGCAGCCCGGAGTTCAGGCCGCGGGCCCCGAAAGGCGCGAACAGGTGCGCGGCGTCGCCCGCCACGAACACCCGCCCCCGCCCGAACGCCGACGCCACCCGCGAGTGGAAGCGATAGACGGTCAACCAGACGATCTCGTACGGCAGGCTGCCCGTGATCCGTCTGATCATCGCGTCGAGGTCGGCCGTACCCGGGTCGAAGCCCGGCGGCACCTGCCAGTCGATCCGCCACACCGAGTCGGGACACTGGTGGACGAGCACCTGCCGTCCCGGGTTCCACGGCGGGTCGAAGTAGAAGCGCCGCTCGCTGGGGAACGGCAGCGACGCCTTGATGTCGCAGATCAGGAACAGGTCGGCGAACGACCGTCCAGGAAAGTCGATTCCCGCCAGCCTGCGCACGGCACTGCGCGGGCCGTCCGCCCCCACCAGGTGCGTGCCGCGGACGGGACCGTCGCGGGTGAGGACCTCCACGCCGTCCCCGTCCTCGCGGTAGCCGATCACCGCGCTGCCGTACCTGAGGTCGACGAGCGGCTCGGCGGCGACGCGCGCGCACAGCAGCTCCTCCACCCGCGCCTGCGAGATGTTGATCCACGGCGGCACCGCCGCCCTGGGGAAGGTCACGGAGAACAGCTCGTGCTCGCGGAAGTAGGTCCGCCCGGTGGTCCAGGTGACGCCCTCGGCGACCATCGGGGCCGCGACCCCCACCCTGTCGAGGATGTCGAGCACGTCGCGCTGGAAGCAGATCGCCTTCGACCCCGACGGGTCACGGCGCGCCGCCGCCTCCAGCACCACCGTCGGCACCCGCCATCCGGCCAGCAGCAGCGCCGTGGCCAGCCCGACGGGGCCGGCCCCCGCGATCACGACTGGAGCTGGTCCCATACCGCCCTGTCCCGTTCCGCCGTCCAGATGATGGGCCGTTCGACGCCGTCCAGCTCGTCCCAGAGCCTGGAGACGTTGAACGGCAGGCAGTGCTCGAAGATCGGCCACCCGCCGTAGCGCGGCTCCAGCGCGGCGTGGGCGGCCTCGAAGGCCTCCTTCAGCGTGCCCGTCCTCCGGTGGACCGCGCCGACCTCGCGCAGCATCACCTCCAGGAAGTCGCGGCTCTGCCCGATCGCCGCCCCGACCTCTCTCGTGACCGCCCCCCGACCGCCGATCAGCGTCTGCGCGCCGAGGGCGGCCACCCGGTCGAGCGTGGTCGTCGACCACTCGCGGTGAAAGGCGTCGCCGGTGTAGAGGGCCGCCTTCGCCTCGACCAGGTCGCCGGCGAACAGGATCCGCTCGTGCGGCAGCCACGCCACGATGTCGCCCTCGGTGTGGCCCCTGCCCAGATGCCGCAGCTCGAGGAACCTGCCGCGGCCCAGGTCGATCCTGAGCTCGTCGGTGAACGTGAGCGTCGGCCTGGTCAGGCCGGGGATCGAGCCTGGATCGGTGAACAGGCGCGGCATCCTGCCGTACTCCGACTCCCAGTCCTGCATGCCGCGCTCCTCGATGAGGAGCCTGGTGTTCTCGTGCGCGACGATCACGTCGGCGGCGAACGCCGACGCGCCCAGCACCCTCACCGCGTGGTAGTGCGACAGGACCAGGTACCGGATCGGCTTGTCGGTGAGCTCGCGCAGCCGTTCCAGCCAGCGAAGGGCGGCGGTCGGGGTGGCCATGGCCTCGAAGCAGACCAGGAAGTCGTCGGCCTCTATCGCGCCGACGTTCGGGTCGCCCTCGGCGGTGAGCGCGTAGACGCCGTCGCCGACGGTCTCCAGGGTCTGGGTCTTCTCGGTCAGGTCGGCGGATGAGGCGAACGCGCGCATACCCGGATCTCTACCCGCGTTCTGCCGTACGGCACGCACGGAACGCGCCCGCCTCCTCCCCAGAGGACGGGCGCCGCCCGGGCCCCGCACCGCCTCGCTAGTTGATGTTGATCGTGAACGTCGAGGTCGTGTTCCTGATGTCGGTGTGGTTGCCGCTGAACCGCAGCCCGTTGAACGTCACCGACCCCACCGCGGGCCCCTGGTCGGGCTCGGGCAGCTCGTTCGCCCACAGCCCGAACCCTGACTTGGCGTCGAACGCGTCCCCGCTCTTGCGCGCTCCCGAGATCGAGATGTTCGTCAGCACCGTGTCCGTGATCGGGTTGACCGGCCGGCCGCCGATGTACTGGGTCTGGAACATGATCCCGGAGTACGTGGGATCCACGATGTCCACGTTGCTGATCCTGATCCCCTGGAACACCTTGGAAGCGGAGAACAGCCAGATCGCCGGGAACGTCTGGTTGCCCCAGAAGTGGCCGCCCGATCTGACGATCGAGATGTTCTCCAGCCGCGTCGGCGTGGTGCCGAAGCCGCGCATCGCGATGCCGAAGTCGAGCGAGCTGATCGTGGCTCCGGAGTAGGTGAGCATGTCGGCGATGTAGATGTTCCTGAAGACGTTGTCCGATCCGCCGTACACCGCGATGCCCGCGGCCCGCCAGGTGAGCGTGGCCGTCAGGTTCTCGTACACGTTGCCGGTCGTGTCGGCGTTGTGGATGTCGATCGCGTTGAACATCGCGAAGCTGTCATCGCCCGTGGTGCGCGCCTCGACGTTCCTGACCGTGTTGCCGGTGCTGCCGTTCGTCAGGTTGACGCCGTCGGCGAACGTGTCGCGGATTCGCGAGTTCGTGACGGTGACGTTGTGGATGTTGGTGCCCCACAGCATGCACATCTGGTGCTCCACCCAGATGCCGTCCATGGTGATGTTGGAGACGCCGGTCAGGTTGAAGACCTTGCCGGGCCCGTCGTTGCGTGAGGTGTAGTTGCCGAAGGAGGCGAACCCGCTGAAGGAGGAGCCGTTGGCCGAGCTCTGCACGTCGAATCCGACGTCGGTGTTCTCCTGCCCTGTGGGCGACAGGAACCTGGTGAACCAGGGCCCCGCGCCGGCGACCTTCACGGCCTTGCCGTACACCTGGAACTTCTGCGCCGTCGCGTAGTCGCCAGCGGGCAGGTACACGCCGACGAGGTTGGCGTCCTGGCGCACCTTGTCGAGCGCGTTCTGCACGTCCTGGTGGCTGAATCCCGCGGGTACGGCGTAGCGCGCCGGGTCGGGGTTGACGACGGGGACGGCCTGCTCCAGGTTGATGAAGTCGATCGCGAACGTGCCGCCGTTGGCCGCGTCCTTCTGCAGTTTGATCTTGCTGTTGGCCGCGACGGTCGTGCCGAGCAGGATGTTGGCCTCGTCGTAGATGTGGCGCGGCGGGCCCGCGCCCGGCGAGTTGCTCGGGCTCGCCTCGGCGCCGTACAGCCACGCGTACTTCGAGGTCAGGTTGATCGCCTTGAGGAAGGTGTTGTCGACGTAGATGTTCAGGGTCGAGCTGGTGCCGTCCGGGATGGAGAAGCGGGTGACCAGCGTGTTGGCCGTCGCCTTGGTGGTGAACTCGACCGACGAGCCGGTCGAGTTGAGCGTGACCGCCCTACGGCCCGACGCCTCGCCGGCCAGGTCGCCGATCGTCCTGTTCGGGCCGACGATCTGCGCGCCGCCGCCGAGCGTGCCGTCCTCCGCCTCGTACATGTCGTACGGCAGGCTCGCGCCGCGCCCCACGAACAGCGGCTCCGTCGTGGTGTTGTTGGCCCGCTTGACCGGCAGCTCGTTGGCGTCGTCGGCGATGACGGTCCTGACCGTGTACTTGCCGTCGGCCGCCGTCCACGTGCCCAGGTTCACCGGGGCGGTCGTGGCGCCGGGGTTGATGACGCCGTTGTGGGCGCCGATGAGCGTCCGCACCACGGTGCCCGCCTCGTTGGCGACGGTCAGCGTGATGCCGTGGGCGCCCGAGGCGGAGGCCTGGTTGCCCTGGTTCTTGATCGCGACGGTGAAGGTCACGGTGTCGCCCCTGGCGGGGTTGCCGGGGGTCCAGCCGACGGGCGCGGCCACCAGGTCGGCGCTGTCCACGGGTCTGACGGTCAGCGAGGTGGGGTGGTTGTGGACGTTGTTGGTCTCGTCCTGCTCGATGACCGTGTCGGCCTCGTCGACCTTGGCCGACAGGGCGTACGTGCCTGCCGTACGGGTGCCGATGTTCGCCGAGACCGTGGCGGAGGCGTTCGCGGCGAGCGCGCCGACGGCTGCGGTGCCGACCTTGGTGGTGCCCAGGTACATGGTGACGTTCGTGGCGACCGACGACTGGGTGCCGGCGTTCTTGACGGTGGCCGACAGCGTGATGGCGTCGCTCTCCACAGGGGAGGCGGGGGAGATCGTCATGCCGGTGATCGTCAGGTCGGGGTTGGGCGCGGGGACGCCGATGACCTGGAACTCGGCGACCTGGCCGTTCGGCGCGCCGGTGTTGGAGGTGATGGACAGCCGCACGTCGGCGGCCCTGCCGCTGACGGGGATCGTCACCGTGTTGCCGCTGGACGGGTTGAACGTGTACGTCGCCGACGACACCAGGTTCGTGAAGGACGAGCCGCCCTGGTCCCGGCCGAGCACCTGGATCGTCTGGGTGCGCGTGCCCCACGCGCTGTCAGGGTTGAGCTTGAGCACGATCGAGCTGAGGTCGGCGTTCGAGCCGAGCTGCACGGTCAGCGTGTTCGGGTAGCCGCCGCCGCCTTCCCAGTAGGTGGTGAGGCTGCCGTCGTTGGCGTTGGCCGGCGCGTAGATCCAGGTGGAGCCCGAGGCGGTGATCGGTTTGCCCTGGGCGAGGTTGCCGCCACCGCCGCCTGAGCCCGTGCGGGTCACGGTGTTGCCGGCGGCGGACTGGTTGCCTGCGGCGTCCTTGGCCTTGACGTAGTAGGAGACGGTGGCGCTCGCTGGCTGGTTATCCGTATAAGTCAGGACATTCCCTGTGACGCTGCCGCGAAGAGCGTTGTTGGCGTAGATGTCATAGCCGGTCACGCCCACGTTGTCGGTCGACGCCTGCCAGGTGAGCCTGATCTGCCCGGACGACGGTTCGGTGTAGGCCAGGTCGCCCGGCGCGGTCGGGGCCTGCGTGTCGGGACCCGTGACGGGGCCGTACACCTCGAACTCGCTCAGCTGCCCCGCCGGCCAGCCGGTGTTCGCGGTGAACGTCACCCGCACGTACCGGGTGCTGGTCTGCGGGACGTCGATGGTGGCCGTCGGGTTGAACGTGCGCGCCGCGGACGCGGCGAGCGTGGTGAAGCTCGAGCCGTTCGTGCTGCCCTGCACCGTCAGTGTCTGAGTACGGCTCGGCCAGCCGTTCGGCAGCTTGAGCACGACCTGGTCGACGGCGACCGCCGAGCCCAGGTCGACCTGGATCCACTGCGGGAAGGCGTTGTTCGCGCTCTCCCAGTAGGTCGCCTGATCGCCGTCGTTGGCGTTGCCCGCGGGATACACGTCGGTGTGGCTGCTCTCGGACATCTGCTTGCCCGCGGCCAGGTTGGGCCCCGCGGACCAGGCAGGGGTCGCGAGGCCGAGGACCGCCAGCGACAAGGCGGCGAGTAACGCGAGGGTGCGTCTCATAGGGCGGCCTTTCGTCATGGGGGGAGTGGCTGCACCATAAGATGACGAGCAGCTTCCTGCAATATTTCGACTGCATTTCGCAAAAGGACGACTCGCTTATGGGATCGGTCCCACGGGATGTCCGTGCTGATAGGCATGGATGGCGGAGGGTTCAGATCTCTTCATGGGAACGCAAGCGAAGCTGCAAGCACTTGCAATGACTTACACGGATCGGCGTATAGTTTGCGCATGACGCGACGACTGGCAGAGGTGGCCAAGAAGGTCGGGGTGAGCGAGGCCACCGTGAGCCGGGTGCTGAACGGCAAGCCCGGGGTCTCGGAGGCGACCCGCGAAGCCGTGCTGACCGCACTCGACGTGCTCGGCTACGAGCGTCCCACCCAGCTGCGCGGCGACCGCGCACGCCTGGTCGGCCTGGTCCTGCCCGAGCTGCAGAACCCCATCTTCCCCGCGTTCGCCGAGGTCGTCGGCGGCGCGCTGGCCCAGCAGGGTTTCACCAGCGTCCTGTGCACCAGGACCGTCGGCGGCGTCTCCGAGGCCGACTACGTCGACCTGCTGCTGCAACAGCAGGTGTCCGGCGTCGTCTTCGCCGGAGGTCTGTACGCCCAGGCCGACGCCTCGCACGAGCACTACGAGCTCATCCTCGAACGCAAACTCCCGACCGTGCTGGTCAACGCCGCCGTCGAGCACCTGGGCTTCCCCCAGGTCTCCTCCGACGACGCCGTCGCCGCCGAGATGGCGCTCGGCCATCTGCGCGCGCTCGGCCACGAACGCATCGGCATGGTGCTCGGGCCCAAGGACCACATGCCGTCCAGGCGCAAGCTCGAAGCGTTCCTGTCGCGGGGCGGCGACTACGACCTCGTCGAGTTCACGATGTTCTCGCTGGAGGGCGGCCACGCGGCCGCGACCAGGCTGGTGCGCAAGGGGGTCACGGGTGTCATCTGCGCCAGCGACCTGCTCGCGCTCGGCACGATCAGGGCGGCCAGGCGGGCGGGGCGCGACGTGCCCTCCGACCTGTCGGTGATCGGCTACGACGACTCGGCCCTGATGACCTGCACCGACCCGCCGCTCACCACGGTCCGCCAGCCGATCGACGCGATGGGCAGGGCCGCCGTCGACCTGCTCGTGGCGTTGATCGACAAGGCGGTGGTCCCGGCGGACGAGTTGCTGTTCGAACCCGAGCTGGTCGTGCGGGCCTCCACGGCCCGCGTCCAGTGACCCGGCCGACACCTCGTACACGCGCGGCCCGTCCGGCAGCCGTCAGCGCGTGATCACATCCGTCGTCAGGCCGGCACCGGGTGGGCTCCTGCCGTCCGCAGCGGCCTGAGCGCACGGGACCAGGCGATCACCTCGTCGAGCAGCTCGACCAGGGTCGGCTCCTGATGGGGGCCGGGGGCGAAGACTCCTGGCTGCGTCGGGTCGGTGATCTCGAAATCGGCGAACACCGAGAGCGCGACCTGGGTGCGCACGCTTGCGACCTTGAGCTCGGCCATGGTCAGGCGCAGGTGTTCGACCGCCCTGGTGCCGCCGTGGACGCCGTAACTGACGAATCCCGCCGACTTGTCGTGCCATTCGGCGAACAGGAAGTCGATCGCGTTCTTCAGTGAGGCGGGGACGGAGTGGTTGTACTCGGGCGTGACGAAGACGAACCCGTCGAAGGAGCCGATGGTCTCGGCCCACCTCGCGGTGTGCGCGTTGGCGTACTCGCCGAACAGCGCGGGCACCGGCTCGTCCAGCAGGGGCAGGCCGTACTCGGCCAGGTCGACCACCTCGAAACGCACGCCTTCGCGCGCGGTGGCGGCGTGCCTCTCGGCGATCTCGGCGACCCATCGGGCCACGGCCGCGCCCCTGCGGCGGGGGCGGGTGCTGCCGATGATGATGGCAATGCGGATCATCGTGTTGCTCCTCACGGCGCGGGTCATCGTGGACGGCCTCGGCGGCCCGTCCTGTGCGACACCAGGTAAAGTACAACGTGTATGGCAACAAGTAAAACGATGACTGCAAGAAAAGCGAGGAGACTCCAGTGACCAGGAACGACGCGGTGAAGGGACGGCCACGCGGCGGCCTTGCGGACAAGCGGCGCGCGATCCTCGCAGGCGCGCTGGCGGTGTTCGCGCGCGACGGCTACACCCGCGCGAGCATCGACGCGATCTCCGCGACGGCGGGCGTCTCCACGCGCACGATCTACAACCACTTCACCGACAAGGCCCAGCTGTTCCAGAGCGTCATCCAGGAGAGCGCCACTCTGGCCGCCGAGGCGCAGATCGCGATCATCGACCGCCATCTGGGCAAGGTCACCGATCTGGAGTCCGACCTGGTGGAGTTCGGGCGGGCCTTCGCCGCGCCGATGGCGGGCGAGCACGCCGAGCACTTCGCGCTGGTCCGCCAGATCCACGCGGAGGCCGGCCACATCCCGCCGGCCGCGATCGAGGCGTGGCAGGAGACGGGCCCGCGCAGGGTCCGCCACGCACTCGCGGACCGCATGCGGCACCTGTCCGAACGGGGGTTGCTCAGGGCCGGTGATCCGGAGCGCGCCGCCCTCCACCTCATGGTGCTGATCTCGGCCGCGGGCACGTTCCGGGGGGTCACGGCACCGACGGAGGAGGAGGTCGCCGAGACGGTCGCCTCCGGTGTCCACGCCTTCCTCCACGGCTACCACCCCTGACGGAACGCCCCCTTCGTCCAGGACGCCGAACACCGCGGGCCGGCCGAGCCGGCCCGGCTTGGCACCAAGACCGGCATCTCGCGGTCAATCGAGGGCTTCGCTCGATCTTTCCTGTTCAGTACGGCCGCTGCCCCACGCCGCACCATCACGGACGGCGTCATTCAGTCGTTATATTTCATTCTACTGTCAAAATATTGCAAGAATGTGTCGCTGCTGCTTATCGTGTGGACCTCCCCATCCCCATCAGAAGGGTCCAGACCGATGAGCAGCTCCCGCAGAGCACTCGGCCTGCTGATCGTCACCGGCCTCGGCCTGTCGGTCGCGGCCTGCGGTTCCACGGCCGAAAAGCCGGCGCCCGCGGCAAGCGGGGCGCCCCAGGCCGCGCCCGTCACGATCTCCGTCGGCTGCCAGCCGCCCAAGACCAACCCCCTGCAGCGCAAGGACTGGGACGACGACGTCGCCGCCTTCCAGAAGCTGCACCCGAACATCACGATCGACAGCAAGGACGGCTTCCCCTGCCACGACGTGAAGACCTACGACGCCAAGCTGGCGGGCGGCCAGATGGAGGACGTCTTCTACGGCTACTTCGGCGACGTGCAGACCGCGATCAGGGCGGGCCAGGCGGCTGACATCACCGCCTACGCCGACACGATCTCCACGCTCAAGGACATCGACCCCAGCGTGATGGCGGCATACACGGTCGACGGCAAGATTTACGGTGTTCCCCGCGGAAATTACAAGGTCGGTCTCGTCTACAACCGCAAGCTCTTCACGCAGGCAGGTCTCGACCCCAACACGCCACCCAAGACCTGGGCGGAGATCCGCGAGGCGGCCAAGAAGATCACCGCGCTCGGCCCCGGCTACATCGGCTACGGGGAGTACAGCGCGGGCAACACCGGCGGCTGGCACTTCACCCAGTCCATCTACGGCAGGGGCGGCTCCGTCGTCGACGAGACGGGCAAGAAGGCGGCCTTCAACACCCCTGAGGGCAAGGCGGTCCTGCAGAACCTCAAGGACATGCGCTGGACCGACAACAGCATGGGGACCAAGCAGCTCTACCAGTGGGACGACCTCATGCGCCTGATGGGCGCGGGCAAGATGGGCATGATCCTCGGCGCGCCCGACGTCATCACCGAACTGCACGACAACCGCAAGGCCGCATACGAGGACTTCGGGCTCGCGGCCTTCCCCGAGGCCACGGCCACACTGGGCGGTGGCGACGGCTACATGTTCAACCCCAAGGCCACTCCTGAGCAGATCAAGGCGGGTCTGCTGTGGCTGGACTACTACGTGCTGGCTCCCGGCAGGGGCCAGTTCGACTACGCGCGCCAGAAGGCGACGGGCAGGGCGGTCGGCCTTCCCGACAACAACGTCTGGGGTGACAGCCCGACCGGTCAGAAGCTGCTGGAGCTGCGCAAGACGAACGCCACGCTGCCGCTGGAGAACTTCTCCGCCTACGTGGACGGGATGGCGAAGGTGCCGCTCAAGCTCGAGCCGCCCATGAACCAGCAGATCTACCAGATCCTCGACACCCCGATGTCGGCCGTGCTCACCCGGCAGGACGCGGACATCGACAAGCTGCTCGCCGAGGCGGAGACCAAGGTCAACGACGTTCTGAGCAAGTCCACCAGCTGACCCCCGCCTCGCCCGTCCCGACCGCTCGCGCGGTCCGGGCAGGGCCAGGGTCCCCGCCGCCGTCACCGCCGGCGGGGACCCAGCAGCCATGATCCACAGGAGTGACCCCTTGAACGTAGCAAGCATGGGACGAAGGCCCCCGTCCAGAACGGGCCGGGCGGTGAAACGCAACCTCACCGCCTACGGCTTCCTGAGCGCCGCCCTGATCTGCTTCGCCGTCTTCTCGTGGTGGCCGATGATCCGCGAGGTTCTCCTGAGCCTCCAGGAGAACAACTTCGTCGACCCCCCGACGTGGGTCGGCCTCGACAACTTCGCGACGGTCATCGAGGACCCCGCCTTCGCCCAGGCCTGGATCAACACCGCCGCCTTCACCGGCCTGGCGCTGCTGATCGGCTACATCGTCCCCTTCACCGCGGCGATCGTCCTCAACGAGCTCCGCCACGCCAAGGCCTACCTGCGGTTCGTGGTCTACCTCCCGGTGATGCTGCCCCCGGCCGTGTCCGTGCTGCTGTTCAAGTGGTTCTACGACCCGGGCCCCGGCCTGTTCAACCAGATCCTCGGCTTCTTCCACCTGCCGCCGCTCGCGTGGCTCGACTCGACCGACACCGCGCTCATCTCCCTGGTCATCGTCTCCACCTGGATGAACCTCGGCAGCGGCACGCTCATCTACCTGGCGGCCCTGCAGACGATCCCGAGCGAGCTGTACGAGGCGGCGGAACTCGACGGCGCGGGCCTGTTCAAGCGCATCTGGCACGTCACCATTCCCCAGACCAAACTGATCCTCCTGGTGATGCTGCTGCTGCAGGTCATCGCGACCATGCAGGTGTTCATCGAGCCGTTCATGCTCACCGGCGGCGGGCCCGAGAACGCCACCGTGACCGTCGCGTACCTGATGTACCAGTACGCGTTCAACTTCGGGAACTTCGGCGGCGGTGGCGCGATGGGCCTGATGCTCATGATCGTGCTCATCGTCTTCTCCGCCGTGTACCTGCGCGTTTCGCGGGAGACCTCATGATCGCCACCGCCGTACGGCACCGCAGGCCGAAGCCGCGCAGGCTCGCCCAGCGCCGCATCGAGACGCGGTTCCGCACCCTGGTGTCGCCGCACCAGCTCAACACCCGCAAAGGCCGGACGATCTACTGGATCGTGCTGGTGGCGATGGTCGCCGGCTTCACCGCGGTCTTCATGTTCCCGCTCTACTGGATGGTGACCGGCGGGCTCAAGACCCCGGAGGAACTCGACCAGATCCCGCCCACGCTGATCCCGCGGAACCCCAGCTTCGACGCCTACATTGAAGCGTGGAACCTGCTCGACCTCGGACTGCTGCTGAAGAACACCGCCCTCTACGCGGCGGGCGCCTGGCTGTTCACGCTGGCCGTCGACGTGGCCGCCGCCTACGCGCTGTCGAAGCTGCGCCCGATGTTCGGCAAGCTGATCACCGGCCTGATGCTGGCCACGCTGATGATCCCGCCGATGGTCCTGATCCTGCCCCTGTACGTGACTGTCGTCGACCTGGACCTGCTCAACACCCCGTGGGCGATCTGGCTGCCCGCGGCGGCCAACGGCTTCAACATCTTCCTGCTCAAGCGCTTCTTCGACTCCATCCCGAGAGAGCTCATCGAGGCGGCCGAGATGGACGGCGCGTCGCCCGTGCGGATCCTGTGGTCCATCGTGCTGCCGGTCTCGCGGCCCATCCTGGGCGTCGTGTCGATCTTCACCGTGGTCAACGTGTGGCGGGACTTCGTCTACCCGCTGCTCGTGCTGCCCGACACCGACCGCATGACGGTGAGCGTCGCCATCAACTCGCTGTCGCAGACCATGCCGACCAACGCGCTCACCGCGGCCCTGGTGATCGCCAGCATCCCGACGATCGTCATCTTCCTGTTCTTCCAACGGCACATCATGGCGGGCCTCACCGCCGGAAGTCTCAAGGGTTAGGAGCGCAATGTCCGACACGTGGTGGCGGGGCGCCGCGATCTACCAGGTCTACCTGCGCAGTTTCGCCGACGGGAACGGCGACGGCGTCGGCGACCTGGCCGGGCTGCGGGACCGCCTGCCGTACCTGAAGGACCTGGGGGTGAACGCGGTCTGGCTCAACCCCTGGTACCCGTCGCCCATGGCCGACGGCGGCTACGACGTGGCCGACTACCGCGACATCGAGCCGGTGTTCGGGACGCTGGGAGAGGCGGAGCGGTTCATCAGGGAGGCCCACGACCTGGGCATCAAGGTCATCATCGACGTCGTGCCGAACCACAGCTCCACCGCCAGCGCCTGGTTCCAGGAGGCCCTGCGGGACCGGTCGAAGCGCGACCGCTTCTGGTTCGGCGACGAGCCGAACGACTGGCGGTCGATCTTCGGCGGGCCCGCGTGGACCCAGGTGGAAGACGGCCAGTGGTACCTGCACCTGTTCGACCCCGGGCAGCCCGACTTCAACTGGGACAGCCCCGAGGTGCACCAGGAGTTCCACGACGTGCTGCGCTTCTGGTTCGACAGGGGCGTGGACGGCATCCGCATCGACTCCGCCGCGCTGCTGGTCAAGTCGGCGACCGCCTACGAGGACCTCGATGGCGTCCACGACATCTACCGCGGCTGGCGGCAGGTGGCCGACGAGTACGACGACCGGATCCTCGTCGGCGAGGTGTGGCTGCCCGACCAGGAGCGGTTCGCCCGCTACCTGCGGCCCGACGAGCTGCACACCGCGTTCAACTTCGACTTCCTCTCGTGCCCGTGGGAGCCGGCGGAGCTGCGGGCCAGCATCGCGCTGACGCTGTCGACCCACGCCACCGTGGGCGCGCCGCCGACGTGGGTGCTGTCCAACCACGACGTCGCCCGCGTCGTCACCAGGTACGGCAGGACCGACACCTCGTGGGACCACGCGGCCCGCAGGGACGGCGCCCCCGCGGACCTGGACCTCGGCTACCGCAGGGCCAGGGCGGCCGCGCTGCTGGCGATGGCCCTGCCCGGCGGCGTCTACGTCTACCAGGGCGAGGAACTGGGCCTGCCCGAGGTCGACGACATCCCCGACCAGCTGCGTCAGGACCCCATATGGACCAGATCGGGGCACACCGTTCCAGGGCGGGACGGCTGCCGCGTGCCGCTGCCGTGGTCGGGTGACGCGCCGCCGTTCGGGTTCGGCCCCGGCGCGGGGGAGCCGTGGCTGCCGCAGCCGCCCGAGTGGAAGGAGCTCACGGCCGAGGCCCAGGCGGGCGACCCCGGGTCCATGTTCACCCTCTACCGCACCGCCCTCCACCTGCGCCGCGACCGGCTCGGCGACGGATCGCTGACGTGGCTGGACCTGGGGGACCATGTGCTGGCGTTCGCGCGGGACTCGGGGGTGGTGTGCGTGGTGAACCTGGGCCCCGACCCGGTACGGCTCCCGCCGCACTCGGCGATCCTTCTGGCCAGCGGCCCCACGTGTCACGACGGCCTGCTCCCTCGTGACACGGCGGTCTGGCTGGAGCCCTGACCCGAGGGCCCCACCCGGAGGACCGGCCCCTCCCTCCGGGTGGGGCCGGGGCTCCGGAAAGGCGAGGTCAGCGCACGGCCTTCAGATTGAGGATCCAGAGGTCGCGGCCGTCGGAGTCGCTCCACGCCAGCATCGTCCCCGGGTCGTTCTTGTCACCCAGGCTGACCGCCATCGACGGGTCGGCGGGGTCGAAAGTCGCCAGCGTCCCCGCCCGCAGATCCTTGATCACCTGTAGCCCGGCCCGCAAACGCAGCACCACGAACCGGTTCAGCACCGGCCCGTCCGACGTCGACCCGGGCAGTTCGACCGTCCCCGACCCGTCCGTCCTGCGCGCCAGCGTCATCCGCGAGATCGCGTTCCGTTCCACGCACCAGTCGGGCGAGCACTGCGCCACCCCCTGGCCGCCGGTCACGAACAGCCTCGACCGGCCCGTCTCCAGATCCGTCAGCGTCCCCTTCGCCAGGTCGGCGGCCCACGGCCACTCCAGCAGCCGCAGCCCGTCGCGCACCTTCTCCCTGCCCCCCTTGCCCGACAGCGGCCGCCGATAGATCGCCTTGTCGGTGTTCCAGAGCAGATGCCCGCCGCCCACCTGGAAGTGGATCTCCGGAGGCGCCTGCCTGTCACCCTCCGCGGCGGTCGTCACGAGCCGGGGCTTGCCGCCCCTGACCGGCACCCGCCAGAACTGCGTCTCGACCGTGTCGTCCGCGCGCAGCCCGAGGGCGCTCCACACCACGAACCGCCCGTCGGTGGCGAACCACCGCACCTCGTCCCCCGTCGCCAGCTTGGCGAACCTGCCGATCCTGCCGGTGACGGCGTCGTAGACGTCCAGCCGTACGTCGTCGTAGCCGAGCCGTTCCTGCGCCAGCAGCACCACGCGGTGGTCGTCGATCGCGATCGCGGGCTGGTACACCAGCCCGTCGGCCGAGCGGGCGGGCAGCCGGGAGACGGCGCGCGGCCACACCTCCTGGGCCGCCATGGCGCGCCCGACTCTCGACGGCGCGGGACGGGCGGTGGCCGCGACGTGGTCGGCGGGCGCCGCCACCGTGGGCCTGACCAGCACGACCAGCCCGGTCACCGCGGCCAGCGCGAGGCCCGCGGCCGCCGCCGACCGCAGCCGCTTCGCCGTACGGCGGCGCCGCAGCCGCGACAGCCCCGACAGCAGGTCAGCGGGCTGGGCCGTCGCGGCCGCCGCTTCGAGGGTTCTGACCAGGTCGTCCTGCCTGAAGGCGACGGCCTGGTCGCGCACCCTGGACGACGGCAGGTCGAGGACGTGCGCGATCTCCTCGTTGGACAGCCCGCCATAGGAGCGGAGCACGATCACCGCTCTGGTCAGCGCGGGAAGCTCCGCCAGCTGCCGCCAGATGTCCGGGTCGCCGCCCTGCCTGGCGACGTCGGCCTCGGGGACGCCCTGCCCATGGCGGCGGCGCCGTCCCGTCACGAACAGGCGGGCCATCGTCGTGCCGACATAGGTGTCGGGATTTCCGGTCTTCGCGGCGTTCAGCCCTGCCAGCGCCTCCTGGGCCAGCGAGACGCCTTCGCGCTGATCGCCGGTGAGCACGAGGCCGTAACGCACGAACCCCATGCCCTTGATGAGGACGAAATCGGTGACGTCGCCCGGAGGACCCATCCAGCCACCTCCGTGGCCAGCATCTCAGGCGGATTCGCGGATGACCAGTTCGGTCGGCAGGATGACCGGATCGGCGGGGCCGCCCTCGAACAGCCCGAGCAGCAGCCTCGTCATGGCCGCGGCCTGCTCGAAGATGTGATGGCGGACCGTCGTCAGCGGCGGGTCGGTGTACTTGGCGGCCTCGATGTCGTCGAACCCGACCACGGCCACGTCGTCGGGCACCCTGCGCCCCGCGTGGCGCAGCGCCTGCAACGCGCCCACGGCCATGAGGTCGTTGCCGCAGAAGACGGCGTCGAGGCCGGGGTCGTCCTCCAGCAGCTGCCGCATCGCGATCGCGCCGGACTCGCGGGTGAAGTCGCCGATCGCGACGATCGAGCGCCGGTCGGAGTCGCGCAGCACGTTCCGGTAGCCGGCCAGCCGGTCCAGCCCCGCGATCATGTCCTGCGGGCCCGCGATGGTGGCGATCCTGCGCCTGCCCGAGTCCACCAGATGCCGTACGGCATCGGCCGCCCCGCCCACGTTGTCGTTGTCCACGAACGGGATGTCGATGGGGACGGCGGGCCTGCCGTAGGAGACGACAGGCACCCGCATGCGCGCGATCGCGGCGGGCAGCGGGTCGCCGCCGTGCATCGAGATGAGCATGACGCCGTCGACGTGGCCGCTGGCGATGTACCGCTCGATCCGCGCGTGGCTCTTGGCCGAGCTGGTCAGCATGAGCACGACCTGCTTGTCGGCCGCCTCCAGCTCCACACTGGCCGACCTGATGACGGTGGAGAACATCGGGTCCTCGGAGAACACCCTGGTCGGCGGCTCGGAGAAGACGAGGGCGATCGAGTCGGTCCGCTGCGTGACGAGGCTGCGCGCCGCCGAGTTGGGCACGTATCCGAGCTCGTCGACCGCGCGCAGCACCACGTCGCGGATGTGCGGGGCGACCGTCGCCTGCCCGTTGACCACCCGCGAGACCGTGGCACGCGACACTCCCGCCCTGGCGGCGACCGCCTCCAGCGTGGGGCGCTTCATCAAGACTCCTTGAGTGTGGAGATGCCCGTCTTCAGGCAGGGGAGGAAACGCGGCTGGATGCCGCATGCTGTGTACCGAACACCTGCGCGAGTGCTCACTGATCGTGCACGATGTGAGGCGTGGCGCAGACGGTGAAGCGGGCGTTCAAGTTCCGCTTCTATCCGACCCCCGGGCAGGCCGAGGAGCTTGCCCGGACGTTCGGCTGTGTCCGGCTGGTCTACAACAAGGCGCTGGCAGAGCGGACTCGCGCCTACAGGCAGGAGGGTCGGCGCGTCTCCTACGCGGAGTCCTCGGCCGCGTTGACGGAGTGGAAGCGCTCGGAGGGGCTGACGTTTCTCGCGGAGGTGTCGTGTGTGCCGTTGCAGCAGGCGTTGCGGCATCTGCAGGCGGCGTTCGCGAACTTCCTCGCCAAACGGGCCGGGTATCCGGTGTTCAAGTCGCGTAAGCGGTCGCGGTTGAGCGCTGAGTACACGCGTTCGGCCTTTGCCTGTGGGGCGAGCCAGCGGTCGATGCCGTTGACCGTGCGGGAGTGGGAGTGCGCGTGTGGCGTGATCCATGACCGGGACGTGAACGCGGCAAGAAACATCCTCGCCGCCGGGCTGGCGGAGAGGTGAAACGCCTGTGGAGCTGGTGTAAGACCTCAAAGGGAGCTCTTTCCTGGCGGGGCGGCCGGCGGTGAAGCAGGAACCCTCACGGGTGACCGTGGGAATCGCCCTCGTTGACGAGGGAGAGGATGTCAACCTTTGACGCTTCCGGCCAGGAGCCCGCGGACGAAGTAGCGCTGCATCGACACAAAGACCACGAGAGGAATGATGACAGACACGAACGCCCCGGCGGTGAGGCGCTGCCACTCGTTGCCCTTGGTCCCGGCCATCTGGGCCAGCCGTACGGTCATCGGCGCGCTCTCCGCCGTGCCGCCTCCGAAGATCAGTCCCACGAGCAGGTCGTTCCACACCCACAGGAACTGGAAGATCGCGAAGGTGGCTAGCGCGGGCGCCACCAGCGGCAGCACGATCCTGCGGAAGATCGTGCCGTGGGTGGCGCCGTCGACCCTCGCCGCCTCCATGAGCTCGTGCGGCAGCTCGGACATGAAGTTGTGCAGCAGGAAGATGCCGAGCGGCAGCGCGAAGCAGGTGTGGGCGAACCACACCTGGACGAACCTGCCCGTGCCCTCCAGGTTCCACGCGGGCGTGAGCTGCACGCCGAACACCTCGACGCCCTCGGAGAAGAACGACAGCAGCGGCACCAGCGCCATCTGCAGCGGCACGACCTGGAGGGCGAAGATCCCGATGTAGATCCAGTCGCGGCCTCTGAACGGCAGCCAGGCCAGCGCGTAGGCCGCGAAGGAGGCGAAGGCCAGCGGGAACAGCACGGAGGGCACCGTGATGACGATCGAGTTGAGCAGGAAGCTCGCCAGCTGCCCCGAGGAGGAGGACGTGCCGAACAGCACCTCCTGGTAGTTCTCCAGCGTCAGGGTGGGCGCGGAGAAGAACGTCCACCACCCGGACGTCTTGATCTGGTCCTCGGGCCTGAAGGACGACAGCAGCAGGCCGAAGGTCGGCGTCGTCCAGAGCAGCGCGATCAGCAGCGCGACGAGGGAGGCCGTCCTGCTGGACAGGCCGGCGCGGACCCTGGCGGTCGGGGTCGTCATCGGATGGCCCTCCTGCTGCGGATCTGGTAGACGACGATCGGCGTGACCAGTACGAACAGGAACACCGCTAACGCGGCGCCCTTGCCGGTCTCGCCGTACCTGAAGGCCTGGTTGTACATCTCGTTGGCGATGACGCTGGTGTCGAACTGGCCGCCGGTCATGGTACGCACGATGTCGAACAGCTTCAGCGTGCCTATCGACTGGGTGACCAGGACGACGATCACGGCGGGCCTGATCGACGGCAGCGTCACCCTGAAGAACATCTGCGCCGGGCCCGCGCCGTCGAGCTTGGCCGCCTCCACGATGTCGGAGGGGATGCCCTTGATCGCGGCCGACAGCACGACGGTGGCGAAGCCGGCCTGGATCCAGACCATCACCACGATGAGGAAGAGCGTGTTGAGCGGCGGGTCGAGCAGCCACTGCCTCGGCTCGCCACCGAGCCAGACCACGACCTGGTTGAGCAGGCCGATCTGGTCGACGCCCTCGGGCCGGTAGGCGTAGACGAACTTCCAGATGATGCCCGCGCCGACGAACGAGATGGCCATCGGCAGGAAGACGAGCGACTTGGCCAGCGACTCGAACCTGCTGCGGTCGACGAGCACCGCGTAGACCAGGCCGATCGCGGTCACCAGGAGCGGGACGAGCACCACCCAGATGAGGGTGTTGCGCAGCACCGTCACCGCCTCGGGCTGGGTGAACATCCACGCGTAGTTGTCCAGGCCGACGAAGGCGGTGCCGTCGCCGCTCATGAACGACAGCAGGGTGGTGCGGACGCCGGGGACGACCAGGCCGACGGCCAGCAGGACGAGAGCGGGGGCCAGCAGGATCGCGGCGTGCAGGCGGGCCTTCTGCCGCATCGGCGCCCTGTCGAGCAGGAGCAGGACCAGGCCGACGACCGCCAGGAACGCGACGACGCCGACGACCAGCTGGGTGAGTTTGGGCGACTCGGCAGCCAGATCGAAGTCCAGGTCCAAGGGTCCTCCTGGGGTTCCCCGCGCCGGGTGGGGCGTCGTCGGGGGGCGTGCGGGGCGACTCAGGGAGCGCGGGGCGGCCGTCCTCCCTGGAGGTACGGCGGGCGGCCGCCCGCCGTACCGGGGCAGATCAGGACTTGGGCCAGGAGGCGTCGATGAAGTCGAGCACCGTCTTGGTGTCCTTGCCGTTGATCCAGTCGGTCATGCCCTTCCAGAAGGTGCCCGACCCGACGGCGGCCGGCATGAGGTCCGAGCCGTCGAACCTGAACACGGTCGCCTCGTCACGCAGCATCTCCATCGACAGCTTGTCGATGGGGTTCTGCGCGTTGGCCAGGTCGACGCCCTTGTTCGCCGACACGTAGGTGCCCAGCTTCATCCTGGAGTTGGCGTGGTCGGGCGTGGCCAGGTAGCGCTGGAACGCCTGGACCTCGGGCCGGTCGGCGAAGGCCGCCACGAACTCGCCCGCGCCGAGCACCGGCTTCTTGGCGGGGTCGTTGCCCGGGAGGTAGAAGGCGAAGACGTCGCCGTCCTCCGCCACCTTGGTGCCCTCCGGCCAGAAGTTGGCGTAGAAGGAGGCCTGGCGGTGCATCGCGCACTTGCCCGTCGTGATCGGCACGCCTCCCTCCTGGAAGGCGGTGCTGGCGATCGACTTGACCGGGCCGTAGCCGCCGTTGACGTACTTGTCGTTCTTGAGGATCGCGCCGACCTTGTCGACCGCCGCGACGACCTTGGGATCGTTGAACTTCAGCTCGTGCGCGACCCACCTGTCGTACTCCTCGGGTCCGAGCTCGCGCAGGATGACGTCCTCGATCCAGTCGGTCGCCGGCCAGCCCGTCGCCTCACCCGACTCGATGCCCGCGCACCACGGCTTGACGCCGGTGGCCGCGATGGTGTCGCTGAGCTTCATCAGCTCGTCCCACGTCTTGGGGACCTGCCAGCCCTTCTCCTGGAAGGTCTTGGGGGAGTACCAGACGAACGACTTCACGCTGGCGCCCAGCGGAGCGGCGTAGAAGGTGCCGTCGACGGTGCCGTAGTTGATCCAGTCCTTGGACCAGCCCTGGTCGGCCAGCGTCTTGACCTCGGCGGGAGCGGCCTTCAGCTTGCCCGCCTTCGCGAAGCGCGCCAGCAGGCCTGGTTGGGGGAAGAATGCCAGGTCAGGCGGGTTACCGCCGTCCGAGCGCACTTGGATCTGCGCTTCGAACTCGCCCGTGCCCTCGTAGGTGATCTTCATGCCCGTGCACTTCTCGAACGTCTTCCAGTTCTGCTGGAAGAGGTCGGCCTCGGCGTCTCTGATGGGGGAGTAGACCGTGACCTTCTTGCCGTCGTGCTTGCCGTACTGCTGGTAGGCGGCGCAGTCGGCCGCGGGGGCCGCCTGGCCGGTGGAGGACCCGGACCCGGTGGAGCCGCAGCCGGTGGCGACGAGCGCCAGCGCCGCGGCTCCGACAAGAAGTCGAGGGGCGGTCGTCATGTGCATCCTCCTGTGCCGGTGAGAGCGTTCTCTGAGAATTGATGGCGCACATGACGAGGTCAATATCGGTGGTATTACGGTTTGTTGGGGGACCAGGAAAACCCGTTGTTGCCGATCACGTCCCGGTACCAGAGGGCGCTGTCCTTGGGGGTGCGGACCTGGGTGGTGTAGTCGACGTGGACGACGCCGAACCTGTGGCTGTAGCCCTCGGCCCACTCGAAGTTGTCCAGCAGCGACCACACCAGGTAGCCGCGCAGGTCGGCGCCCGCCGCGATGGCCTCGTGCGCCGCGCGCAGGTGTCCTTCGAGGTAGGCGAGCCTGCCGCCGTCGTGCACCCTGCCGTCCTCGACCACATCGTCGAAGGCCGCGCCGTTCTCGGTGACCATGAGGCCGACCTGCGGGTAGTCCTGCGAGAGCCGTACCAGGAGGCGGGACAGGCCGCTGGGCACGATCGGCCAGCCCATCGCGGTGACGGGGGCGTCGGCCGGGGCGAAGCGCACGCCCTCCGAGCCTGGCCATGCCGGGTCGGCGCCGAGGCCGGGCCCGTCCTCCACCACGCAGGGGTTGTAGTAGTTGATCCCCACCAGGTCGATCGGCGCGTTGATGATCTCAAGGTCGCCGTCGAGGATGTGCGCGGTGCCGCCGTTGCGCCCTGCGGCGGCCAGCACCTCCTCGGGGTAGGAGCCGAACAGGGCCGGGTCCAGGAACTGCCTGGTGAGCAGCGTGTGGATGCGGTGGACGGCCGCCGCGTCGGCCTCCGAAACCGCCGCGTCCGGGTCGTTCACCTGGGCGGGCGTCAGCACGGGTGCCGAGTTGACCACCAGCATGATCTCCTCGGCGCCGGCCGAGCGCAGCGTCCGCGCCGCGAGCCCGTGGCCGAGCAGCAGGTGGTGCGCGGCCTTGAGCGCGTCGTGCGGAGAGGTACGGCCCGGCGCGTGCACGCCGCTGCCGTAGCCGAGGAAGGCCGAGACCCACGGCTCGTTGAGCGTGGTCCAGTGGCTCACCCTGTCACCGAGCCGGCCGTACATGATCGCGGCATACTCGGCGAAGTGGTAGGCCGTCTCGCGGGAGGTCCAGCCGCCGAGGTCCTCGAGCGCCTGCGGCAGATCCCAGTGATAGAGCGTGACGTAGGGCGTGATGCCCGCCTCGAGCAGCGTGTCGACGAGCCTGTCGTAGAAGCCGAGCCCCGCGGGGCTGGCGGGCCCCGTGCCCGTGGCCTGGATCCTGGGCCAGGCGACGGAGAACCGGTAGGCGTTGAGGCTCAGCTCCTTCATCAGGGCCACGTCGTCGCGGTAGCGGTGGTAGTGGTCGCAGGCGACCTCGCCGGTGTCGCCGTCGCGCACCTTCCCCGGCGTGGCGGAGAAGGTGTCCCAGATCGAAGGGCCCCGGCCGTCCTTCTTCGCGGCCCCCTCGATCTGGTAGGACGCGGTCGCCGCGCCCCAGACGAAGTTCTCAGGGAAGACCACGGTCCCCCGCGTCTCCATGGTCGTGATCGTCATCCCTTGACCGCTCCTTGCATGATTCCTCCGATGATCTGTTTGCCGAGCAGGATGAAGACGAGGATCAGCGGCAGGGTTCCCACCGCTGTCCCCGACAGTCCGAGGACGTAGTCGTTGACGTAACCGCTGGCCAGCGTCGAGAGCGCCACCTGCACCGTCGGGTTCTCCGGCGTCAGCACCACCAGCGGCCAGAAGTAGTCGTTCCACGCGGTCATGAACGTCAGCATCCCGAGCACCGCCGCGGCCGGTCGTGCGGCGGGCAGGACGACGTGCCAGAACAGGCCCCACGTGGTGGCGCCGTCGACCCTGCCCGCCTCCAGCAGCTCGGTGGGCAGCGCGCGGGACAGGTACTGCGTCATGAAGAACACCCCGAAGGCGTTCACCAGCGCGGGCACCACCAGCGCGTACATCGAGCCGGTCCACTCGATCTTCACCATGAGCATGTAGAGCGGGATGATGCCGAGCTGGGTGGGGACCATCATGGTCGCCACCGTGATCAGCAGCAGGATGTTCTTGCCCCTGAAGCTCAGCTTGGCGAAGGCGAACCCGGCCAGCGTCGAGAAGAACATCACCGCGACCGCGATCGACCCCGCCACCAGGAAGGAGTTGAGCAGCGCCATGGCGAAGGGCACCGTGTCGAAGACGCGTGCCACGTTGGCGAAGAAATTGCCTCCGGGTACCAGCGGCGGCGGCACCTCGGCCAGCGCCGAGTTGTGCCGCGAGGCCACGACCACGCTGTAGTACAGCGGGAAGACCGAGAAGAACGCCACCGCCAGCAGCGTCAGGTAGGTGAGGCGTCGTCTCACTTGAAAGCCCCTCCGATCCGGCGGGTCAGCAGGTAGTTGACGCCCGCCGCGACCACCACGAACAGGAACATCACCCACGAGGCCGCCGAGGCGTAGCCGAAGTCGAACTTGTTGAAGCCCAGGTCGTAGACGTAGAGCGCGAGCGTCTGGAACTGGTGGTCGGGGCCGCCGCTGGTGATGCCGCCCGCCCCGCTTCCCGCCCCGAACAGCAGGGGCTCGGCGAGGATCTGCATCGCGCCGATCGTCGAGACCGTGACCACGAAGATGATCGTGGGTCTGATCATCGGGATGGTGATCTTCTTGAGCTGGGTCAGGTGCGACGCGCCGTCGATCGTCGCCGCCTCGTACAGCTCCCTGGGCACGGCCTGCATGGCGGCCAGGAAGATCAGCGCGTTGTAGCCCGTCCACCTCCACATGATCATCGCGGAGATGGCCACGTGTGAGGTGGCGGTGCCCTCCGCCCACGCGACGCCGTCGATCCCGAACCACGACAGCATCCAGTTGACCAGCCCGTAGTCGCGCCCGAAGAGCTGGCTGAAGATCACCACGACCGCGACCACGCTCGTCACGTTCGGCACCAGCAGCGTGATGCGGAAGAACGTCTGCGCCCGCAGCGGGCGGTTGAGCAGGTGTGCCAGCCAGATGGCCAGCACGAGCTGCGGCACGGTCGAGACGACCCCGATGGAGAAGGTGTTGAACGTGGCGTTCCAGAAGTAGCCGTCGGCGAGCAGCGTGCCGAAGTTCTCCACGCCGATGAAGGTGTGCACGTCGGAGGTGAGAGTCCACTCGTGCAGGCTCACCCACGCGGTGAAGATCAGCGGGAAGACGCCGAACGCGCAGAACAGCAGGAAGAACGGGGCCACGTAGGCGTAGGGCGAGAGCTTGAGGTCGAGCGTGTGCCTGACGAGACGGCGGTGCCTCCTGGGCGCCGCCGCGGCTGGCAGGGTGGCCATGCGGAAGTCCTCTGGTTCGATGCGGTACGGCGGGGCGCGCGCCGCCCCGCCGTACCGGCTGCTACTTGATCTTCTGGACGTCCGCGACGACCTGCGCCCACGCCTCGTCCGGCGTCTGCTTGCCCTGCTCGACCCTGCCGAGCCCGTCGCCGATGGCTACGCGCACGTCGCCCTCCTTGGGGCCGAGGTGCTGGGGCTTGAGGTTGCGCGCCGCGTCGGAGTAGATCTTGCCGATCGGCGCGTCACCGAAGAACGGCTTGGTGAAGCTCTGGATCGAGGGGTCGTCGTAGAGCGCGGGGATCGAGGGGAAGGTGCCCTCCTCCTTGAACACGCGGGCCTGGTTGTCCTTCGATGTGAGGAAGTCGATCAGCTCGGCCGCCTCCTTGGGGTGCTTGCCCTGCTTGGGGAGCAGCAGGTGGGAGCCGCCGCTGTTGCCCGAGCCGCCGGGAACCTTCGCGATGTCCCACTTGCCCGTCGCGTCCTTGGCCTGCTCCTGGATGTAACCGGTCATCCAGGCGGGGCAGATGATCGTGGCGAACGAGCCCTTGGCGAATCCGGTGTTCCACGGCGGGGAGAAGGCGGCCAGTTTGGCGCTCAGGTCGTTCTGGGTGATCTGGTTGGACAGGTCCCAGGCCTTCTTCACCTCGGGGTTGGACGCGACGACGATCTGGTCCTGCGCGTCGTAGAGGCCGACGGGCGCCTGGTTGACGATCGCGCGGAAGATCTCGCCGGGGGAGTCGACGAACTTGGCGTCCTTGACGCTTCCCGCGAACTTCTTGCCGGTCTCGATGTACTGCTCCCACGTCGGCCAGAGCTCGGCCACCTTCTCCCGGTCGGTCGGCAGCCCCGCCTTCTCGAACAGGTCCTTGCGGTAGCACATGGCCAGGCCGCCGACGTCGGTGCCGAGGCCGAGCAGCTTGGTGCCGTCCTTCGACAGGCCCTGCTGCCACTTCCAGTCCAGGTAGTCGCCCTGCCGCTTGTCCAGGCCGTACTGCTTGAGGTCGTGGAACTTGTCGGGCTGCGAGGTGAAGGAGCTGATGTAGCCCACCTCCACCGCCTCGACGTCGGCCGTGCCCGCGTTCGTGGCCAGCCGCTTGACCAGGTTGTTGTGGTGGTCGTTGAACTGCGTCACCCGCTCGACGATCTCCACGTTGGGATGCGTCTTCTTGAACTCCGCGTACAGCGGCTTGAAGCCGAAGTCGCCGAAGAGGGCGACGCTGAGCGTCACCTTCTCGTCGCCGCCGCCCGTGGCGGCGGGCTGCTGCGAGCCGCCGCCACAGGCGGCGAGAGCGAGGGCGAGCGCGGAAGCGGTGAGCACCGGTACGGCGAGCCGCCCGAAGCGGCGGGCCTGGGAGTACGGCATGGCCATGGAACCCTCCCTGAGGGCGGTGTGGGGTTGAGTCGTTGAGAGAGCGCTCTCTGAGAAGGTTGGGGCCAGGCCGGGACCGTGTCAACGGAGCGTTTCGCCACCCTGCGAGAGAGCGCTCTCTCCAGATTGGAGCTGTTTTCGCAGCTAGCGGGATGGATTCACGCGCAATGGGAGCGCTCCCAAAGTGATGGGCCGTTTCCAGAGTGTTACCTGCGCGGGAGAGCGTTCTCTCAGCCGAGAACGCGGCCGAGCACCTTGGCGTACATCCTGCCGGGACTCGGCGCCGACGGAGGGGTCAGGAACCCCGGCAGCATCGGCAGGTCGACCGCGAACGGCTGCAGCCGTTCGTACAGCAGATTCGCGTCGCCTGGACGCGCCTCCACCGCCTTCTCCAGCAGGTCGGACAGCACCTTCCCGAGCGCGGCGGGCAGCCCAGGGACCGAAGGCGGCCGTTCCTTCACCTGCTTCTCGAACACCACGTACTCGGTCGGCCCCGTGAACAACTGCCGCCCCGTCAGCATCTCGTGCAGCACGCACCCGAGCGAGTAGAGATCGCTGCGCGGCTCGGCGACACCCCGCTGGATCTGCTCCGGTGCCATGTAGGCCGGAGTGCCGAGAATCTGGCCGATCCTCGTGAACTGCGTGCCGTTCGACTCCCGCAACATCGCGAGCCCGAAGTCCAGCACCTTGATGCTGCCGTCAGGGCAGAGCATGAGGTTGGTCGGCTTCAGATCCCGATGGCAGATCTCCAGCGCGTGCGCCGCCGACAACACCGCGCATGCCTGCGCCGTGATCGCCACCGCCCACGGCACCGGCAGCGGGCCGTGCTCGCTCAGCAGGTCGGCGACCGTGACCCCGTCGATGAACTGCATCACCTGGAACAGCCGCTGCTCGTGCGTGCCGAAGTCGTACAGGACCGGAGCGCCGGGATGCTCCAGGCGGGCCAGGATGCGCGCCTCCCTGATGAAACGCCGCTCCAGTTCCTCGTCGGCGTCCTTGCCGGGCAGCGGGTACAGCAGCTTGACGGCCACCCGCCGATCCAGGTGCCGGTCGTGGCCCCGGTAGACGGCACCCATGCCACCCCGGCCCAGGGGCAGGTCGTCGAGCTCATAGCGGTCACCGATGACCATCCGCCCCTCCCTGCTCCCCTCGGGACAAGCCAGCACGAGACCCTCCGGGGAATCTACAGCAACCCGGTGGATCTTGATCGCTTACCGCGAAGGCGCACGCCCCTTTCTGGACGCGCTTCGATGCGAGGCCCGTCCCCCGGGGAGGCCGGAACGCATGGACCTCGGTGACCGGCCGGTCGCCACGGAACGCCGCCATCGCGCTGTGGGCGGCGCTCCACGGGTTCGCGTCACCGCGCGCGAGCGTTCCCGCGTTTCGCTGGCCCGATCGTCGGGAGATGCCCGACACGCTGCTGGACCTCGTCGGCCAGGTTCGACGCCATGCCTGTGCGGGTGTTCACGAGGTCGCGCGAACGGCGGGGAAGCCGTGCGCGCGTGCGGCGAGCACGCCGGCGAGCACCGGGGCCAGGAGCGCGAGCACGCTCCACGGGAAGGAGGCCGAGCCGAGCAGGCCGAGCAGGATCCCGCCGACGACGCCACCGCCGGCCATGGCCACGTTCCACAGCGTGACGAGCATGGCCTGGGCGGCGTCGGCCGACTCGCCGCCCGCGTCGCCCACGGCGGTCTGCAGCAGCGTGGGGACGCCGCCCCACCCGAGGCCCCACAGGGCCGCCGCGCCGTACACCAGGGCGGGGTTGCCGGTGGTCAGCGCCAGGATGGCGGCCGCGGCGGCGACCAGGAGGGTGCCGGCGATGGTGAGGGCGCGCAGCCGGCGGTGGATGTGGGCGCCCACGTACCAGATGCTCACCAGCGAGGCGGCGCCGAACGCCAGCAGCACGAGGTCGGTGGAGTCGCCCATGCCGAGCCGGTCGAGGAAGGGGGCGATGTAGGTGTAGAGGATCGTGTGCGCCAGCACGAAGACCAGGGTGACGAACAGGACCGGTGCCACGCCGGGAACGCGGAGGGCCCGCAGCATCGGTGTCCCGCCCTGCCGCTGCCGGCCGGGGTGGTCCGGGACCGTCGCGACGATCCATGCGATCACCAGGAGAGTGAGCCCGGTCATGATCAGGAACGACACCTGCCAGCCGAGCGCCTTGCCCAGGAAGGTTCCCGCGGGCACCCCCAGCGACAGCGCGATCGGAATGCCGGTCATCACGATCGCGATGGCCTTGCCCTGCAGGTGGACAGGCGCCATACGACGGGCGTACCCGGCCAGCAGCGCCCAGGCCAGGCCCGCGGCCACCCCGGCGACGAACCGGGCCACCATGGTCAGCGGAAAGCTCGCCGAGACCGCCGTGACGGTGTTGGCGACGGCGAAGGCCGCCATCGCCGTCAGCAGCAGCCGCTTGCGCCGCCACCCCGCCGTGGCCGCGGTCAGGGGGAGTGCCGTCAAAGCGGTCCCGATCGCGTAGATCGTGACCGACTGTCCCATCGCGGACTCACCCACGCCGAGGTCGGCGCTCATCGCGGGCAGCACGCCCGCCGGGAGCGTCTCGGTCAGGCTGGTGATGAAGACGGCCGTGGCCAAGGCCAGCAGCGCAGGCAGGGGGAGTCGCTGATCCTCGATCCCGGTGCGGGAATCGGCAGGTGCATCTGTGGTGTCTTTACTCATGCCTCGTATGCTCAAACCATCACATACATGTGAGGGTCAACGTGTCCTGGTGTGAGGTGGAGCACATGCGTATCGGAGAACTGTCGGACCGCACCGGCACGCCGCGCCGTCTGCTGCGCTACTACGAGGAGCAGGGCCTGATCAACCCCAGCCGCTGCCAGAACGGCTATCGCGCCTACGACGAGAGCCTGGTGGACCGGGTCATGCAGATCAGGGGGCTGCTCGACGCGGGATTGCCGACCCGGCTCATCAAGCAGATCCTCCCGTGCCTCGACAAGCCCCGGATCATCCACTTCTCCGACGCGACCCCGGAGATGCTCGCCACGCTCGAACACGAACGCGACCGCATGACCGAGCGGATCAGGTGCCTGACCCGCAACAGGGACGCCATCGCCGAGTATCTGGACGTGGTGCGCGACAACCCCGGCGCCGCCACCCCAGAGGCGGCTCCGGCACCCTGACCCCGCGCGGCCCGGGACACCGGGTAGGCGACGATCGCCCACCCGGCACCAGCCCGGACGTGCTCAGCACCTCGCGCGTGACCGCGCAGGCCTCAAGCTCTCGCCCCGGGGTTCGTGGCGGTGGAGGGCCCGGTCAGACGTTGCGGCGGTACTGGCCGCCCGCCTCGAAGAGCGCTTCGGTGATCTGGCCGAGCGAGCACACGCGGGCCGCGTCCATCAGCACCTCGAACGCGTTCTCCTCCGACATGGCGACCTCCCGCAGCCGCCGCAGCGCCGCCGCCGACTCCGAGCGGTTCCTGGCGTGGAAGCCGTGCAGCCGGTCCAGCTGGGAACGCTTCTCCTCCTCCGTCCCGCGGGCCAGCTCGAGCGGCCCGTGCTCCACCTCGCCGCGCGGGTTGCGGAAGGTGTTCACCCCGATGATCGGCAGCGACCCGTCGTGCTTGCGGGTCTCGTAGAGCATCGACTCGTCCTGGATCTTGCCGCGCTGGTAGCCGGTCTCCATCGCGCCGAGCACGCCGCCCCTGTCCGACAGCCGCTCGAACTCGCTGAGCACCGCCTCCTCGACCAGGTCGGTCAGCTCGTCGATGATGAACGAGCCCTGGAGCGGGTTCTCGTTCCTGGCCAGGCCCCATTCGCGGTTGATGATGAGCTGGATCGCCATGGCCCGCCGTACGGACTCGGCCGAGGGGGTGGTGACGGCCTCGTCGAAGGCGTTGGTGTGCAGGCTGTTGCAGTTGTCGTAGATCGCGATGAGCGCCTGCAGGGTGGTGCGGATGTCGTTGAAGTCCATTTCCTGGGCGTGCAGCGACCGGCCCGAGGTCTGGATGTGGTACTTCAGCTTCTGCGAGCGCTCGGCCGCGCCGTACCGCTCCCTCATGGAGACGGCCCAGATGCGGCGGGCGACGCGGCCCAGCACCGAGTACTCCGGGTCCATGCCGTTGGAGAAGAAGAACGACAGGTTGGGCGCGAAGTCGTCGATGTTCATGCCGCGGGCGAGGTATGCCTCGACGTAGGTGAAGCCGTTGGCGAGGGTAAAGGCGAGCTGGCTGATGGGGTTCGCGCCCGCCTCGGCGATGTGGTAGCCGGAGATGGACACCGAGTAGAAGTTGCGCACCTGGTTGCGGATGAACCATTCCTGGATGTCGGCCATCATCCGCAGGGAGAACTCCGTGGAGAAGATGCAGGTGTTCTGCCCCTGGTCCTCTTTGAGAATGTCGGCCTGTACGGTGCCCCGCACGGTGGCGAGCGTCTTCGCGCGCAGCTGGGCCGCCTCCTGCGCGGACGGCGCGCGGCCCTCGGCCGACTCGAAGCGTTCGATGGCCTGGTCGATGGCGGCGTTGAGGAAGAAGGCCAGGATCGTGGGGGCAGGGCCGTTGATGGTCATGGAGACGGAGGTGTTCGGTGCGGACAGGTCGAAGCCGTCGTAGAGCACCTTCATGTCGTCGAGCGTCGCGATCGACACGCCAGAAGTCCCGACTTTTCCGTAGATGTCGGGCCGTAGGTCGGGGTCGTTGCCGTACAGCGTCACCGAATCGAACGCGGTGGACAGCCGCGTCGCCGGCTGTCCCTCGGACAGCAGCTTGAATCGGCGGTTCGTCCTGAACGGATCGCCTTCGCCGGCGAACATCCTGGTCGGGTCCTCGTCGTCCCGCTTGAAGGGGAACACGCCCGCGGTGAACGGGAAACGGCCGGGGAGGTTCTCCGAGCGCAGGAAACGCAGGAGCTCGCCGTGGTCGTCGTAGCGGGGGAGCGCGACGCGCGGAATCCTGTTGCCGGACAGGGTCTCGCGCCACAGCGGGGTGTGGATCTCCCTGTCGCGGACCCGCACGACGAGCTCGTCGGCGGTGTACTGCTCCTTCAGCGCCGGCCACTCGGCCAGCAGGCTCCTGCTCTCGTCGGACAGCTCGCGCTCGGCCCGCGCCGCCAGCTCCGCCAGCCGCGCGTCCGTCGCAGCGCCCGGCCCGGCGCCGGGTGTGCCGGTCGTGGTCGGCTCGCCGGTCATGGTGGGGGTGCCGGTCGTGGTGGGCTCGCTCGCCGGGCCCGCGGCGGCGGTCTCGTCGAGGAGGGCCCGGACGGCCATCAGCTGCTGGCGGCGCCGTGCCACCGCCACCTGGGTCAGGGTCTCGGCGTGATAGCCACGGACGGTCTCGGCGATCTCAGCGAGATAGCGGACCCTCGCGGGCGGCACGACCGCCGCCGCCGTCTTGGAGGTGCGCCCCTGCACCAGGGGGAGCAGCCCAGGGCCGGATGGCAGGCCGCGCTCGCCGAGCACCTCGCGCAGGTGGTGATACAGCGCCGTCACACCCGCGTCGTTGTAGCGGGCCGCGATCGTCCCGAACACCGGCATGTCGTCGGGCGAAACCCCGAAGGCCGCCCTGTTGCGCACCATCTGCCTGCGCACGTCGCGCAGCGCGTCCTCGGCCCCGCGGCGCTCGTACTTGTTGATCACGACGGCCTCGGCGAAGTCGAGCATGTCGATCTTCTCCAGCTGGGAGGCCGCGCCGAACTCCGGCGTCATCACGTAGATCGGCACGTCCACGTGGGGGACGATCCCCGCGTCGCCCTGCCCGATGCCGGGCGTCTCGACGATGACGAGGTCGTACCCGGCCGCGCGGCAGGTGGCGATCACGTCGTCGAGGCAGGCGGGCACCTCGCTGGAGGCGCCGCGCGTGGCGAGGGAGCGGAAGTAGGTCTGGCCGCCGAGGCTGTTCATCCTGATGCGGTCGCCGAGGAGGGCGCCGCCGCCCCGCCGCCTGGTGGGGTCGATGGCGATGACCGCGATGCGCAGCTTGTCGTCGTTGTCGACCCGGATCCTGCGCAGGAGCTCGTCGGTCAGCGACGACTTGCCCGACCCGCCGGTGCCGGTGATACCAAGGACGGGCGCCCGGCGCACCGCCGTCTCCTCTGGCTCGGCGGTCGCGCCGCCGAGCGCGCGCAGGCCCGCGAGGAGTTCGTCGGGCGCGCGTCCCGACTCGATCAGCGTGATCGCCCTGGCCAGCGCCGCATTGTCGCCCGAGGCGACGGCCTCGACCGACGGCGGGTCACCGAGCTCGACGTCGCATTCCTCGATCAGCTTGTTGATCATCCCGGGCAGGCCGAGCCGCTGCCCGTCCTCGGGGGAGAAGATCCTCGCCACGCCCCTGGAGTGCAGCAGCTCGATCTCCTCGGGGACGATCACGCCGCCGCCTCCGCCGTACACCCTGACGTGCCCGGCGCCCCGCTCGCGCAGCAACTCGACGAGGTAGCTGAAGAACTCGACGTGCCCGCCCTGGTAGGAGCTGATCGCGACGCCCTGGACGTCCTCCTGGATGGCGGCGGTGACGATCTCGTCGACGGATCTGTTGTGCCCGAGATGCACGACCTCGGCCCCTTGGGACTGCAGAATCCGCCGCATGATGTTGATCGCGGCATCGTGGCCGTCGAACAGCGCCGCCGCGGTCACGAATCGGACGGGATGGACCGGTGCGTGCACGCCTGATCACTCCTTTGTGAGGGGCCTCCCTTCCGAAGATACTAGGACGTCCTACTATTTCCCAGTCGTCGCCTCATACGGCTTGCGTCGCCTGCCCGTACCCGGGGAGGTCTGCGGGGCGGCCGGATGCGGATTTCCCGAGGTACGGCCTGCCTGGGCACGCTCGCCGGAACGCTCCAACGGCCCGCGAGCCCGCTCCGCCTGAGCCTGCGCCCTGGCACGCGGCGCGGCATCACCGGCCGGCACCCGGGGTCGGGGCGTGGAGCTGTCGGACACGCGGCTGCGGGGCGTGGCGGTGTCGGCCGGCATGCGAGGGCGGGGCGTGGCGCTCTCGGGCACGCGGGTGCGCGAGTCGCTGGGCCGGAGGGTCGGCGGGCCGCCCGTACGGGTCGCGGAACCCCTCGCCGCGCTCTCGCTCCCCGACCTGCGCGCTTCCGGAGAAGGCGAGGAGGCGGCACCCGAAGCCGGCCCCCGTGCCGTGGACGTGGCGCGGACCTGGGGTGCGGTGCCCGGGGAGGTCGCGCTCGAAGCCGGTCCGCGCGCTGGGGGAGTGGCGCGAGCCGGCGTGGGCGAGCCCGTCGGACGCGCGCCCGCACCGGAGGTGGCGGTCGAGGTGATCCACGGGAAGAGTCCCCTGCGGTGTCGGCCGGAGCCGCGGGAGCGTCCCGCCATCCTGAACGAGACGATCACGGTGGTCAGCACCATCGCCGCGAGTAGCGCCTGGGGTGTGCCCAGCAGGTCGAACGGCGAGTCTCCCGCCCGCGCCACGGGCGCGTCCGCCTGGACGGTGAAGGGCTGGAGCGGCTTGTCCGAGGGGCGTACCTCGATCAGCGTGGGACGCTCCTTGACCATGCGGGGCAGGCCGTACCCGACGACCTTGTCGGTGTCGCGGACCTTGCGCTTGAGCCAGACCCTGTCGACGTTCGCCTCGATTGTGTGGATCTTCGATCCGGCGACCTTCTCGACGATGCCGACGTGGTCGATGCCCTTGTAGCTCTTCCCGCCCTTCCAGTCGTAGAAGACGAGGGCGCCGGGCTCGGGGGTCTGTGACCAGGCGCCCCGCTGGATGAACCAGGCCGCGTGGGAGGGTGTCCAGGCGAACTGTCCGACGAAGTCCTGTACGCCCGCCTTCTGCGCCGCCCATGCGATGAACATGTCGCACCATGGCGCGTCGCGGTACTGGGGGTCCTGGACGAGGTTCGCGTACCACGTGCCGAACTTCGTGTGCTGGCCGCCCTTCTCCCGGTATCCGAGTTCGGGGCGCGCCGCCTTCAGCAGTCCTTCAGCGATCGGGTCCAGGACGACTCCTCCCCAGAAGACCGGCGACTAACGAGGGACTGTAGTAGCGCCATCGTGATCGCGTGCCGGACATCCGGAAAGTGTCTAGATATGAGGTGAAATATGCGTTCTGTGACTGCTGTGACTTACTACTTCAGGTAGGAGTAGAGGTTCTTCCAGCTTCCCGAGTAGTAGCAGTTGAGCGACGGCTCCTTGGCCTTGCCCTCGTTGCACACCTTGACCTCGACCAGCACGACGCGGTGGTCGGTGAAGGAGAACTCCTTGGGCGTGCCCTTGGAGCAGTCGAGGTAGGAGCGGTGCTTGAACGGCACGCTGCCGTCACTCTTCAGGTAGGAGATCCGGAAGACCGTCCAGCCGCAGCCCTTGCTGCTGGTCAAGTCGGTGATCTTGCCCTTGACCCGGACCGTGGCGGTCACGGGGATGGTGTTCTCGTCCCGGCTGACCACGGTGAGGGTCCCGCGCGTGACGGCCTTGTCGCCCTGGGCGAACAGCGGACCCCATGAGCCGGCCGAGACGGCAGGACCGGCCGGAGCGCCGGTGGAGGCGGAGACGATGGTGGCGGGGGCCGCCGTCAGGAGCCCCGCGGTCGCGGCGATCAGGATGGTACGGCTGGTCCTCATGGAGTTTCCCCTCTCTTTGCCGAGAGTGTGTGCTCCTGCGCTTTCACGCTGCTTGAGAACCGCCGTACCTTTTCATGACCCGACGCCCACCCGGTACATCGAGGTGCCGCCCTCCCCCGACGGCACGACGTCGGCCACGATGACGGTCACGTTGTCGGGCCCTCCGCCCTCGTTGGCCAGCTCGATGAGCTTGCGCACGGCGGCGTCCGGCTCGCCGTACGAGGTCAGGATCTCGTGGAGGGTCTCAGGGCCGAGAACGTCGGTCAGCCCGTCGGAGCACAACATGTAGCGGTCGCCGACCTCCGCCTCGCGCAGCGACATGTCCGGCTCGGACCTGCCCTCGCTGCCGAGCACGCGCAACACCATCGACCTGCGCGGGTGCACCGCCGCCTGGTCCTCCGTTATGCGACCCTCGTCCACCATCGACTGCACCAGCGTGTGGTCCTTGGTGATCTGGTAGAGCGCGCCGTCGCGCAGCAGGTACGCCCTGGAATCGCCAAGATGAGCCAAAGCGAACCTCGTGCCGTCCCACAACATGGCGGTCACCGTGGTGCCCATGCCCCTGCGAGCAGGGTCGATCTCGACCAGCTCGGCAAGCCTGCGCCCCGCCTCCAGAACGGCCGCCTCCAGGGCGGTTTCGAGATCGGCGCCTGCCTCTGGCAAGCTTGCGTCGAGCTCGCGCAGCACCGCGATCGTGGCGGAGCTGGCCAGCTCGCCGGCCGCGTGGCCGCCCATCCCGTCCGCGATCGCCAGCATGCGGGCGCTCACGTAGCCCGAATCCTCGTTCTGCTCCCTTCGTCGGCCCACGTCCGACCCGGCGGCATAGCGGATGTTGTGCGTCATAGTATGCAGTAAATCATTGGTTGAAACACTTCACAAGCAGATGCGCTGAAGAGTGTTGTGAACTAATGTGGCCTCCATGAGCCACGACCCGACCGTGAACGCCGGCGACATCGCTCGGCTCGCCGGTGTCGGGCGGGCCGCGGTGAGCAACTGGCGCCGCCGCCACGACGACTTCCCCAAACCCGTCGACGGAACCGCCGCGCAGCCGCTTTTCGCGCTGCGCGAGGTCGAGGCATGGCTGAGTCGCTATGGGAAGTCCTACCAGGTCTCGCTGGCAGATCGCGCGTGGCAACGCCTGAAAGCCTCGGGAGATCTTCAGCTTGGCGAGCTCGTGGCCGCCGCTGGGGACTTTCTCGCCAGTCCCGACGGCGGCGATCACGGGCTCGACGCGGGTCTGGTCACCGTGCTGCGCGAACTGGCCGCCGAGCGCGGCGAGCTGGCCGCCTACGAGTTCCTCTGCGCCCGCTACTTCGAGGCCCACTCCCGCAAACTCTCCGTCACCCGCGAGGACGTCGCGGCCCTGATGGTACGGCTGGCCGCGCCCCGGGGCGGCATCGTCCTCGACCCCGCCTGTGGTGTCGGCACCCTCCTGCTGCCGCTGTCGCCCTCTGGCCGGGCGAAGGCAGGACCCGACGGTGCCAGGGCGCTCGGCCAGGAGCTCGAAGGCAGCTCCGCCCGCATCGCCGCCGCCAGGCTGGCACTGCGCGGTGTCGAGGCCGAGATCGTCCACGGCGACGCGCTCAGGCGCGACGCCTTCCCCGGCCCTCGCGCCGACGCGGTGGTCTGCGACCCGCCGTTCAACGAGCGGTCGTGGGGCTACGACGAGCTCACCGGAGACCCCCGCTGGGAGCACGGCCTGCCGCCGCGAGGCGAGTCCGAGCTCGCCTGGGTGCAGCACTGCCTCACCCACGTCAGGCCAGGCGGCCTGGTCGCCATCCTCATGCCGGCCGCCGCCGCCAGCCGCAGGGCGGGCCGCCGCATCAGAGGCAACCTGCTGCGCGCAGGCGCCCTGCGGGCCGTGGTGACGCTCTGGCAGGGCGGCCCCGACCTGTGGCTGCTGCGCAGGCCCGAGAGCGGCGAGCGCCCGCCCTCCGAGATCGTCATCGTGGACGCCGAGGGCGACCTGGCCAGGGTCGAGCCCGCCCTGCGGGACGGCGCGCACCAGGTCCGCATCATCGACCTGCTCGACGACGAGGTCGACCTCAGCCCCTCCCGCCACGCCCCCCGCGCGGGGGCCGACCTCGGCAGGGCCTTCGCCGACGCGCGCGAACGCTTCCTGGCCGCCTCCGTCGACGCGCCCGACCTGCTGGTCCTCGACCAGCCGCTGGACCAGCCCGCCACCACGATCGGCGAGCTGGTCAAGGCGGGCCTGGTCACCATCCTGCAGGCCCCGCCGAGGATGGCGGCCGACGGCGGCGACCTGCCCGTGCTGACGGCCGACGACGTGGAGCGCGGAACCACCCCGTCGGGCGCCACGACCGCCGAGCCCGGCCTGGTCAGGATCCAGCCGGGAGACGTCGTGGCCACCTACGCCACGGCCAGGGTCGTCAGCCAGGACGGCGCCGTCCTCGGCCCCCAGCTGACTCTCTACCGCGTCGACCAGCATCGGGTGGACCCCCACTTCCTGGCCGGGTTCCTGCGCTCGGCAGGTGCCCGGGTGCCCGCGGGCTCCAGCAGGGTCGACGCGCGCCGTACCCGCCTGCCCAGGCTGTCACTGGCCGAGCAGCGCGCCTACGGCGACGCCTTCCGCCGGCTCGCCAGCATGGAGGACGCCCTGCGCGAGGCGACCGCGCTCGGCGAGACCCTCATCAGGCTCGGCCACGAGGGCCTGGCCGACGGCAGGCTCCAGCCTCCGTCCTGACCCCGGTGTCACGCCGCGCACGTGTCGTGGGTGGCGTCGAACCCCTTCAGCGCCTCCGAGTCCCCCGCCTGCAGGGGCTTCAGCCCTTTCCAGTCGTCGCCGATCGTGAGCACCAGCCGCGGCGTGGTCGCCCCCGCCACGAGCCGCGGCGTGCCGGACAGCAGGTCGCGGGTGATCGTGGGCACGCGGGTCTCCCCGTTCGGCGAGTACAGGAGCAGGGTCGTCGGGTACGGCTTGTGCGGCGCGTCACTGATCTTGGTGATGTGATAGCCGCGCTGTTCGAGCCCCACCGCCACCTGTCCTGCCAGACCGGAGCGAAGGGTGCCGTTGCGCACCTCCACATTGATCCTCGACCGGGGGATCTTCGCCTGCCCGCCCCTGATCCCCGCCACGCTCCTGTCCTTCGCCACCATCTGGAACAGCGTCCTGGCCTGCGGCTGCACCCACTCCACCCGCCCAGGGCTGGTGACGGAGTAGTGCCACGGCGTCGTGATGAAGCGGATCTGTCCTGCGGTCATGCCCTGCGCGCTCTCGGCCAGGTCCTTCATGACGCCGGGGGTCAGGCCCGGGTCGGTGGTGACGGCCTTGGTGGCCGCGTCGAGGAAGCCGAGGAGCCTGGCGGGATCGGTGAGCGTCTGCCCACTCATGACCTTCTTGAGCATGGAGGCGATGAACATCTGCTGCCGCTGGATGCGCCCGATGTCGGAGCCGTCGCCCATGCTGTAGCGGGCGCGGACGTAGCCGAGCGCCTGTTCGCCGCTGAGGGACTGCCGCCCCGCGTCGAGGTGGAGCAGCGCCTTCGTGTCGTCGATGCGTTCGGGCAGGCACACCTCGACGCCGCCGACGGCGTCGACCATGCTCTTGAAGCCGGTGAAGTCGACCTTGACGAAGTGGTCGATGCGGATGCCGGTCAGCGACTCGATCGTCTTCCACGTGCAGCCGATGCCACCGGAGTTGAACGACTCGTTGATCATGCCGATGTGGGGCTGCTGGCCTGGCAGCGTGCCCTTGGCGCGGCACGCGGGCAACTGCACCAGGGAGTCGCGGGGGAAGCTGATCACCATGGCGTCGTCGCGCCTGGACGACAGGTGGGCCAGCATGATCGTGTCGGTGCGCTCACCCTCGATGGTGCGGCCGTATCTGGCGTTCTTGCCGTCACGCTGGTCGGAGCCGACGATTAGCACGTTGAGCGCGGTGGTGGCGGCCTTGGGCGGCCGGGTGGCGCCCAGGTCGCCGGTCACGTCGATGTGCTGCACGTTGCCGGTCAGCTTCACGTAGACGCCGATCAACCCGCCGACGACGGCGAGCACCACTGTCATCGTCACCGCGACGACCCAGCGCAGCCATCGCCTCCGCACCCGCGGAGGCGGCCCTGGAGGGGGCAAAGGCGAAGAAGGGGCGTCAACGAGCCCACTGCTCACATGTCACTCCAGTGGAGGGCCAGTCGAACTCGCCGAGTGTACTGAGTCCCATGGTCCCTGGTGCGCCGGAACCGCGAGCAAGGCGAGGCCATAGGATCGAGCTCTTGGCTTTTGACACCTTTTCGCCGGGAGGCGTTCATGTCCGATGTCACCTTCAAGGGCAACCCGATCACGGTCGGCGGCACCTTCCCCCAGCCGGGCGACGCGGCCCCCGCGTTCAGCCTCGTGGGCAAGGATCTGTCCGACATGACGCTCGCTGCGTTCGGCGACAAGACCAAGGTGCTCAACATCTTCCCCAGCATCGACACGGGGACCTGCGCGGCCTCGGTCCGCCGCTTCAACGAGCTGGCAGCCCAGCACCCCGAGGTGGCCGTGCTGTGCGTCTCGGCCGACCTGCCGTTCGCCCAGTCCCGCTTCTGCGGCGCCGAGGGCCTCGACAACGTGGTGACGCTGTCGCTGATGCGCGGCAGGGAGTTCCTGACCGCGTACGGCGTCGCCCAGGAGTCGGGCCCGCTGGCCGGTCTGGCCGCCCGCGCCGTCGTGGTGCTCGACGGCGACAACAACGTCGTCTACTCCGAGCTGGTCCCCGAGATCACCCAGGAGCCCGACTACGAGGGCGCGCTCAAGGCCCTGGCGTAACCCTCCCGCGGCGGGTCCTCCCTCGTGGAGGATCCGCCGCCAGGCCTGTTGGAGAAGCCGTGGCCTTCGATGACACGGGCGCCGAGGTGCGGGTGCCCTCGACGGTCGACCGCGTGGTGTCCCTCGTGCCGTCGCTCACCGAGTCGGTGGCGGCCACGGGCAAGCTGGTCGGCGCCACCGACTGGTGCAGCCATCCGGCAGACCTCGACGTGGTCAGGGTGCGCGGCACCAAGAACCCCGACATCGAGCGGATCGTGGCGCTCAGGCCCGACGTGGTGCTGGCCAACGCCGAGGAGAACAGGGAGCCCGACCTCGAGGCGCTGAGGCGGGCGGGCCTCGCGGTGTGGGTGACGCGGATCGAGACGGTCGCCGCCGCGTTCACCTCGCTGGCCAGGATGTTCGAGCACGCCTGCCGCGGCCCCGAGCCCGCCTGGCTGGAGCGTGCGCGGGAGGCGTGGGACCTGCCGGAGCCCGAGGCCAGGCGCACCGCGATCATCCCGATCTGGCGGCGGCCGTGGATGGTGGTCGGCCGTGACACCTTCACCGGCGACGTGCTGAGGCGGCTGGGCGTCGACAACCTCTACGGGGACCATCCCGAGCGCTATCCCAAGATCCCCCTCGACGAGCTCGTCGCGAAGAACGCGGACCTGGTGGTGTTGCCGGACGAGCCGTACGCCTTCAACGAGAACGACGGCCCCGAGTGCTTCGGCAGGAGCGCGCTGGTGAGCGGGCGGTTGCTGACCTGGTACGGGCCCTCGATGGTGGAGGCGCCCGCCACGCTACGCGAAAGCCTCGCCCGCTAGCCCCGTCTCCCGGCCCGCCACGGGGCTCACCCCAGCGCGGCGTCGACGCTCGCGGGCGACAGCACGTGCTCGATCACCATCACGGCCGTCCCGATGATGCCCGCCCTGGCGCCCAGCACGCTGGTCACGATCTCCAGGTTCCTGGTCGTGTACGGCAGGCTGCGCCGGTAGACGCTCTCCCTGATGCCGGTCAGGTAGTGCTCCCTCGTCTCGGCCATGTCGCCCGCCAGCACGAGCACGCCGGGGTTGAGCAGGCTGACCGCGGTGGCCAGCACCAGCCCGAGCGTGCGCCCCGCCTCCTGGGTGCGGGCGATCGCCTCGGGGTCTCCGGCCTGCACCAGGCGGACCACGTCGCGGCTGCTCTCCTGCCCGAGGTCCTCGGCCACGGCGTGACCGCTGGCCAGCGAGGCCACGCAGCCCTTCGAGCCGCAGGTGCAGACCCTGACGTCGCTCTCGCTCAGCCGTACGTGGCCGATGTTGCCCGCGGCCTCCTCCACGCCCCTGTAGATGCTCCCGTCGAGCACGATGCCCGCGCCGATGCCGGTGGAGACCTTCACCAGCAGCAGGGAGGGCGAGTGCCGGTAGGAGGCCCACCACTCGCCGAGCGCCATCGCCTTGGCGTCGTTCTCCACCAGGATCGGCACGTCGAACCCGCCGCCGAAGGCCGCCTTGATCGGCAGGTCGTCCCATCCGGGCATCAGGAAGGACCGCAGGACCTTGCCCGAGGTGTGGTCGACCGAGCCTGGCAGGTCGAGGCCGATGCCGCACACCTGGTCACGGGGGCGTCCCGTGCGGTCGAGCAGGCGATCGAAGGCCTGCCGTACCCAGGTCAGGACCTCTTCGGGGCCGCGGTCGATGCGCATGCTCGCGCACTCCTCGGCCTGCGGACGCGCGGTCAGATCGGTCAGCGCCACCCGCGCGTGGCTGGCGCCGAGGTCGGCGACGAGCACCACCCTGCTGGTGGAGTCGAGGGCGAGGACCGAAGGCGGGCGCCCGCCCCCTGACGCCCCCTTGTCGGCCTCGCGGATGTAGCCGGCCTCGATCAGCCGGTCCACCCTGTCGGTGATCGTGGACCTGGACAGGCCGGTGCGCTCGATCAGCTCCTTGCGGGTACGGCACGTGCCCTGCCTGATCAACTGGAGGAGGTGTCCCGCCGTCAGCATCTCTAGCCCTTCTCCGCGCCGGCCGTGAGGCCCTCCGTCAACAGCCGTTCGCTGGCGAAGAACACCAACACGATGGGTAGCGTCAGGACTACCGATCCTGCCATGAGAACGGTCGTCGGGATCTCGATACTGCCCGCCAGTTGGGACAGTCCGAGGGAGACCGTCCAGCTCTCCCTGCGCTCGACGAGGAAGAGCAGGGCGAAGAGGAACTCGTTCCAAGCGATCATGAAGGCGTAGAGCCCGGTGGCCATGAGCGCGGGCTTCGACAGCGGCAGCACCACCCGCCAGATCGTCTCGATCCTGCCGCAGCCGTCGATGGCGGCCGCCTCCTCCACGCTCTGCGGCACGGTCTCGAAGTAGTTGCGCAGCATGTAGACGACGACCGGCACGGTCTGGGCGATGTAGACGAGGATCAGCCCGGCCAGCGACCCGCGCAGCCCGATCATGGTGAACAGCACGAACAGCGGGATCGCCAGCACGATCGCGGGGAAGAGGTAGACGGCCAGGAACAGGAAGTGCACCTGGCGGCGGCCGAGGAAGCGCAGCCTGGCCACCGCGTAGGCGCCGGGGATGGAGATCAGCAGCGTCACCGTGACCGAGGCGACGGCGACGATCGCGCTGTTGCGCATGAAGGTCAGGAAGCCCTGCCTGCCCAGCACGTCCTGGTAGGGGGCCAGGGTGAAGTGCCGTGGCCACAGCGATCCTGGGTCGAGGATCAGCTCCTGGATGTCGCGGACCGACAGCATCACCATGTAGAGGAAGGGGAAGGCGGTGATCAGGGTGAGGAACGCGATCACCAGCGGCCTGAGCACCCTGAACAGTGCGCGTTCGAAGCGGTCCCTACTCATGCTCGCCCCCGAAGAACCTCAGGTACACCGCCAGGAAGGCCACCAGCACGACGGCCAGCACGATGGCCTGGGCCGCCGAGGCGCCGATGTCGTCACGCGCGGTGAGAAAGGTATAGACCCTCACGCTGATCACCTCTGTGCCCGCGCCGCCCCCCGTGAGGAGGTAGACGTCGTCGAACTTGGTGAAGGTGAACACGAACCGCAGCACCGAAAGCAGCGCCACCACCCGCCAGAGCTGCGGCATGATCACGTGGCGGAAGCGCTGGGTCGGCGTCGCGCCGTCCACGACGGCCGCCTCGTCGAGCTCGCGTGGCAGCGCCTGGAGTCTGGCGAGGATGAACAGGAACGCGAAGGGGAAGTAACGCCAGGCCTCGAAGGCGATGACGGTGAGCAGCGCCACCGGCACCCGCAGGCCGAGTAAGGTACCGCCGGCCTGGGTGAGGAAGGCGATCGGCTCGTCGAGCCAGGTGTTGACGATGCCGAACTGCGGGTTCAGCATCACCTCCCACAGGAAGGCGACCGCCACGACGGGGGCGATGTAGGGGGTCAGGATGGAGGCCCTGACCAGGGTGCGTCCCTTGAAGGCGTCCTTCAACGCCAGGGCGGCGACCAGGCCGATCGCGATCGACAGCGCGGTGCCCGCCACGGTGTATATCAGCGTGTTGGCCAGGGAGGTCCAGAATCCCGGCTCGGAGATGACGTAGCTGAAGTTCTCCAGCGTGTAGTTGCCGAAGACCCCCGTCCGCCTGACGTTGATCAGGCGGACGTCCTGGAAGGCGAGCATGATCGCCCACAGCAGTGGCACGACCACCACGACCAGGGTGATGACCAGCGTGGGGGAGATGAGCAGCAGGCCCGCCCTCGCCTCCCGTTGACGCAGGGTCATTGCCTGATCCCGCGCTTGATCGCCTCGACGTCCGCCTTGGCCTGGGTGGCCGCGGCCTGCGGGGTCAGCGAGCCGGCAACCACGGCGCTGAGCGCCTTGGGCACGGGCAGCTCGCCCATGGTGGCCCCGACCAGCTTGCCTTGCCCCTGCGGGATGCCCCACCTGGCGAAGGTGTCGGGGCTGCTGCGCAGCGCGTCGAGCACGTCGTCCGGGTAGATCTCCGCCAGCGGCTTCTTGGCGTCGACGCCCGCGGGCAGCGCGGTCCACTTGGCCTCGAAGCCCTTGCGGGTGGGGAACTTGCCCTCCGGCGCCATCCCGATCCAGCGCTCGTAGCCCTCGTTCATCATGAAGCCGACGAACCGCTGGGCGGCCGTGGCGTTGGCGTCCCTGGTCACCGCCCACGAGACGATCTCGCCGTACTGGGCGGGCGTGCCGCTCCCAGGTCCCTTCAGCGCGGTGACCACGGCGGTGTTCCTGGCCAGCCACCCCTTGTCCTTCCTGCACTCGGCGCAGGACGGGAGCGCGTCGTTCCTGAGCCCGGCCAGCTCGTCGAGGATGTAGGACGACCAGATGGTCATGGCGGCCTTGCCGGCGAAGTAGGTGGCTCTGGTCGAGTCGACGTCCTGCTCACCCTTCACCGAGTACCGCGAGGCCAGGCGCGCGTAGAAGTCGAGGGCCTGCACGCACGGAGGGGAGTCGAGGAGGACGTTGCCGCCGTTGTCCACCAGCTGGCAGCCGTTGGCCAGCGCCACGTGCTCGAAGCTCTGCGCGGTGAAGGAGTCCTTGGGCGCGTTGGCCAGGGTGATGCCCGCGACCCCTCCGGTGTTGAGCTTCTTGGCCGCCGCCTCCAGCCGCTCGTAGGTGTCGGGCGGCTGGAGGCCCGCCTTCTCGAACAGGTCCTTGCGGTAGAGGATCAGCTGCGCCCACCCGTCGCTGGGCACGGCCAGCAGCTTGCCGGAGGCCGTGTCGAGCTCCAGCGCCCTTGCCGAGAAGGTGTCGCGGCCGAGCTGGTCCACCACCTTCTTCGGCGTCTCGGTGTCGAGCAGGTCGTTGGCCTCCAGCTCGCGCACCGCCGCCAGCGGGAGCGCGCCGATGACGTCCGGCAGTCGTCCGGCCGCCGCGGCCGCGGTGACGATCTGGCTGAACTGGTCCTCCGCCACGCCGACCAGATTGACCTTGATACCGGTTCTTTCGGTGAAATCGGCGATGATGCGGCGTTGCACGGCTATGCGGTCGGCGAGTGCTTCCTCGGTCCATACGGTGATCGCGTCGGCGGGCCGATCTTCCGCGCCACCGCCGCACGCGGCCGTGGTGAGGGCCAGCAGCGCGGCGGAGAGGACGGCGGTTACCTTGTACGGCATGACTCGCTCCTCCTGAGGTGTTGTGCCTGGAGTACCCCTTGAACAGGTCGAGCAACGCACTGTGCAATTTCCGGCATCCGTTGAGAAACTCGGCGGGCCGTCGTGCCTGGTCAGCCCCCACACGATTGATCATGGGAAAGGTTGCTTTCCGGAAACGGCTCCTCAAATTCACGGCAATGCTCGGCTAAAGACGTAGACTTAAGTGTGATTTGAGCGCAGCTATGGTTTGCAATCATGCGCCAAATCAGCCACTTCTGTTTGATCAAAAAGCGTAAGTGTGGGTAATGCACGTCATCACGATCGAAGAGCCGGGTCTTGTACGCGTCACGCATGAGGAGCCCGGCGAACTGGCGCCCGGTACCGTGCGCGTGCGCACGCTGTACTCAGGCGTCTCGGCGGGCACGGAACTGACCGCCTACAGAGGAACCAACCCCTACCTCAACCGCCGCTGGGACACCGAGCGCCGGCTGTTCGTCGAGGGCCAGAGCCACTCCTATCCCCTCGCGGGCTGGGGCTACCAGGAGGTCGGCGAGGTCGTCGAAGCCGCGCCGGACGTCGCCGACCCGCCCGTCGGGTCGCTGGTGTGGGGCATCTGGGGCCACCGCGACGAGGCGGTCGTGCCGGCCGAGAAGCTCGTCGGGCACATGATCCCCCCCGGCGTCGATCCCCTCATCGGCGTCTTCGCCAGAGTGGGCGCGATCGCGCTCAACGCGGTCCACGCCTCCGACATCCACCTCGGTGACCAGGTGACCGTGTTCGGGCAGGGCGTGATCGGGCTCCTGGCCACCCGCCTCGCCGTGCTCAACGGCGCCAGGGTGGTCGCCGCCGACGCGCTGCCCGCCCGCCTCGACCTGGCCAAGGAGTTCGGCGCGGCCGAGGCCTTCGACATCCAGACGGGTTCGGTGGCCGAGTTCGTGCGCAAGCGCATCGAGGGCGCCGACACCGCCATCGAGCTGAGCGGCAGCCACCTGGGCCTGCAGGAGGCCATCAGGACCGTCCGCAAGGGCGGCAGGGTCGTGGCGGCCGGCTTCTACCAGGGCGAGGCGCTCGGGCTGCGACTCGGCGAGGAGTTCCACCACAACCAGGTGCAGCTCGTCTCCTCCCAGATCGGCGGCGTGGCCTCGTGGCTGTCGCACCGATGGGACGTCGAACGGCTGCAGCGCACGTTCATGGAGCTGGTCTACCGCGGCGAGGTCGACGCCGGACGGCTGATCAGCCACGTCATGCCCGTCGAGTCCGCCGCCGAGGCCTTCGACCTGCTCGACCACCATCCGGCGGACGTTCTGCAACTCGTCTTCGCCTTCGAAGGAAGCACAGTATGAAGCTGGCCGTACAGGAGCAGTTGCTGCCTGGTCGCACGCTGCAGGAGAAGTTCGCGTTCGCCGTCGACGCCGGGTTCGACGCGATCGAGCTGCGCGGCAAGGGCGACTTCCAGTTCGCCACCAGGCTGACCGAGCTCAAGCGCGCGCTGGCCGACGGGGTGGTCATGCCCACCGTCTGCGTCGACATGCCGCACTTCATCGGCGACTTCGACCCCGCCAAACGCAAGGACGCCATCCAGCAGCTGCGCTCCCAGCTCACGGTGATCGCCGAGCTGGGCGGCATCGGCGTGATGACGCCCGCCTCGTGGGGGCAGTTCTCCAGGCGGCTGCCGCCCTTCGAGCCGCCGCGCGGCCCCGAGGAGGACCGCGAGGTGCTGGCCGAGGCGCTCGGCCTGCTGGGCGAGCACGCGCAGCGCAACGGTGTGAAGATCATGCTGGAGCCCCTCAACAGGTACGAGAACCACATGGTCAACACGCTGGCCGAGGCGGTCTCGTACTGCTCCATGGACTCCGTCAAGGTCGTCGGCGACACCTACCACATGAACATCGAGGAGGACGACCCCTGCCGCTCGCTGGTGGAGGCCGCGCCGTACCTCGCCCACATGCAGATCAGCGAGTCGAACCGCAACCAGCCGGGCACCGGGCACCTGGACTGGGGCGCGCAGCTGGCCACCCTCGACGCGATCGGTTACGACGGCTACCTCGCGCTGGAGTGCCGCCTGCGCGGCGAACCCGAGATCGTGCTTCCGCAGACGGCCGCCTTCGTCAGGAAGTTCCTATGATCGCACGCGACGCCGTGCGCGTCCTGGTCGCCAACTGGGACGGCAGCTACACCGTCCCCTCGCGGCGGCTCTACCCCCACCAGTGGAGCTGGGACTCCGCGTTCATCGCGATCGGCAACGCGCGGTGGTCGCCGCGCAGGGCCCGATCGGAGCTGCTGTCGCTGTTCGGCGCGCAGTGGCGCGACGGGAGGGTGCCGCACATCGTCTTCAACCCCAACGTGCCCGAGGGCGCCTACTTCCCCGGACCGGAGTTCTGGGACGTCCGCGCCCCCTCGGGCAGTGCCACCTCGGGGATCGTGCAACCTCCCGTGCACGCCATCGCGGCGTGGCAGGTGCACCTGGCCGAGCCCGACACCACCTTCCTGAGACGCCTGTACCCGCGCCTGGTCGCCCAGCAACGATTCCTCCGTACGGCCAGGCAGTCGGCCGAGGGTCTGATGTCGATCGTCCACCCGTGGGAGTCGGGCATGGACAACAGCCCCGCGTGGGACATCCCCCTGGCCGCGGTCGCCCCTGGCCCCACGGGCATCGTGCGCCGCGACCTCACCCACGTCAGCGCCGACGAGCGGCCCACCGACCGCGACTACGAGGCCTACGCCGCGCTCGCCCGCGCCTACCGCGACACCGGCTACCGCAGGGCGGGCGCCTTCGCCGTGGAGGACCCGCTGTTCAACGCCGCGTACGGCGCGTCGGAGTCCGCCCTGGCGAAGATCGCCGCCGCCTGCGGTCTCGACCCGTCGCCGCACCACGCGGAGGCGGCCAGGATCACCACCGCGATGGTCGAGCACCTCTACGACGACGGCCTGTTCCACAGCCGCGACACCGCCAGCGGCATCCTGCTGCGCTCCCACAGCGCGGCGGGCCTGGTGCCGCTGATCCTGCCCGACCTGCCGCGCGAGATCGTCACCGCGCTCATCGGCACGGCGCTCGACAGGTTCGAGATCAAGCTGGGGCTGCTGCCCAGCTTCGCGCCCGGCACGCCGGAGTTCGACCCGGTCCGCTACTGGAGGGGGCCGAGCTGGATCAACCTGACCTGGCTGGTCTGGCACGGCCTGCGCCACCGCAGGGCCGACCTGGCCGAACTGCTGGCCGATGGGATGATCAGGGCGGTGAGCACCTCGGGGTTCAGGGAGTACTTCGACCCGTTCACCGCCGAGGGGCACGGCTGCGCGGACTTCAGCTGGTCGGCGGCGCTAGTCCTCGACGTCCTGGCTCAGCACGGCCTGGATGGCGTGCCGGCGTCCCTGCGCCAGGTCGGCGAGGAGCTGGGGAGCCTGGTCGAATCCGACGACGTCGGTCACCGCGTGCTCACGTAGCCCCGTCCTGTTCCTGAGCAGCTCGACCGTCTCGTGGGAGAGCCGCTCCCTGTCCCACGCGTGGGCGAGGCCGCGCGGCACCCTGCCGATCTGGGCGCACCTGATCGACAGCCCGTTGTGGTGGAACTCCTCGCCCAGGCGCACCTCGTCGGCGCCCTGGGGATAGAAGGCCAGGTCGATCACCGTTCCCTGGGGCCTGAGCAGCTTCAACGCCAGCGCCAGGTAGCGGGCCTGCCCCCTGCATTGGAACACCACGTCGGCGCCCCTGTCACCGGGGCCGTGCCGCCATCGCTCCTTCAACGTGACGGCCGGGTCCTCGCTGACGGTCATGGCGCCGAGCGCCTCGGCGACGCGCAGCCGCTCGGGCGTCTCGTCCACCACGACGACCTCGGCCGCGCCGTGCCTGAGCGCGAAGCAGGCGGTCAGCAGGCCGACCACGCCCGCGCCCGTGATCGCGACCCTGCGACCGCGCACGCCGTCGCCCAGGCTGTGGAAGGCGGGGCCGTACAGGTCGGCGGCGGCGTGCAGCAGGCCGTTGGCGCAGATGGGGCCCATGTGCGCGACGTAGATGCCCAGCAGCGGATCGAGGTCGTCGGGCAGCTCGACGAAGCGGTCCTTGAGCGGGTCGGCCACGTAGCCGGTGCGGTGACCGTAGGCCATGGCCAGCAGCGAGCCCTCCCGCACCGCCCTGGTCCTGGTCTCGGTGACCATGCCGACCTGCATGTAGCCGATCCCGCGCACCGGGTACCCGATCGACGGCACGCCCTCGATGAACAGCCCGAGCACGGGATCCCACGTGGCGTTCAGGTAGGGGTTGGTGCCCTTCACGTAGGTCAGCTCGGTGCCCGCGGAGATGCCGCTGTAGACGGTCTCGACGCGGAACGCGCCGTCCTCCAGCGAGCTCGTCTTCTCCTCGACGAAGGTGATCTCGCCCGGCGCCTCGATGCTCAGCGTGCGGATCTCATCCATGCAGCGTCACGGGAACCCTCTCGCCCGCCGAGCGCGCGACCGCGTGCGCCAGCCTGTGGGTGCGCAGCGCCTCCTCGTACGGCGCGCGCACGTCGCTCGTCCTTCCCTGGACCGCGTTCACGAACTCCCTGTCCACCCTCGTCTTGGCCCTGCCCGGGTCCTCCATGATGCTCCGCCCGTCGGTGACGAGCCGGGTTTCGCTGATATCCAGCGACACTCCCTCCGCGCACACCTCGAGTCCCACCCGGCCCTTGGAGGTCAGCATGCAGGTGACCGCCAGCAGGCCCGCGGCCCCCGACTCGAACCGCAGCACGGCCGCGGTGGCCCTGTCGACCTCCCCTTCCCCCGGCGTCCCTCCTGGCACGGCGTGCACCATCGTCACCTCGCCCACCAGCGCTCTGGCCAGGTCGAGGACGTGCACGGCCTGTTCGAGCACCTGGCCGCCGGACAGCTCGCGCCTGATCCACCACGGCACCGGCGGCACCTTGTCCAGCCAGTGGCCGATCGCGAGCTGGATCGGGCGCTCTTCGAGCAGTTCTCTCGCCCTGTCGATGATGTCCAGGTATCGCCAGTGGTGTCCGACCGCCGATGGCAGACTTTTACGTTGGATCTCCGCGCCGATCCTTTCGGCCGTTTCGAGGTCCAGCGCGAGCGGTTTTTCAACAAATATCGGTAGATCGGACTCCAAACAGTCAAGCTCTGGCGTACCGTGCGCGAAAGGAGGAACACACACGTAAACCGCGTCAAGTCTGCCGGCAGCCAGCAGGTCGGCATGGTCGCCGTAGGCGGGGGAGCCATGCCGTGAGGCCAACGCCTCGGCCTTGTGGGGTTCTGTGTCGGCGATTCCAGCAATCGTCACGTCGGGGAATGTGGAGAGGACGTCAGCGTGGCGTGCGGCGACATTTCCCGCTCCGATGATGCCGATTCGGGTGAGTGAGGTCACGGAATGGCATATGCCTCATCTGCGGTCGAGCAAACAACGACGTTCGAATCGCTATGAAAAGGGCAGTTCTGCCATTCATGACGTCATCAGATCGGGGCAGACTGCATGGAACCAGGTACCAGCACCGCCGCCGACTGGCCGCTTGACGCGTTGCGTCTGGCCAAGGGCGGCACGACCGTCAGTGTGGTGCTTCCCGCGCGAGACGAGGAGCGCACGGTCGGCGCGATCGTCTCGGCGATCCGCGACGACCTGTCCGGACTGGTCGACGAGATCCTTGTCGTCGACTCCCGCTCCACCGACGCCACGGCCGCCCGCGCGGCCAAGGCGGGAGCCAGGGTCGTCCGCCAGGACGACGTGTTGCCCCAGCTGCCGCCGCTGTCGGGCAAGGGGGAGGCGCTGTGGAAGGGCCTGGCCGCCAGCCATGGCGACCTGGTCGTCTACATCGATTCCGACCTGCGCAACTTCGGCTCCCACTTCGTCTCGGGGCTGCTCGGGCCGCTGCTGGCCGACCCAGGGACGCAGTTCGTGAAGGGCGCCTACGAACGGCCCCTGCGCGGACGTCGGGGCGAGGGAGGGCGGGTCACCGAACTGGTGGCGCGGCCGCTGCTCAACCTGTTCTGGCCCGAGCTGGCCGGGTTCGCCCAGCCGCTCGGCGGCGAGTACGCCGCCAGAAGGTCGGTGCTGGAGCGGGTGCCGTTCGTCACCGAGTACGGCGTCGAGTTCGGCCTGCTCGTCGATCTCCTCGAGCTGATCGGCATGGACGCCATGGCCCAGGTGGACCTCGGCTCTCGTGAGCACTCCCATCAGAGCACGGCCGCCCTCGGCAGGATGGCGGGGCAGATCCTGCTCACCGCCTGGTCGCGGCTGGAGCGCCAGGGCAGGATCGTCGCCTCGGAGCCGCCTGCGACACTCCTGCGCCAGTTCAATCCCGACACCGTCACCGACGTGTCCGTCGCCGAGCGGCCACCGCTCGCGTCCCTGATCAAGGTCATGGAGGAGGACGTGGCATGAAGATCCTGGTGAACGCAGGACCGTGGTTGCCGATCCCGCCCTCGGGCTACGGCGGGATCGAGAACGTGGTCGCCACTCTCGTGCCCGCCCTCCGCTCGCGCGGCGTGCACGTCGTACTCGCCTCGGTGGGTTCCAGCGGCATCGAGGCCGACGAGCTGATCTGGACGTTCCCCGACGGGCAGTTCGGGGATCTGCAGAAGCCGTACAACCAGGTCATGGGCCTGGCCCACGCGCACCAGGCGCGCGTGCTCGACGAGTTGCGCGGCCGCGACGACATCGACCTGGTCCACGACCACCTGGAGGTCGTGGGTCCCGCGACGCTGTCGGCCTTCGGCGGCCCGCCCGTCCTGCACACCCTGCACTGGGACCTGCGCAAGCATCCGGCCTTCTACGGCGCCTTCCCGCCGGGGATCGCGGTCAACGGGGTCTCCGGCTCGCAGCTGGCCCGCGCGCCCTCCGCCCTGCGCGCGGCCTCGCTCGGCGCGGTCCACCTGGCCACGCCGCTGGCCGATGAGGAGCCGGCCGGGGGAGGCGGCGAGCAGGTCGTGGTCATGGGCAGGGTGTGCGCGCTCAAGGGCCAGCACCTGGCGGCGCGGGTGTGCCAGAAGCTCGGCCTGCCGCTGGTGATGGCGGGCCCGGTGAGCGGCCTGAACACCCCCGCCGAGCTGGAGGCCGTCCTGCAGGACCCCGACCATCCGCTGCACGGCCACCCCGACGTCCGCTACCACCACGACCAGGTCGCCCCCTACCTGGACGGCGACCTGGTCCGCTGGATCGGCGGCGTCGGCGGGAGCGACAGGGACGAGCTCTACGCCTCGGCGAAGGCCGCCCTGTTCCCCATCCAGTGGGACGAGCCCGGCGGCACCGCCGTGGTCGAGGCCCTCGCCCTCGGCGTGCCACCGGTCGGCCTGCGGCGCGGCTGCATGCCCGAGCTCGTCGACCACGGCCGCACCGGCTGGCTCGCCGACACCGAGGAGGAACTGGCCGAGCTGCTGCTGCGGGTCGACGAGATCGATCCGGAGGAGTGCCGCCGCGAGGCCCGCGTGCGCTTCTCCCCGTCGGTCATGGCCGAGCGCTACCTGGAGCTGTACGGCCAGGCTGTCACTCGCGGGCGCCGATCGCCTCGGCGGGCGGCCGGCTGAGGGCGAACCTCGCGGGGATCGCGGTGGCCAGCAGCGCGAGCGTCGCGGCCGCGGCGATCACCGCCAGGTAGGTCAGCGGCGGCACGGACGGCATCGCCGATCCCGTCATCCCCGTGCTGAAGGCCGTCAGGGTGATCAGCGCAGCGGCGCTGCCGAGGACCGTCGACACGAGCACGGCGGCCAGGCTCTCCGCCCGCAGCATGCGCAGGACCTGCCGCCTGGTGGTGCCGACCAGGCGCAGCAGCGCCAGCTCGCGGGTGCGGGCCGCGGTCGACATGGCCAGCGTGTTGACCACGGCGATCGCGCAGAAGGCGACGATCAGGCCCATGGCGACGTAGGCCACCGCCGGGTTGGAGCCGCTCACCTCGGCGGGCAGCCGGGCGCCGAACCGCTCCAGCGTGGCCGGGTCGCCTCCGGCGACCAGGATGCGGCCGCGCGGATCGTCGACGTGTCCCGCGACGAGGGCGTGGGAGAGGGTGAGGTCGCCGAAGCCAAGACCCCTGCCGTAGACGGCGGCGACGGTCAGCTCGGCCGGGGTGCCGTCGCCGAGCGTGAGGGCGAGAACGGAGCCCACCGAGAGGCCTAGGCGCCCGGCGGCCGTCGTGCTGACCGCGACCGACCTCTCGTCCAGCTTCTGGAGCGAGCCGGCCACGACGCCCAGGTCCATGGTCTTCTCCAGGCCCTCGGTGGTGACGGCCTGCGCGGTGTACCTGTCCAGGTCGATCCTGACCGAGGTGCGCAGCACCTCGGTGACGGCCACGACGCCGGGCAGCTCGCTGACGGCGGCGGCGGAGATGCCGGACCCGAGCACGTGGCCGGCCCTGACGCCCGCCGCGGCCTGCTCGCGGGCGGCGTTCTCCATGGTGGTCTGGCTGAACAGGATCGTGCAGGTCATCGCGATCAGCAGGCTCAGCGGGGTGACGACGGCGGCCATGCGCCTGGTGTTCGCGCGCAGGTTCGCCGCGGACAGGAACCCGCCCGCGCCGGGGGCGCGCAGGGGAAGCGCGGTCACGAACCTGGCGATCACCGGGCCGAGCAGCGCGATGGCGATCGTCCACACCAGAGCGGTGAGCTGGGTGACAGGGGCCGAGGCCGACTCGGTGTCGAGGGCCGAGACCAGGATCGTCAGCACCACGCCGCCTGCCAGGGCGAGCACGCCCGCCACCACGCGCGCCATGGGCAGCCCGCCGCTCTGCAAGGCCGCCTCGCCGAGCGCCTCCACCGGCCTGATCCTGGCCGTGCGGCGGGCCGAGACCAGCGCCGCCGCCCACGCCGCGCCCACGGTGGCCGCCATCGCGGCGAGGGGCGGGAACGGGCTGACGACGAGCTGCAGATTGGCGGGCATCGCCCCCGTCGCGACGAACCTGGTGCGCAGCCAGAGGCCGAGCAGGACGCCCACGCCCGAGCCGAGCACGCCCGCGCCCGCGCTGACGAGCAGCGCCTCGCCGCCGAGCAGCTTGCGGATCTGCCGGGGGGTGGCCGCGATCGCCCTCAGCATGGCCAGCTCGCGCTGGCGCTGCTGGACAGACAGCGCGAGGGTGCCGACCACGACGAGCACCGACACCAGCAGCGAGGTGCCGCCGAGCGCGCCGCCCAGGCTGACCAGCGTCGTCCGGGCCTTCTCCGCCCCGAGGAACTCCACCGCGCCGCGCTCGTCGCCGGTGTAGGCGAACGCGCCCTTCACCTGGCCGCCGAAGGAGGGGAAGACGCCGATCGCGCTCACCATCCCCTTCCTGCCGGCCAGGCGCCGCGCCTCGGCGGTGGTGAAGAAGACGGTGTCCTGGCTGGGCAGGGCCTGCGCGGTGACGCCGACCACGCGGTAGGCCCGCCCGGAGGCCTCCAGCGTGGCTCCGGCGAAGCGCGCGTCCACGACGACCTCGTCGTCGGCCCTGGGCGCACGCCCCTTGGCGAGCGTGAACGGCGTGAGCGCCGCCGACTCCCATCCGTGCCCGAGCGCGTGCCCGACGGGGAAGGTCACCTCGGTCACGACCTTCTCGACGCCGGGCGCCCTCTTCAGCTCGGCGGCGATGGAGGCGGGGATCCAGCGCCGCTCGGACAGCGGCTTGGCCTTGGTCTTGACATCGCCGTCGTCGTCACGGGTGGTCTGACGGTCGAACCGGTCACCGGCGACGATCACCGGCGCGCCCGCGTACCGCTCGGCCGCGACCCCGCCCCGAAGGCCGGTCTCCAGCAGCATCCCGCAGGCGGTCACCAGCGCCGCCGCGCAGAGCAGGGCCACGAACGCGCCCGCGAACCCCGCCTTGCGGTGCCGCAACGTCCTGATCGCGAAGGAGATCATCACTTCCACGCCCCCAGCCTGGTCATCCGCTCGGCCACCTTGTCGGCGGTCGGGGCGGCCATCGAGTCCACGATCCTGCCGTCGGCCAGGAACAGCACGGTGTCGGCGTAGGAGGCGGCCACCGGGTCGTGGGTGACCATCACCACGGTCTGCCCCAGAGAGGAGACCACCTCGCGCAGCAGCGTCAGCACGTCACGGGCGGTCATGGTGTCGAGCGCGCCCGTCGGCTCGTCGCCGAACACCACCTCCGGTCTGGTCACCAGCGCCCTGGCGATGGCCACGCGCTGCTGCTGACCGCCCGACAGCTGGGCGGGCCGGTGTCCCGTCCGGCCCTCGAGGCCGACCCGGCGCACGATCTCGGCGAGCCACGCCTGATCCGCCTTCACCCCCGCCAGGCGCAGCGGCAGCGTGATGTTCTCGATCACCGTGAGCGCCGAGACCAGGTTGAAGGACTGGAAGACGAAGCCGACGCGCTGCCTGCGCAGTTCGGTCAGCGCCGTCTCGTTCATGCGGGCCAGCTCGGTGTCGCCGAGCCGTACCGAACCGGAGGAGGGCACGTCCAGGCCCGCCGCGCAGTGCAGGAACGTGCTCTTGCCCGAGCCCGACGGGCCCATCACGGCGGTGAAGGTGCCGCGCGGGATGCCCACCGACACCTCGCGCAGGGCCGCCACCGCTCCTTGCCCCCTGCCGTAGATCTTGCTCACCGCGTCCAACCGCACCACGTCTGTCATGGGGAACAGCCTGCTGACCTGAGGATTCATCGGCCAGAGACGCCGTCATGAGCCGGGTATGACGTCGTCATGATCCGGACACTGGTAGACATATCCCTGTGATTCGTGTGCTTTTGGCCGAGGACCAGCACGTCATCAGGGGCGCCCTGGTCGCGCTGCTCGGCCTCGAAGAGGACATCGAGGTCGTCGCCGCCGTCGAGTCGGGCGACGCCGTCCTCGCCGCCGCGCTGGCGCACCGGCCGGACGTCGCGGTCCTCGACATCGACATGCCCGGCACGATCGACGGCCTGGAGGCGGCGGGCGAGCTGCGCGCCAAGCTCCCCGCCTGCCGCACGCTCATGCTCACCGCGTACGGCAAGCCCGGCCACCTGCGGCGCGCGCTGGGCGCGCAGGTCGACGGGTTCGTGCTGAAGACCGCGCCGCCCGAGGAGCTGACCGCGGCGATCCGCAAGGTGGCAGGGGGACAGCGGGTGCTGGATCCCTCTCTCGCGGTCACCGCGTGGGACCTGGCCGACAACCCGCTCACCCCGCGCGAGGCCGACGTGCTGCGCATGGCGGCCGGCGGGGCGGAGGCGCCGGAGATCGCGGCCCAGCTGTACCTGAGCGCGGGAACCGTGCGCAACTACCTGACCACGATCGTCGCCAAGCTCAACGCCCGCAACCGCACCGACGCCGCGCGCATCGCCAGGGAGTCGGGCTGGATCTGACGGTCAGCCGGCCCTGACGGGAACCCACGCCAGGGTGGGCGCCTGCGCGACCAGCTCGAACCAGTCGTCCTCGTGGCAGGTGGTGAGGCGTCCGTCCAGCGCGGCCAGCCTCGTGGTGAGGTTGCCGAGCCCTGACGAGCCGCGCCGCCGCTCCGGCGACGCGGTCCGCACGCCGTCGTTGCGGACGCGCAGCCGCACGACGCCGTCCTCGTGGGCGGTCTCGATCAGGCACCGGCGGGCCGAGCTGTGCCTGAGCACGTTCGTCACCGACTCCCTGAGCGCGGTGCTCAGCACGGTCTCCACCTGCTCGCCGAGGTCGCCGTGGTCCAGGTCGAGGGTGACCTCGATGGCGGCGGCGGCCAGCACCGAGCGCGCCGACTCCGCCTCGGCCGCCAGCGACATCGTCAGGTCACCGCCGGAGACCGCCCGCAGGTCGGCCTCTGCCCGCTCGACCATCGTCAGCACGTCGTCGAGCTCGGCCCTGGCCCGCTCGGGGTCCAGACGGCGGGCCAGCTCGCACTTGAGCAGGATCGCCGCCAGGTTGTGGCCGAGCAGGTCGTGCAGGTCGCGGGCGGCCCTGAGGCGTTCCTCGACCACCGCGGCACGCGCCAGGCCGTGGCGCGAGTCCTGCAGCTCCTTGATCACCTGCGCCAGCCTGACCAGGCCGTAGACGACCAGGCCGGTGACCACCGTGCTCACCGCGTAGTTGACGGTCAGCGCCACGGGCAGGGCCAGCAGCACGCCCGCGACCGCGACGCTCGCCACCACGGCGGCCACCAGCGGCAGCGCCAGCGCCCACGGGAAGGCGAGCAGGACAGGCCCCGCGAGGAACCCGGCGACTCCCAGCCACGCCCTGCCGAAGAAGGGGATGGGCGCGTACGTCAGCAGCGCCATGACCCCGAGGGCGACCATGTGGCGGCCGGTCACCGAGCGCAGCTGCATGACGAAGATCACGGCGAGGATCGCGGCCGCCGCCCACACCGGCTCCGCCAGCAACAGCGCCTTCAGCGAGAACCCCGCGAGGACGGTGGCCAGCAGCGCGACGGACAGCGCGTACGCCCCCCTGTCGTGCTCCGGCTCGGCGGAAGGGCGCGTGTCCGGCAGCACGGCCTCGACGGTCAGCCTGCCTTCGGCGGTCAGCTCCGCGGTGAGCGTGCCGCCCGCCGTCTCCACCTGCGGCAGCAACGCGCCCATGCTCTCGTCGTCGGCGGTGCGTGCGCCGTCGTTGGTGACGCGCAGCCGTATCCTGCCCTCCTCGGCGGAGGTCTCGATGAGGCAGATGGTGGCGGCGCGCCGCCGGACGACCTCGGTCACGGCCTCGCGGAGCAGCGCCGCCAGCAGGGCGCCCGCGGGACCGAGCGGCTCGGTGTGCCCCATGCGGACCTCGACCGCCACTCCCTCCGCGGCCAGCATCGCCCTGGCGGTGGTGATCTCGGGCGTCAGCGACATCGCCCGGTAGCCGGACGCGGCCGACCTGGCGTCGGCCAGCGCCTTCCGTGCCGTGGCGACGTCGGGGCTGCCCGTGCGTGCGCCCGCGGCGATCACCGTCAGCGCCTTGCCCAGCCCCTCGTTCAGCTCGGCGGCGATGCGCAGCCGCTCCTCGGCGGTCGCGGACATCGCGAGGGCGAGCCTGGTGGCGTGGACCTCGTCGACCCGCTCGGTCAGCCGGGTCAGGCCGTAGATGACCAGCGAGATCAGCACCGCGCTGATCGTGGCGTCCGCCGTGCCGAGCGCGGCGGCGCTCACCGCGACACCGGCCGCCAGCGGCCACAGCGGCGTGAGCAGCAGCGAGCCGCCCACGAAGCCGAGGATGCCGACCGAGCTGCCCGCGACCAGCACCGAGGCGTAGGCCGCGACCGTCACGACGACCGGCTGCCACCACCCGCGCCGGACCGTGAAAAGCGCCTGCGCGCCGAACACCACCAGCGCCAGCGGGGAGCCGGCCACCAGGTAGATGCTCGCGAAGCTCCCGAGCACCACGAAGACGATCACTCGGGCTCTGTGCGGCACGCCAGCAGCTTAGGAGAAGCCCCTCGGCAGCACGGCGACGGGGCAGGCCGACGCCTTCAGCGCCTTCATCGCCACCTCGCCGAGGAACACCCTGTGCGGCTGGGCGTCCTCGCTGGCCGCGCAGATCAGGAGGTCGCCCGGCGGCCACTCCACGCTGGCCAGCGCGGCGGCCACATCGTGCCCCTCCGCCGTCTCGGCCTCCGCCTCGATGCCGGTGCTCTCCCATGCCAGCCGTACGGCCAGCGCCAGGTCGTCACGCAGCCGCCCCGCGTCCTCGGTGCGCAGGTCGAAGGTGATGAGCCGCATGGGCACGCCGAGCCGCAGCGCGGCCTGCGCCACCCGCTCGACCGCCTCGTCGGCCTGCGGCCTGTGCACGTAGGCCAGCGTCAGGCGGCTCGGCGCCTCCGGCGGCTCGTAGCCCGCGGGCGCGAGCATGACCGCCTCGGGCGCCAGGTGCAGGAGGTGGTCTCCCGTGCTGCCGATCGCGATGCGGCCGCGCTGCCCGCCCTGGGCCGAGCCCACCACGATCAGGTCCGCCCTGATCCTGCTGGCCAGCACCGACAGGCCCCTGCCCGAACCGCGGCTCTCGAAGGCCAGGTACTCGGCGGGGACCTCGCCGAGCGCCTCCGCCGCGTGCGCGAGATTGGCCTGGGCCTCGACGGCGAGCCCGGGACTGCCAGGGGGATAGATCGTGGCCACGGTCAGCTCCCCGCCGGTGACCCGCGTGATGGCGGCCCCGAGCGCGAGAGCGTCATGTCCACCCGGGTCGTTCGTGTATCCGACGACGACGTGCTCTCCGATCACCATGCGCCCGTACCCCGCTTGACCTGGGAATATTCGTGTTACGCCGGGGGTTGTGGGTAAGGGGGCTACTGAGAAGGTGAGGACGACGAAGATCACGCTTGACACCTGTTTCAACGGCGCTCTCGGCCCGGTCACGCTACGCGAGGCGGTGCGCAGGCTGAGAGCGAGAGAGCTGGCCTGCACCGTCGAACCCGAACTGGTCGAAGGCAAGGTCAACGTGTTCTGCGACTGCGTCGAGCGCGGTTTCACGCCGCTCCGCAGCGAGATCATGGCCGCCTACTACGTGGCGGAACGCGACGCGACGATCGAGGCCTACGACCGAGGCCTCATCACCGAAGGCGAGCTCAGGCAGAAATACCTCGATCTCGACCGTTTGGTGCTGACACGGGCCTGAGATCGACCGAAAGGTCGAGGCGAACCGGTCGTGATCCCTCTACGGTGACATGTTCATCGATCCTTCACCGATTGGACATGACGCCACGTGTACGGGGACATCGTCGGCTTCGCCATGAGCACGCCCGCATGGGTGCACGCCCTCGCCGAGACCGGCACGGACGCAGGTCTCCTGCTGTTCGCCGCGCTCTTCGCCCTGTCCGTCTGGCGGTCGAGAGCGGCTTCCGATCGCGACCTGGCCCTCACACTCGCGGGCCCCGTCGCGGTGGTCGGCGCCTACGCCCTCAGCGAGGGCGTCAAGCTCCTCATCAGGGAGGAACGGCCGTGCAGGGGAGGGATCGCCACCATCGCGGCATGCCCGCCTGTCGGTGACTGGTCCTTCCCCAGCAACCACTCCGTGATCGCCGCCGCCTCGGCGGGCGCGCTGGTCCTGGCCTGGCGGCGGCTGGCCTGGCTGGTGCTGCCGCTGGCCGCGTTGATGGCCTTCTCCCGGGTGTTCGTGGGGGTCCACTACCCCCACGACGTCGCGATCGGCTACCTGTTCGGCGTGCTCATGGCACCCCTCCTGGCGTTGATGACGGTCGGCGCCTTCACTCCTGTCGTACGGCGGGCCCGCGAAAGGAGTCCGTGGTTTCGACCAGCCGAGCCGCGATCCCGGGCTCGGTGAAGGCGTGTCCCGCGTCGTCGACGACGTGGAAGTCCGCCTCGGGCCACGCCTTGTGCAGGTCCCACGCGGTAGCCATCGGCGTGCAGGCGTCGTAGCGGCCCTGCACGATGACCGCGGGGATGTGCCTGATCTTGTCCACGTCGCGGATGAGCTGGCCCGGCTCGAAGAATCCGCCGTTGACGAAGTAGTGGTTCTCGATCCTGGCGAAGGAGACGGCCTTGGCCGGCTCCTCGAACTCGGCGACGTGCTCGGGATCGGGCAGCAGCGTGATCGTGGCCGCCTCCCACTGCGCCCAGGCGCGGGCGGCGGCCACCCGCACCTCGTCGTCGGCGCTGCCGAGCCGCCGCGAGAACGCGGCGATCAGGTCGCCACGCTCCTCCTCGGGAATGGGCGCCAGGTACGACTCCCACAGGTCGGGGAAGAGGAACGACGCGCCCTCCTGGTAGAACCAGCGCAGCTCGTGCTCCCTGAGCGTGAAGATGCCGCGCAGGATCAGCTCGCTCACCCTGTCGGGGTGGGTCTGCGCGTAGGCGAGCGCGAGCGCGCTGCCCCACGACCCGCCGAACACCTGCCAGACATCGATCCCGAGATGCTCGCGCAGCCGTTCGATGTCGCGCACGAGGTTCCAGGTGGTGTTGGCCGCCAGTGACACGCCGGGGTCGCTCGCGTGCGGCCTGCTGCGGCCGCAGTTGCGCTGGTCGAACAGCACGATCCGGTACGCCTCGGGGTCCCACTGGCGGCGGTGCTTGGCCGAGCAGCCGCTGCCGGGCCCGCCGTGGAGCATGACCGCGGGCTTGCCTTCGGGATTGCCGCAGACCTCCCAGTAGATCTCGTCGCCGTGGCCGACGTCGAGCATTCCGGAGTCGTAGGGCTCAATGGCTGGATAGAGGCTCATGGACTCCTGTCTTACCGGAACCGGCCGGTCGCGGCGAACGACCGCGTGATCTCGCCGCCGTCGCCGGGCGTCCCCTGGCGCGCGCGGCGAGGACAATGGGCTCATGGAGCTCGTCTCGATCGATGACATCCGAGCCGCCGCCGACCGCGTCGCGCCCCATGTGCTGCGCACCCCGCTCATCCAGGCCGACGACCTCTGGGTCAAGCCGGAGAGCCTCCAGCGCGTGGGCTCCTTCAAGATCCGGGGAGCGACCAACGCGGTCGCCGTCCTCGACCCCCAGGGCGTGGTCACCCACTCCTCCGGCAACCACGGGCAGGCCCTCGCCTACGCCGCCCGGCTCAAGGGCATCCCGTGCGTCGTGGTCGTCCCCGAGGGCGCCCCGGAGGTCAAGACCGACGCGATCAGGGCGTGGGGAGCCGAGCTGGTCGTCGTCCCCCCGGCACAGCGGGTGGTCGCGGCGGAGAAGCTCGCCGCCGAGCGCGGGCTGACGCTGGTCCCGCCGTACGACCATCCGGCGGTCATCGCGGGCCAGGGCACCATCGGGCTGGAGGTCATGGCGGACCTGCCCGGCGTCGAGGTCGTCCTCGTCCCGGTGAGCGGGGGCGGCCTGATCTCGGGGATCGCGTCGGCGGTCAAGGCCCTCGACCCCTCCGTGCGGGTGATCGGCGTCGAACCCGAGCTCGCCGCCGACGCGGCGGAGAGCGTGGCCGCGGGGCGGCGCGTCACGTGGGAGCCGGAGCGGACCTTTCGCACCATCGCCGACGGGCTTCGCGCGGACCTGTCCGAGCTGACGTTCGCGCACGTCAGGGCGCGGGTGGACGCCATCGTGACCGTCACGGAGGACGAGATCCGCGACGCGATGCGCTATCTGGCCGCCCGCGCGCGGCTGGTGGCCGAGCCGAGCGGGGCGGTCGCGACCGCGGCCTACCTGGCGGGCAGGACGGCACCCGGCCGTACGGTGGCCATCCTGTCGGGCGGCAACCTCGATCCGTCGGCCTAGTCGGAGGTCCACTCGAAGCGGTCGAGGAAGCCGCGCTCGCCCCTGGCGTACTCGTCGAAGGCCCGCCGCACCTCTTCCAGGCGGGTCACGAGCGTCGTGCGGAGCGTGCCCTCCTTGTACTCCAGCTCGTAACCCGGCGAGACCTGGATGAAGTGGTGGCCGAAGGTCACCAGGACGGCGAAGGGGTTCTGCGGGGACAGCGTGCCGAGCACGTCACGCACGAGCCCCAGGTCGGGGTTGACGACCATCATGCCGTCGCCGGTGTGCAGCTGGGTCGCGGGGTCGACGCCGAGCGGCGACAGGTTGTGCACGAGGTCGCGCTGGGGGTCGTAGCAGACCAGGCCGTGCTGCCTGGCCAGGGCGAACGCGGCGTTGGACACCTCGTCGAGCTCCTCGGGCGCCATGGTGATCAACGCGTGTCCCGGATAGGAGACGGCGTGGCCCGGCAACTCCTTGACCAGGGCCGCGACCTCGGCCACCTCGGACTCGGCGGGACGGTCGGCACGGGCCGCCCGGTAGGCGGCCGCGGCCTGCTCCCTGGTGATCGGCTCGCTCTCGCGCCAGACCATCAACTCCACGCTCATGCCCCTATCTTGCAGGGCCCGCCCGGCCGGCTCAGACCTGGGGCTTCTCGGAGTCGGGGACGAGCTCGACCGTGCAGTGCGCGCACCGCCTGGCCTCGGCGGGGATCTCGCTGAGGCATTCGGGGCACTGCTTCACCGTGGCCGCCTTGTCGCCCTCGAACAGGCCGATCAGCCTGGTCATCGGCATCACGATCAGCCAGTAGACCACCGCCGCGATGATCAGGAAGCTGATCAGGTGGTTGAGGAAGTCGCCGTACTTGAACTCGCTGCCGTTGACGGTGAAGGAGTACTGCGCGAAGTCGGGTTCCCTGCCGCCGGTGACGGCCCCGATCAACGGCGTGACGAGGTCGGCGACCAGCGCCTGCACGAGCCCGCTGAACGTCGCGCCGACGATGACGGCGACGGCGAGCTCGACGATGTTGCCCCGCAGTAAGAACTTCTTGAATCCACCCATGGCGGACGCACATTGCCATGGGGGAGCGACGCAAACCTAGATGCCGTCGAAACGGCCCTGTTTCACGGCGTCGCGGAAGCTCTCCCACTCCTGGAGCGAGAATCGCAGAACGGCCCCGTCGGCATCCTTGCCGTCGCGAATGAGGACCCTGTCGGCGTGCTTGGCCACCTGAACGCATTGACCGTTGTTGCAGGAATGCCAGGACAGATTCTGGGGGGAGCTCATGCGCTACCTCTCAGCGGTTGCCTGCAGGATGTCGTGCGCAGGGCAATCGTAACCCGGAGGTATCTCGCGAAGGGCGCGAGAGACGCACGTGTGGCGCTCAGTCGCGCTTGACGCGAATGACGAACTCGTGCCATTCCTGTGCGGAGAACCGCAGGACAGGGCCGTCGGCCTGCTTGTTGTCGCGCACGCCTATCTGCGCCCCGGGCAACGCGGCGACCTCGACGCAACTGCCGTTGTTGCAGTGCGGGGAGGACTTCCACCGGGGCTCGGCCTGGCGCGGTGACGTCATCTTGTCTCTCCTGGAGACTCGAAGTGGGACGGGTGAACCATCCGTCGTCACCTGCCAGGTGCGCGGTGTGGTTCCCGAATCGTAACTCGCTCTGGCACTTGCCGAAGGTAATTTCCGGCCCTAATTCATGGAGTGAAGTACCGAATGCCATCCTCTATCCGGATGGCGGAGTCCTGAGGGCTCAGTGCCACGGCGCGCAGATAGTTGAGGACCTCCCGGAACCGGTCGAGCTGGGCGGGCTTCTCGATGTAGAAGGTGCCGGCGAGCGTCTCCATGTAGACGGTGTCGCGGATCTCGGTGTCGTTGGCGAACTCCATGAGCCTGAAGGCGGCGTCGAATCCCATGTGCGCGCCCGCGCTGTACGGGATCACCTGGACCGTGAGGTTGGGCAGGTCGGCCCGCTCTCTCAGCCGGACCAGCTGTCCGCGCATGACCTCGCGCCCGCCCACGTGGCGGTGCAGGGCCGACTCGTCGAGCAGCACCCAGTAGCGGGGGGCCTGGGCCTTCGACAGGATCTCCTGGCGCTTCATCCTGACCCGAAGGCGCTCCTCCAGCACCTCGGGATCGATGAGCGGAAGGTAGCCGCGGATGACGGCGCGCGTGTAGTCGGGGGTCTGCAGCAGGCCGGGGACGGTCGTCGTCTCGTACTCGGAGATCGCGACGGCCTCGCTCTCCAGCCCGACCAGCGGGCGGAAGTCGACGTCCTCGGCCTTCAGCCACCACTCGTCCTGCCTGGACTCCCTGGCCAGGACCATGAGCCGCTCGACCTCGCCGGCGTCGGTCAGGCCGTACATGGCGCACAGGTCGCGCACGTCCCGCAGGCTCGCCCTGCGGCGCGCGGTCTCCAGCCTGCTGATCTTCGCAGGGGAGCAGAGCAGGCGCTCGGCGACGTCGGCGATGCTCAACCCCGACTCCTGGCGCAGCTCCCGCAGGCGCTTGGCCAGCTGCCGCTGGCGGAGGGTGGAGTTGGCGCTCTCCATGCGGTGATCGTACCTCCCGAGGAAGATTGCCGGAGGCACGTGAGATAGGTAAACGTCACCGGCATATTCCTTTGGCAATTGCCAAAGCGGGTAAATCCGTGACAAAGAACGGAGTGCCCGATGGAGATCAGCGATCTGAACCTCAGGGCGGCGATGACCTCGCCGTTCAGGAACCTGTTCGAACTGCTCGACATCTGGACGTTCGCCCGGTGGGACAGGAGGGCCGAGGCGCAGGGATGGACGGTGGTCAAGCCCCAGCCGCTGGTCCACGTCTACCGCCACTCCGGCTTCGCCTCCATGGTCACGTGCGGCGGCTGCGGCGGGGAAGGAGTCACCAGAAAGGGCGCGTGCCACACCTGCCTGGGTTCGGGCAGGCAGCGGCCCGAACCCGATCGATGACGGGCGCGGGGTTATCGGTGGCTTCTGAGCGGGCATCTAGGCAGCCGCTGCCTCCTGGGCGAACATGGGGGCCAGAGCGTAAGGGGAGCCTCGATGATCGAGATCTGGCCGGGAGACCCGTATCCTCTCGGTGCCACCTACGACGGCGCGGGCACCAACTTCGCGCTGTTCACCGAGGCGGCGGATCGCGTCGAGCTCTGCCTGTTCGACGAGGACGGCAAGGAGTCCAGGGTCCCCTTCACCGAATGCGAGGGGTTCATCTGGCACGGCTACCTGCCCGGCGTAGGTCCCGGCCAGCGGTACGGCTACCGCGTGCACGGACCCTACGACCCCGCGCGCGGCCTTCGCTGCAACCCCCACAAGCTCCTGCTCGACCCGTACGCCAAGGCGATCGAGGGCGGCGTCACCTGGAACAAGGCGCTCTACGACGGCGACATGCCCAACCTCGAGGACTCCGCCCCCTTCATGCCGCGCTCGATCGTCATCAACCCGTTCTTCGGCTGGGGGCACGACAGGCCGCCCGCCACGCCGTACCACGACACGGTGATCTACGAGGCGCACGTGCGCGGGCTGACGATCGCCAACCCCAAGATCCCTGAGCGCATTCGCGGCAGCTACGCCGCGCTCGGCCACCCGGAGATCATCGACCACCTCACCAAGCTCGGCGTGACCGCGCTGGAGCTGATGCCCGTCCACCAGTTCGTCACCGACCAGCACCTGGAGGAGAAGGGGCTGACCAACTACTGGGGCTACAACACCAGCGGCTACTTCGCCCCGCACAACCGCTACTCCAGCCAGGGGCAGCGAGGCGGGCAGGTGCTGGAGTTCAAGGCGATGGTCAGGAACCTGCACGAGGCGGGCATCGAGGTCATCCTCGACGTCGTCTACAACCACACCGCCGAGGGCAACCACCTGGGGCCGACGCTGGGCCTGAAGGGCATCGACAACCCGACCTACTACCGCCTGGTCGACGGCGACCCCCAGCACTACATGGACACCACGGGCACCGGCAACAGCCTGTTCATGCGCAGCCCCCAGGTCCTCCAGATGATCATGGACTCGCTGCGCTACTGGGTCATGGAGATGCACGTCGACGGCTTCCGCTTCGACCTGGCCGCCACCCTGGCTCGCGAGCTGCACGAGGTCGACCGGCTGTCGGCCTTCTTCGACCTGGTGCAGCAGGACCCCGTGCTGTCGCAGGTCAAGCTGATCGCCGAGCCGTGGGACGTCGGCCCCGGCGGTTACCAGGTCGGCAACTTCCCCGCCAGGTGGACCGAGTGGAACGGCAAGTACCGCGACACGATCAGGGACCTCTGGCGTGGCGAACCGGCCACGCTGCCCGAGTTCGGCTCCCGCTTCACCGGCTCGGGCGACCTCTACCAGAGCGACAGCCGCCGCCCCGTCGCCTCCGTCAACTTCGTGACCTGCCACGACGGCTTCACCCTGCACGACCTGGTCTCCTACAACGAGAAACACAACGAGGCCAACGGCGAGGACAACAGGGACGGCACCGACGACAACCGCTCGTGGGACGCGGGAACGGAGGCGCTGCGGGAGCAGCAGAAACGCAACTTCCTGACCACGCTCTTCCTGTCGCAGGGCGTGCCCATGCTCTCCCACGGCGACGAACTCGGCCGCACCCAGCAGGGCAACAACAACGGCTACTGCCAGGACAACGAGCTGACCTGGGTCGACTGGTCCGACGTGCGCAACAAGTGGCTGCTGCTGGAGTTCACGCAGCGGCTGGCCAAGCTGCGTCGCGAGCACCCCGTCTTCCGCCGCAGGCGCTTCAACTACGACATGGCATGGCTCACCCCCTCGGGCGAGGAGATGACCGTCGCCGACTGGAACGTGGGCTACGCCAAGTCGCTGGCCGTCTACCTCAACGGCAAGGCGATCACCGAACCGGACAGGAGGGGCAGGCCCATCGTCGACGACTCCTTTCTCGTGCTGTTCAACGCCCACCACGACACCATCAGGTTCACGATCCCGAAGGACTACGGCGAGATGTGGCTGACCGAGATCGACACCGCGATGCCGATCATGCTCGACACCAGGGTCAAGAGAGCAGGGGAGCGGTTGCAGGTGCCGGGACGCTCGATGAGGGTGTTGCGCGGTGTCTAGACCCGTCTCGACCTACCGCGTCCAGCTGACACCCGGCTTCGGTTTCGCCGAGGTCGCCGGCATCGCGCCCTACCTGCGCGACCTGGGCGTCAGCCACGTCTACCTGTCACCCGTCCTGCAGGCGGTGCCCGATTCGCTGCACGGCTACGACGTCATCGACCACTCCAGGATCAGGGAGGAGTTCGGCGGGGCCAAGGGGTTCCGCGAGATGGCGGAGGTGCTGGCCTCCCACGACCTGGCCATCGTGATCGACATCGTGCCCAACCACATGAACACGGCCAACGAGCAGTTCAGGTCCGTGCTCAGCGAGGGCCTGGACTCGCCTTACGCGCACTGGTTCGACATCGAGTGGCGCGATGGCAGGGTGGCGGTGCACTCCTTCGCCGAGGACCTGCCCGCGTCGGAGTACTACCACATCATCGACTGGCGAGAGGGGCCGGGCTACCGGCGCTTCTTCGACGTCTCCTCGCTGATCGGGCTGCGCGTGGAGGAGCCCTCCGTCCTGTTCGCCACGCACGAGGTGATCTTCTGGCTGCTCGACGAGGGTCTCGTGGAGGGCCTGCGGATCGACCATCCCGACGGGCTCGCCGACCCGCGCGACTACCTGGACAAGCTGCGCGCCAGGACCGGCGGGGTGTGGACGGTCGTCGAGAAGATCCTCATCGGCGACGAGCGGCTGCCCGAGGACTGGGCCTGCGACGGCACCACCGGCTACGACGTGCTCAACCGCGTCAACGGCCTGTTCGTCGACCCCGAGGGCAAGGCGCCGCTGGTCGAGCTGTTCACCCGCATGACCGGGCAGGACGCCCACTACCCGAGCGTGATGACGCGCGCCAAGCGCGAGGTCGTCGAGCTGTTCTTCGGCGGCGAGGTGGACCGGCTGTCCCGCGTCACCGGCGTGTCTCCGGCCGACCTCACCGAGCTGCTGGTCGCCATGCCGGTCTACCGGGCCTACGTCACCCCAGGCGAGCCGGTCGAGCCGCCGGCCAGGCAGATCGTGGAAGCCGCCGCGCCCGACCCCGAGACCGCCCGAGCGGTCCTGGAGGGCACGCCGGAGGCGATCGTCCGCTTCCAGCAGACCTGCGGCCCCGTCATGGCCAAGGGCGTGGAGGACACCGCGCTCTACAGGTGGTTCCCGCTGGCCTGCCTGAACGAGGTGGGCGGCGAGCCGGACCACTTCGGGACGTCCGTCGAGGACTTCCACGCCTACTGCGGGCAGATGCGGCCCTTCACGATGACCACGCTGTCCACGCACGACACCAAGCGCTCCGAGGACGTCCGCGCCCGCCTTCAGGTGCTGTCGGAGCTGCCCACGGAGTGGGAGCGGGCCGTGGACGGCTGGGCGGGACAGCTCGCCTTCGACCCCGGCCTCGACTACCTGGCGTGGCAGACCCTGATGGCCGCCTGGCCGATCTCGGCCGACAGGTTCACCGACTACCTGCTCAAGGCCGCCCGCGAGGCCAAGACCGCCACCTCGTGGATCGCCCCCGACCCCGCGTACGAGGAGGGGCTGCGCGCCTTCGCCCGCAAGGCGGTCGAACTGCCGATCGGCGACTTCACCGCGCAGGTCGACCGCTACGCCGTCGCCAACTCGCTAGGCCAGAAGCTGGTGCAGCTCATGATGCCGGGCGTGCCCGACGTCTACCAGGGCAACGAGCGCACCGACTTCTCCCTCGTCGACCCCGACAACCGGCGGCCCGTCACCTTCCCGTGCGCCGCCGAGTCGGCGTGGGACGCGGCCAAGCTGCTGGTCACCACCCAGGCACTGCGCCTGCGTCGAAGGCTCGGGCCTGCCGCGCCGTACGAGCCGATGGCCGCGTCAGGGGAGGCCGCCGGGCACGCGGTCGTCTTCGGCAGGGGACGCGCCGTCGCGGTCGCGACCCGCCTGCCCGTACGGCTGGCCAGGCGCGGCGGCTGGGGCGCGACCTCGATCACGCTGCCCCAGGGGCGCTGGCGCGACCTGCTCACCCGCCAGCTGTACACCGGCCGCACTCCTGTCGGCCACCTGCTCAGCCGCTATCCCGTCGCACTCCTGGAGAGACATGATCTTTGAGGTGTGGGCACCGCAGGCGACCTCTGTCGAGATCGAGACCATGGGCGGGCGGCAGCCGCTGCGGCCGGACTCGTCGAGCGGATGGTGGTCGGTGGACGTGCCGGCGGCCGGGCACGGCACCGACTACCGCTACCTCGTCGACGGTGCGGGGCCCTACCCCGACCCGCGCTCCCGCAGGCAGCCCGAGGGCATCTTCGGGCCGAGCAGGGTCTACGACCACGCCCGCTTCACCTGGAGCGATCACGAATGGAAGGGCCGCGACCTGCGCGGCTCGGTCATCTACGAGCTCCACATCGGCACCTTCACGACCGAGGGCACGTTCACGGCCGCGCTCGAACGGCTGGACCACCTCGTCGAGCTCGGCGTCGACTTCGTGGAGGTCATGCCGGTCGCTCCCGTGCCCGGCGGGCGCAACTGGGGCTACGACGGGGTCGACCTCTACGCCGTGAACGAGACCTACGGGGGACCCGACGGGCTGAAGGAGTTCGTCGACGGCTGCCACCGGGCGGGCCTCGGCGTGCTGCTCGACGTCGTCTACAACCATCTCGGCCCCTCGGGCAACTTCCTGCATCCCTTCGGCCCCTACTTCGCCGGCTACAGCGGCAGCTTCTGGGGCGAGGCGGTCAACCTCGACGGCCCCGGCTCCGACGAGGTGAGGCGCTACTTCGTCGACAACGCGCTGCAGTGGCTGCGCGACTTCCACATCGACGGGCTGCGGCTCGACGCCGTCCACGCCCTGCACGACAGGCGGGCCACCCACCTGCTGGCCGAACTGGCCCAGGAGGTGGACGCGCTGGCCTGCTCCGTGGGCAGGCCGCTGACGCTGATCGCCGAGTCCGACCTCAACGACCCGCGCATGATCACGCCGCTGGAGGCGGGCGGTCTCGGCATGACCGCCCAGTGGAACGATGACGTCCACCACGCGCTGCACACCGCGGTGTCGGGCGAACGGCATGGCTACTACGAGGACTTCGCCTCGATGCGGTCCCTCGCGAAGGCCATGACGTCCGGGTTCGTCCATGACGGCGGCTACTCGAGCTTCCGCGGGCGCTCGCACGGCGCACCGCTGGCCGGCGTGCCCGGCTACCGGCTGGTGTGCTGCCTGCAGAACCACGACCAGATCGGCAACCGGCCCGCGGGCGACCGCCTGACCGCGACCGCGCTCAAGCTGGGCGCCGGACTGCTGCTCACCTCGCCCTTCACGCCCATGCTGTTCATGGGTGAGGAGTGGGGGGCCCGCACGCCGTTCCTGTTCTTCACCGACCACGTCGAGCCCGCGCTCCGCGAGGGAGAGGGCGAGCGCAGGGCCCGCGAGTTCGAGGGGTTCGGCTACGAATGGGTGGCGCCCGATCCCTCGGCCGAGGACACCTTCCAGCGCAGCAAGCTCGACTGGAGCGAGATCAAGGAGGAGGAGCACTGGTCGGTGCTGTGCTGGTACCGCGACCTGATCGCGTTGCGCAAGGCGCTGCCGGAGCTGACCGACCCCCGCCTGGATCGGGTCGAGGCCGAGTACGACGAGCAGGCCAAATGGCTGATGGTCAAGCGTTCGTCACTGAGCGTCATGGTAAATTTTTGTCCGGATCCTGTGACGTTGCCCATGTCGGTGGGGTCCGTTCTGCTGTCCTCTGAGGAGGGTGTTTTCGCTGCTCGTGGCGGGCTCACGGTCCCCGGGCAGACCCTCGTGATCTATCGGTCCGATGTGAATCCGTAATACGGACAGCCCGATAACCTGCGACGAGCCGTCAAGTCCCTGTCAAGGGATGGTCACGGCCTTCTCGTCGCGGGGGCGACCCTGGAGCTCAGGCTGCACGGCCCCCGTTCGTCCGAACGGAGGGCAATGGGCAAGTACCTGCTGCGCAGGCTGCTGTCGAGCGTCATCCTGGTCGCCATCGCCGCGAGCCTCGCGTACCTGCTGGCGGCCAGCAGCCTCAACCCTCGTGCCAACTACGAGGGACGCCAGCCGCCCATCCCCGCAGGGGTCGTCGACAGCACGCTGAACGAGTACAACCTCAACGACAAGACGCCCCTGCTCGAGCGGTACGGCACCTGGGTGTCCGGCCTGGTCAAAGGCGACTTCGGCAAGACATGGGACGGCGGCTCGGTCAACGACCAGATGGTCCGGCGGATCGGCGTCAGCCTCCGCCTGCTGCTGATCGGCACCATCCTCGGCTCCGCCCTCGGCGTCGCCGTCGGCGCGTTCGCCGCGATCAGGCAGTACCGCTTCAGCGACAGGGCGATAGGCGTCGCCTCGTTCGTCATCATGGCCGTGCCCGTCTTCGTCCTGGCCACCCTGCTGACGATGGGCGCCACGGGGATCAACACCGCGCTCGGGCACACGCTCATCGAGTACACCGGCGAGTACAACCCCGCGCTCAGCGGCACCGACCAGCTCCTCAACAGGCTCAACCACCTGATCCTGCCGACACTGTCGCTGTGCCTGGGCCAGATCGCCTTCTACAGCCGCATCCAGCGCAACATGATGCTCGACGTGCTCGGCCAGGACTTCGTCCGTACGGCACAGGCCAAGGGACTGTCCCGCAGGACCGCGCTCTACAAGCACGCCCTGCGCACCGCGCTCATCCCCGCGGCGACCTACTTCGCCTTCGCCTTCGGCACCATGCTGACCGGCGCCACCTTCACCGAGAAGATCTTCGGCTGGCACGGCATGGGCGCGTGGCTGGTGGAGTCGATCCAGCACAACGACACCAACTCCGTCGCCGCCGTCGCCCTGTTCGCCGCCGTCTGCGTCCTGGTCGCGGGACTGCTGTCCGACCTGCTCGTCGCGGCGCTCGACCCGAGAGTGCGGGTGAGCTAGAGATGCGTTCCAAGGTCGTCCTGCGCAGGGTCATCGCCAAACCGCAGGTCATCTTCGGCCTGGCGGGAGTCATCCTGCTGCTCGTGCTGGCCTACCTCGGGCCGCTGGTCTCGCCGTACGGGTTCGAGGACAAGGACTTCACCGCCTTCAGGACCCCGCCCGGCGCCGACCACTGGTGGGGAACCACCCAGATCGGCCAGGACGTGTTCGCGGTGACGCTGCGCGCCATGCAGAAGTCGATCCTCATCGGCTTCCTCGTCGCGCTCATCTCCACCGGCGTGGCCGCCGTCGTCGGCGCGTTCGCCGGCTACTTCGGCGGCTGGCTGGACAAGGCCCTGATGTGGGGCGCCGACCTGCTGCTGGTGCTGCCCAGCTTCCTGATCATCGCGGTCCTGTCGCCGCGGCTGAAGGGCGCCACCTGGCTGTGGTTCGTTGTGCTGCTCGCGGCCTTCTCCTGGATGATCACCTCCAGGGTGGTCAGGAGCATGACACTCTCCCTGCGCGAGCGGGAGTACGTCCTGGCCGCCCGCTACATGGGCATCAGCGACTGGAAGATCATCTTCCGGCACATCGTGCCCAACCTGTCGTCGCTGCTCATCATCGACGCCACCATGAACGTCAGCGGCGCCATCATCGGCGAGACCGCGCTGTCCTACTTCGGGTTCGGCGTGCAGCCGCCGGACGTCTCACTCGGCACGCTCATCTCCGCCGCGGGCGGCAGCGAGGCGATCAGCTACCCGTGGCTGTTCCTGTTCCCCGCCGGCCTGCTCATCCTGCTCGTCCTGTGCATCAACCTCATCGGCGACGGACTGCGCGACGCCCTCGACCCGGGGAGCCACTCATGACGATCCTCGAGGTGACCGACCTCAACGTGACCTTCCGCGGCGGCGTCCAAGCCGTCAGAGGCGTCTCCTACCAGGTCGGCAGGGGAGAGGTGCTCGGCATCGTCGGCGAGTCCGGCTCCGGCAAGTCCGTGACGTCGCTGGCCGTCATGGGCCTGCTGCCCCCCGGCGCCCAGGTGAGCGGCTCGGTCAAACTGCACGGCCACGAGCTGCTCGGCATGCGCGAGCAGGAGATCCTCAAGCGCCGCGGCAAGTCGATCAGCATGATCTTCCAGGACCCGCTGTCGGCCTTCACGCCCGTCTACACCATCGGCGACCAGATCGCCGAGGCGGTCCGCGTCCACCAGAAGGTCACCAAGGAGCGGGCCGCCAAGCAGGCCGTCGAACTGCTCGACCTCGTCGGCATCCCGCACCCCGACGTGCGAGCCAAGGCCTTCCCCCACGAGTTCTCCGGCGGCATGCGGCAGCGCGCGATGATCGCGATGGCCATCGCCAACGACCCCGACGTGCTGATCTGCGACGAACCCACGACCGCGCTCGACGTCACCATCCAGGCCCAGGTCCTCGAAGTGCTGAAGGCCGCGCAGAAGGAGACCGGCGCCGGTATCGTCATGATCACCCACGACCTGGGGGTGGTCGCGGGGCTCGCCGACAGGGTGCTGGTGATGTACGCCGGCAAGCCGGTCGAGCAGGGCACCGTCGAAGAGATCTACTACGAGCCTCGCATGCCGTACACGATGGGGTTGCTCGCCTCCATTCCCCGGCTGGACCAGGACAACCAGCGTCTGGTGCCGATCGTGGGCACGCCGCCCTCGCCCGCCGCGCTGCCGCCCGGCTGCCCCTTCGCGCCCCGCTGCCCGCTCAAGGTGGCCGCGTGCGACGACGCCGAGCCCGATCTCGTCCAGGTCGGCGAGCGCAAGGTCGCCTGCATCCGCTCCCATGAGATCGAGCTGAAGAAGCTCAGGGGCGCCGACGTCTTCCCCGCACCCGAGGCCGTCGACGAGCCCGCCGCCCTGCGGACGCCACGCGGCCTGCGCGACAAGGTGCTCGAACTCGACGACCTCGTCAGGCACTACCCGCTGATGAAGGGCGCCGTCTTCAAGCGCCGCGTCGGCACCGTGCACGCGGTCGACGGCATCAGCCTCGACATCGCCTCGGGCGAGACCCTCGCCCTGGTCGGCGAGTCAGGCTGCGGCAAGACCACCACCCTCCAGCAGATCATGCAGCTGGAGGCCGCCCAGGGCGGCAAGGTCGTGGTCTTCGGCAAGGACAGCGCCGCGCTGACCAAGAGCGAGCGCAGGACGCTCCGCCGCGACCTGCAGATCGTCTTCCAGGACCCGATGGCCGCGCTCGACCCGCGCATGCCGGTCGGCGACATCCTCGCCGAACCGCTGCGCGCCCACGGCCACAAGGACATCGGCAAGCGCGTGGCCGAGCTGCTCGACCTCGTCGGCCTCGACCCGTCCTACGCCGAGCGCTACCCGCAGCACTTCTCCGGCGGGCAGCGCCAGCGCATCGGCATCGCCCGCGCGCTGGCCCTGGAGCCCAAACTGATCGTCCTCGACGAGCCCGTCTCCGCGCTCGACGTGTCCATCCAGGCCGGCGTCATCAACCTGCTGGAGGACCTCAAGGCCAGGCTCGGCCTGTCCTACCTGTTCGTGGCCCACGACCTGTCCGTCGTCCGCCACCTGGCCGACCGCGTCGCGGTCATGTACCTCGGCAAGATCGTAGAGATCGGCACCGTCACCGAGGTGTACGGCACGCCCGCCCACCCCTACACCAGGGCGCTCATGTCGGCCATCCCGCTACCCGACCCCGCGCTGGAGCGATCGCGCAAGAGGATCATCCTCGAAGGCGACCTGCCCAGCCCCGCGCAGCCCCCGACCGGCTGCCGCTTCCACACCCGCTGCCCCAAGCGCGCCCTGCTCCCCGAGCCCGAGCGCGCGCGGTGTGTGTCCGATGAACCCCCTGTTGTACGGCTCGCGCACGCCGACGATCACGGCGCCGCCTGCCACTATCCCGAAGTGAGGAACTCGTGAAGGTCGCTGGCTACAAGGCCGCCGCTGGCGCGGCGCTGCTGGCTCTCGCCCTCGCCGCCTGCGGTGGCGGCGCCGACAAGCCCGCCACAGGTTCGAAGGAGGCGGTCAAGCAGGCACAGGAGCAGGCCGCCGCGCTGCCCGGCAGCTCCATCAACCCTGTCGCCTACGAGCAGGTCAAGGACGGCGGGACCATCACCCTCGCGCTGACCCAGTGGCAGCAGCAGTGGAACTACAACCAGGTGAACGGCACCCACGCGACCGTCTCCGACGTCTACGACGCCAGCATGCCCAGCATGGGCAAGGCTGACGACAAGGCCGAGCTGGTCAACAACCCCGACTACGTCACCGAGTGGAAGATGGAGCTGAAGGGCGACAAGCAGGTCGTCACCTACAAGCTCAACGACAAGGCCAAGTGGTCCGACGGCGAGCCGATCACCTACAAGGACTTCGTCGCCCAGTGGAAGGCGCTCAACGGCACCGAGAAGAAGTATCAGGTCAGCTCCACCGACGGCTACGACCGCGTCTCCTCGGTGGAGAAGGGCGCGACCGACTACGACGTCGTCGTCACCTTCTCCAAGCAGTACCCCGACTGGAAGGGCATGTTCTCCCCGCTCCTTCCCGCGGCCACCAACTCCGACCCCGCCGCGTTCAACAAGGGCTGGATCGACAAGATCCCCGTGACGGCGGGCCCGTTCAAGGTCGACTCGCTCGACCAGACCGGCAAGACCGTCACCCTCGTGCGTGACGACAACTGGTGGGGTCGCAAGGCCAAGCTCGACAAGGTCATCTTCCGCGCCCTCGACTCCGGCGCCACCGTCAACGCCTTCGCCAACGGCGAGCTCGACGTGATGGAGGTCAACCCCATCGCCGCCGACCTCAAGCGCGCCAAGGACGTCCCGAACGTCGACATCCGCAAGGCCGCGGCCCCCAACTGGCGCCACATCACCGTCAACGGCTCCGCGCCCAACCTCACCGACAAGTCGGTCCGGCAGGCCGTCCAGCTCGGCATCAACCGCGAGGCCATCACCCAGTCCGACCTCAAGGACCTCGACTGGCCCGTGCAGGTGCTCAACAACCACCTGTACATGAACACCCACAAGGGTTACGTCGACAACTCCGGCGAGCTCGGCACGTACAACCCCGAGAAGGCCAAGCAGCTGCTCGACGCGGCCGGCTGGAAGATGGAGGGCGAGTACCGCAAGAAGGACGGCAAGGAGCTCGAGCTGCGCTTCATCGTCCCGGCCGCCTACCCGCTGGCCAAGCAGGAGGGCGAGCTGACCCAGGCGATGCTCAAGGACGTCGGCGTCAAGATCAAGGTCGAGCCGGTTCCCGACGACAAGTTCTTCGACGACTACATCATCCCCGGCAACTTCGACCTGGTGCCGTTCTCGTGGCTCGGCACGCCCTTCCCGAACGGGGCGCTGCCGCAGATCTACAAGCAGCCCACCGGCAAGGACAACTTCGGCAGCAACTTCCCGCGCATCGGGTCGGCGGAACTGGACACGCTGATCGAGAAGGCGGCAGGGGAGATGGACCCCGCCAAGTACATCGAGTACGGCAACCAGGCCGACAAGCTGATCTGGGACGAGGTGCACACGATCCCGCTGTACCAGCGGCCCAGCATCTTCGCGGCGAAGAAGACCGTGGCGAACTACGGGGCGTTCGGCTTCGCGACCAAGGACTGGTCGTCGATCGGCTTCACCCAGTAACCCCGCCTACCAGGGCCCCCGCTGTCTCCTTCCGGCGGGGGCCTTCCCATTCCCGCGTCTCCTGTTCCCGCGCCCCTGTTCCCGCGGCCCCGCTTCCGCGGTCCCGGACAGGCCCCGGACAGCGGACAGGCCCCCGCCCACCAGAGCGGGGGCCTGCCGACAAAGGGTCAGACGACCTTGGTGTTCACCTCAGCGAAGTGGCACGCCACCGGATGCCCGTTCCCACGGTCCACCAGCGCCGGCTCCTCGGTCGCGCAGATCTCCTGCGCCTTCCAGCACCGCGTCCTGAACCGGCACCCGCTGGGCGGGTCCATCGGCGAAGGCACGTCACCCGTCAGGATGATCCGCTCCCTGCGCCGCTCCTCCTCCGGGTTCGCCGTCGGAGCCGCCGACAGCAGCGCCTGCGTGTAGGGGTGCGCGGGCCGGTCGTACAGGTCGTCCCTGGGCCCGGTCTCCACGACCTTCCCCAGGTACATCACCGCCACCCGGTCGGAGATGTGCCGCACCACCGACAGGTCGTGCGCGATGAACATGTACGCGAGCCCCAGCGAGTCCTGCAGGTCCTCCAGCAGATTCACCACGCCCGCCTGGACCGACACGTCCAGCGCCGACACCGGCTCGTCCAGGATCAGCAGCTTCGGCTCCAGCGCCAGCGCCCGCGCGATGCCGACGCGCTGCCGCTGACCGCCGGAGAACTCGTGCGGGTAGCGGTTGCCGTGTTCCGGCGACAGGCCCACCAGCGACAGCAGCTCCGCCACCCGCTTGGGCCCGTTCTTGTCCCACCGGCCGTGCACCTTCAGCGGCTCGGCGATGATGTCGTTGACCGGCATCTTGGGGTTCAGCGACGCGTAGGGGTCCTGGAAGACGATCTGCATGTCCTGCCGTACGGCCTGCATCTGCCGGTTCGGCAGCCCCGTCAGCTCCTTGCCGCCGAACTTCACCGAGCCGGCGGTCGGCTTGTGCAGCTGCAGGATGGCGCGGCCCGTCGTCGACTTGCCGCAGCCGGACTCACCCACCACGCCCAGCGTCTCGCCCTTGTCGACGTGCAGGGACACGCCGCTGACCGCCTGTACCTGCGCGACGACGCGGCGCATGAGGCCGGTTCCCCTGACGGGGAAGTTCATGACGAGGTCGGTCACCTCGAGCAGTTTCTCGGTCATGACGTGGTCTCGCTGTTCGTGCGGAAGATGGCGGTCGGATCTGCCTTTTCAGCAAGTTGAGGCCAGTGGTGGCAGGCGGCGTAGTGCGCGCCGCCGTCCGTCTCCTCCAGCGAGGGCTCCGTGGTGGTGCACTCGGGGGTGGCCATGGGGCACCGCGGCGAGAACGGGCAGCCCACGGGCAGGTTGATCAGGGACGGCGGGGTGCCCTTGATCGGCCGCAGCCTGTTGCCCGAGGTCTCGAGCGACGGGATGGAGCCGAGCAGGCCCGCCGTGTACGGCATGCGCGGCGTGTTGAACACCGTGTCGACGTCGCCGATCTCGACCGGCTTGCCCGCGTACATGACCAGCACCCTGTGCGCCATGCCCGCGATGACGCCCAGGTCGTGCGTGATGAGCACGACCGCGGCGTCGACCGCGTCCTTCACCTCGAGCAGCTTCTCCAGGATCTGCGCCTGCACGGTCACGTCGAGCGCCGTCGTCGGCTCGTCGGCGATGATGACGTCGGGGTTGTTGATGATCGCCATGGCGATCATCGCGCGCTGCCGCATGCCGCCGGAGAACTCGTGCGGGTAGGACTTGAGCCTGGCCGCCGCCTGCGGGATGCCGACCAGGTCGAGCATCTCCTTGGCGCGGGCCTGGGCCTGCTTGTACGGCACGAGCTCGTGCGCCAGCACGGCCTCGGCCAGCTGGTCGCCGATGGTGTGGACGGGGTTGAGCGCCGTCATCGGGTCCTGGAAGACCATCGCGATCTTCCTGCCCCGCAGGCTCCGCCGCTTGCGCTCGGACATCTTGAGCATGTCGTCGCCGCGGTAGGAGATGCTGCCGGTGATCCTGGCGCTCTTGGGCAGCAGGCCCATGACCGCCATCGAGGAGACCGACTTGCCCGAGCCCGACTCGCCGACGATGCCGAGCACCTCGCGCTCGTGCACCGTGTAGGACACGCCGCGCACGGCCTGGACCACGCCGTCGTCGGTGGGGAAGTTGACCTGAAGGTTCTCGACCTTGAGCACCTCGGTGGTGCCGGGACGCGTCGCCTCGGACAGGCGCTTGGCGATGTGTACGGAGCTCATCAGTCGCGCACCCTGTTCTGTCGAGGGTCGAAGGCGTCTCTCAGGCCGTCACCGATGAAGTTGACCGACAGCGCGATCGCGATGATGAACAGGCCTGGCCACCAGAACAACCACGGCCGGGTGATCATCGCGCTCTTGTAGTCGCTGATCAGCAGGCCGAGCGAGGTGTCAGGGCTCTTGACACCGAAGCCGAGGAAGGACAGGGCGGTCTCCAGCAGGATGCCCGAGGAGATGGCCAGCGTGGCGGAGACGATGATCACGCCCAGCGTGTTCGGCAGGATGTGCCGGAAGATGGTCCGGAAGGAGGAGGTGCCGATCGCCCTCGCCGCCTCGACGAACTCCTTCTCACGGAGCGAGAGGAACTCGCCGCGCACCAGGCGCGTGACACTGGTCCAGGTGGTGAGTCCCAGGAACAGGGCCATGAAGTAGGGGCCCATGTTGCCCGTCGCGCTGCCGACCACCGCGGCGATCACCAGCACCGGGATGGTGATCATGATGTCGGTGAAGCGCATGATGACCGACTCCACCTTGCCGCGGAAGAACCCGGCGGCGGCGCCGAGCACGGTGCCGACGGCGGTGGAGACCAGGCCGATGGTCAGCGCGACGATGATGGAGATCTGCGCGCCCCGCATGGTGAGCGCGAAGTAGTCCTTGCCGATGTTGTCCTGGCCGAAGGGGTGCTCGCCCAGGTGGACGCCCGAGCCGCCGAGGAACTCGGGGATGACGCTGAGCGTCGGGCGGCCCCTGTCCACGACGGTGCCCGAACCCGTCCACGGCTGGTGCCACCAGCCGGGGATCGGGCCGAAACCGATCGAGCTGAAGGCCAGCACGAAGACGATCGCGAACAGGATCATGCCGACGAGCGCGCCGCGGTGCCGGAAGAACCTGCGCCTGACGAGCTGGCCCTGGGTACGGGCGACGATCGTCATGCCCTGCGCGGCGCTGGACGTGGTCTCGTCCGTCTTGATGGTCATCTCGGTCTTCTCCGTCATGACAGCCTGATCCGCGGGTCGAGGTAGGCGTAGGCGATGTCGGCGAGCATGTTCCACACGACGATCGAGGTGCCGGTGATCAGGAAGAAGCCCATGACCGGCATGGGGTCGACCTCTCTCAGCGCGATGCTGAACATCGCGCCCATACCCTTCCACCCGAAGACGGCCTCGGTGATGACCGCGCCGCTGAACACGCCGGCGAAGTCGAGGGCCAGGATCGTGGTGATCGGGATCATGCCGTTGCGGAAGGCGTGCTTGATGATGACCGTCCGCTCGGGCAGGCCCTTGGCGCGTGCCGTACGGACGTAGTCCTGGTTCATCACCTCGAGCATGCTGGCGCGGCTGTAGCGGGAGTGGCCCGCGAGGCCGACGAGGATCAGCGCCAGCGTGGGCAGCAGCAGGTGCATGCCGGAGTCGAGGGTGTTCTGCCAGAAGTTGCCGATGAAGTTCGGGGTCTCGGAGCCGATGGTGGCGACGGGGCGGCCCCTGAGCGCTCGCGCGTAGCCGTCCCATGCCTCGAGCAGGCGGTCCATGAACATCATCGCGGCGACGAACAGGCCGCTGAAGACCGCCAGCGGGATCGCCTGGCGGCGCAGCAGCCCGCCGAACTGCCAGCCGATCGCCGCGCTGACCAGGCCCGCGACCACGAACAGGCCGAGCAGGGTCAGGAGCGAGGGGGAGACCAGCATCGGCTGGAGCGGGTAGTAGAGCAGCGCGCCGACGCCCGCGGCGCCCAGCGCGGCGTACATCGGCTGCAGGTGGTCGACGCCCGCGATCAGCGCCGAGACGCCCGCGGCGGTGGCCAGGCCCACGACCAGGATGAACGGGAAGCCCAGACCCGGGTCTGCGAACCAGCGGCTCGCCGACAGCGCGAACAGGATCACGGCGGTCACGGCGACGCCGATGCCGAAGGCGATCAGCTTGCCCTTCCTGTCGCCGTTGTAGACCGAGGCCCACACCAGGCCGGCGAACACCGCGACGATCAAGATGACCGGAAGCGGGATGAAGGGGTCGCGCAGCCAGTTGTTGAACTCGATCGCGACGAACTGCTTCAGCAGCGTGGCGATCCAGAAAATCGGTAGCGAGAAGCAGATGAAGGCTGCGAAAGTGATCCCGTGATCGAAGCTGCTGTACTGGCGCAGCGCGGAGATGATGCCGATCGTGATACCGATCACCGCGCCCAGCACGGTGGCCACGACCACCAGCTTGAGCGTCGACTCCATGGCCGCGCCGGTCAACGAGGAGACCGTGGTGCCCGCCTTGTTGACGCCCAGGTCGCCCTGGAAGATACCGGCCAGCCAGGACAGGTAACGGACGGGGATCGGCTCGTTCAGATGCATGGCCGCGATGCGCGCCTCCATCAACCTGGGAGCCTCTGGCGCTGAGCTCTCGCGCAGGTCGGCGAGAGGGTCTCCCGACAGCGCCACCAGGAAGAACATGATGAAAGTGGCGCCGAGCAGCGTCAGACTCGAGATCGCGAGCCTACGCGCGATGAATACAAGCAATTCCCCGACCTCCTGCAGGTGACGGCTTCCGGGGCCACAGCGGGGGGTGGCCGGGCTCAGGGCCGGAAACCGGGCCCGCCACGGTGCCTCGTGAGCGCGGCTTCGGCGGGCTGATGGTGTTGACGACTTGGGTTGTACAGCTCTGACGCGGGGTCGGTCTGGTGACCGGCCCCGCGTCAGTGACGGCTAGGCCGTTCTACTGGGCAGCCCACTGGTGCATGTTCCAGGTGATGGAGGCCTGGCTCGGGTTGGGCTGAATGTTCTGGAGGCTCGAGCTCCAGGCGGACAGCGCCGGCTGCGAGTACAGCGGGATCGTCGCCAGGTCGTCCCAGAGGATCTTCTCGACCTGCTGGATCAGCGGGCCGACCTTGGTCTGGTCGGTCTCGCCGAGGATCTGGTCGGCGAGCTTGTCGTACTCCTTGTTGGAGTAGCAGCCCTTGTTGTTGCCCTTGGCCGACGGGGTGCACTTCGTGGGCGTCTTGTAGGTGGAGGTCCAGCCGCTGTTCAGCGACGAACCGGCCCAACCGAACAGGGCGATGTCGAAGTTGCCGTTGGCCAGGTCGCCGGCGTCGTCGAAGAACTTCTCGCTGCCGGTGTCGGTGATCTCGAAGCCCACCGGGTCACAGGAGGCCTTGATCAGCTCCACGACCTGGGTACGACGCGGGTTCGGCTGGTTGTAGCCGATGTTGACCTTGATCGGGGTCTTGACGCCCGAGTCGGCCACCAGCTTCTTGGCGCCCTCGATGTCGACCTTGTTGTACTTGTCGGAACCCGCGAAGGTGACGGCCTCGGCGTAGCCCGGCTGGAACGGCGCGATGTTGCGGACGTTCATCGGGGCGGCGTTCGGGTTCTGCGGCTTGATCAGGTTGTCGACGATCTGCTGACGCGGAGCGCAGAGCGCGATGGCCTGACGCAGCTTGGCGTCCTTGAACGGGCCCTTGTTGAAGTTGAAGTCCAGGTGGTCGTAGAGGAACTGCTCACCGGTTTTGACGGTGACGTCCTGCAGCGCCTGCACCTGGGCGAGCACGTCCGGGTTCGACTGCGGCTCGATGATGTTCGTCTCGCCGTTCTGCAGCGCCTGGACCTGCTGGTCCTGGGCGATGAAGCGGATGACGACCTTCTCGGCCTTGGCCTTCTCGCCCCAGAACTTCTCGTTGCGGGCCAGGGTGATCGACTGGCCGGGCGAGAAGGAGTCGAGCACGTACTGACCGGACGACGGGATGAGCGCCTTGTCCGGGAGCTTGCCGTTGAAGATCCAGCCCTTGCTGAAGAACTCGGCGGCCTTCTTGAGCTTGGCGTGGTCGCCCGCCTTGATGGCGTCGAACATCTCCTGGTCGCTGAGCCCGCCCTGCTGCGCGACGATGTGCGCCGGCAGCTGGATGACGGAGGTGGCCGCCCAGTCACCGTACGACTTGGTGTAGTTGAGCGTCACATCCTTGTCGCCGATCGCGCAGTCGGGCATCTTGATCTTGTCCCACGTGTCCGTGCTGATGTAGCTGAACTCGGGGAACTTGCCGGACGCGACGGCGTAGGTGAGCATCACGTCGTCACAGGCGATCGCGTTGCCGTCAGACCAGACCGCGTTCGGGTTGATGGTGTACTTCACCGTCAGCGGGTCGTCAGAGGTCTTCTCATACGTGCCCATGTCCTTGTCCGGCTGGACGGAGCCGTCCGCGCCGAAGTACCAGAAGTCCGTCAGGACCCGGTTGAGGACGATGTGGTTCTTCGAGGAGTACTCCTCGGCCGTCTGGGCGTTGTACGAGCTGATCTCCTGCTCGAACGTGTGCGTGATCGTCGACGCGTTCGCGCCGCCGCTGGCCGGGGCGGAGGGCGCGGTCGACGGGTCCGCGGCGGGCGCGTTGTCAGTAGCGCCGCAGGCCGTCAGCAGGATCGCTGCTCCCGTCGCCGCTGCCAGGAACCTGCCGGCCCTGCGTGCAGATGACACGGACATACTCCTTGGGGGTTGAAACTTAACAAGCCACTCTTGCGAAGAAATGAAGCATTACTTCGCAGTAAGAGGTAAGGGGTCACAGCAGAGTGTTGCAGACCTGATGCCGTCAACGGCATGTTCCGTAACAAAGACGGGGCGAATAGGTGCAAATCACCACATAAGCGTTACCCAGTGTGATCGGGTGCCAGAGAGCGTTCTCCGGTTGTCCACAGCGTCGCTGACCCGTCCACAGAATCCGGTTCGCCGTAGCTCGTCAAGCCTGTCATTCCCCATCCTGAGATCCCCGACCCCCGCCGCTGGAGGATCCCGATGGAGCATTCCCCACCTGTCACTCCGGTACACGGCCGTTCCGGACCGGCTGTCGACCCCTCCCGAGGGGCGAGCCGGACAAGACGGACAGGCGAGGCGATGGGGAGCGGTCGACCGGACGGCACCCGGCGCCGCCCCCCGAGCGATGCGCCGCCCCCGGCACCGTGGCGTCGCCCGGTCCCGGCCCGCCTCGCGGTGGTTCGGAGGAATCGGGTCGTTGGCGTGCCGCCTCATCCGGTTCGTGTCCGGCTTGCGGTGGTTCGGAGAAGTCGGGTCGTTGGTGCGCCGCCTCATCCGGTTCGTGTCCGGCTTGCGGTGGTTCGGAGGAATCGGGTCGTTGGCGCGCCACCCCATCCGGTTCGTGTCCGCCTCGCGGTGGTTCGGAGGAATCGGGTCGTTGGCGTGCCGCCTCATCCGGTTCGTGTCCGCCTCGCGGTGGTTCGGAGAAGTCGGGTCGTTGGTGCGCCGCCTCATCCGGTTCGTGTCCGGCTCGCGACGACCTGGGAGCGGGATGGCCGGGCGAGTAACCCGCGAGCCGCGGCGCTCGGGAAGGATCGACCAGGCGAAGGGCGAGGCCCGGTGGCCCGGGGCGGCCGAACGGGAGATGCACGGCTCGCGGTGATCTGGACGAAACGCGCCGGCGGAGCCCTCCCCGCCGTCATCTGGACCAGACGCCCGCTGTCACCCCCGAGAACGCGCGCGTCGCTCAGTGCCGAGCGCTCCGCGACCGCCGGAACGAGGCGACCTTCCAACGCGTCATGTGGCCTGATGCACGCCCGTCCGCTGCCTGCCGGCTCGGCCGGGGCGATGTGGGCCCGCCGCGTGCCTGACGTCTCGCGTGGCGTGAGGTTGACCCGGCGGCTGCCCGTCACACAGACCGTGCGCCTGGCCGGCACGTCGCGTGCGAGTCGGACCGGCAGGCTTAGGGGAGCATCACCTGGTGAGACCCGGACGGGGCGCCCCGATGGCGCGCCTGCGCGTGGGCCCGCTGCGCTGCGCCTGGCGGAGGGTGTCCATCGGGCGGAGGGTGTTCGCCTGGCGGAGCGTGGCCATCGGGCGGAGGGTGTTCGCCGGGCGGCGGCTGTCTCCGTCGGTGAGGTGGTCATCCCCTTCCCTGCCCGGGCGGCGGACGCCCTGCGGAGGTCGCAGGAACCCGACGGCTTCCCGCCCACCCCCGCCGGAGCCAAGCCGAGGCCCTTTCTGCGGGCAGTGGCCACCCACGCGTGGGCGCACCCGGAAGCCGAACGGCTGGCCGCATGAATCCCCGTCAAATCAGGCGATATGCGGATGTTACGGGCTGGTACGCTGGCCGCGCGGACGTCGATGATCCCTTGTCGCGCGAGGGATCCTCACCCGGCGAGGGAGGTACGCGATGCGGCGGCGATTCGTTCACCGGCACGCGTGCCCGGTCACCCGTCAGTACGCGATGCCCCAGGCCAGCGCCTTCGCGTGGATTCCGGCGGAAGAACAGGAAACAGCCGGCAGGCGGGCAGGGGGTGAGCGAGAACGCTCCCCAGGGCATTGATGGAACCATGCGCGATGTCGCGCGAATGCATGACGACATGCTCGGCGGCAAGCAAGGTATTTCCTCGAGCACGCTCGTCTCGATTCGCGCCGCCATCTCTGCGTTGCGCTTGTCCGGCCGATCCAGCATGATCGTCGCGATCTCACCGTCCACCTCGTAGCGCAGTCCGCCTCTTCGAAGGGGACGCTGCGAACCTTGGCCCTGCGAGCGGGCCGTACGGCACCTCGCAGCTGACCTTCAACGGGTCGCCGGCAAACCGTCACCGCCATCTCCTCAACGCCGGCACCCTCGGCGGCGCTACCGCTCGTCACGACCCGCTGACCCGGCCGGGGCACTCTTCTCCCGAACGTGACCCGTGACCCCAGACATCCGAGCACGTTGTGGTGTCAATCGGCGGATGCTGGACGAGGTGGAAACGCGACGAAGGCGGCCCTGTGTGATGATGGTGCAGGTGTTCTGATCTTGCTGGTGCGGGAGGCTGGCGTGGTTGAAACGGCCGGCACGGAGGAGGCCGCCCCGCCCGTCCGCGGGTTGGATCGAGCCGAAGCGCTGGAGGGAACGCGGTGATCGAGGTCGACGTGGTGGACGGCATCGCGGTCGTACGGCTGGCCCACGGCAAGGTCAACGCCCTGGACCTGGAGCTGTGCCGGGCGATCGAGCGGACGATGCGGGATCTGGACAGCAGGGAGGGACTCGTTCGGGCCGTGGTGGTGACCGGAGCCGGACGGGCGTTCTCGGCGGGTGTCGACCTCAAGCGTGTCGTGGACGGTGGCGCCGCGTACGTGGCGGAGTTCCTGCCCGCGCTCAGCGGCGCCTTCCGATCCGTCTTCGACCTAGGCAAGCCGGTGGTCGCCGCGGTCAACGGGCACGCGATCGCCGGTGGCTGTGTGCTCGCCGCGGCCTGCGACCATCGGATCATGGCCTCGGGGACCGGCAGGATCGGGGTTCCGGAGTTGCGGGTCGGGGTGCCGTTCCCGTACACGGCGTTGGAGATCATGCGGTTCGCGCTGGGACCCGTCGGCGCCCGCCACGCGATCTTCGACGGTGCCAACCACGAACCGGAGGCGGCCCTGGCACTGGGGCTGATCGACGAGCTGAGCGACCCGGAAACCCTGCTGGACCAAGCGGTGGCCGTCGCCCGCAGAATGGCCACCGATATCGCGGCCGACGCCTTCCGCTACACCAAGGCGCAGCTCCGGCATGAGGTGAACGAGCGGCTCGACCGTGTCGCCGAGCCGGAAACCGTGCGCCTGTGGACGACGGCGGCGACCGACGGTCGGATCCGGGCCTTCATGGACCGGACGGTAGGTTCCGGAGCGCCGACCCAGCCCGAAGCTCCCTAGCTCGGCTTCCGCCGACGCCCTGGTGGTCCCCGTGAGCACGGCTTCAGTGGATGGGCGGGGTCGGGTGGAGGGGAACGATCGTGGGTGTGGCTTCGTCGTAGCCGTTATGACGGATTTCGCGGGTATCGACGAGCAACTCCGAGTGGCGAAGGAGCGGGTACGGCGCTTCGACCAGCTGACCCGGCAGCGGGGCGCGGTCACACGTCAGCTTGGTCCGGTGCGTCAGGCGGTGGCCGCCCTCCAGGAACAGCTGGCCGACGAGGAAGGCGACGTGACGCGGCTGGAGAGCGGTTTCGCCGGATTCGTCGCCAAGCTACTGGGGTCGAAGGAGGAGCGCCTGACGCAGGAGCGGGCAGAGGTGGAGGCCGCGCGGCAGCGGCTGGACGGCCAGCGCACCCGGGTGGCGTCGCTGGAGGGCGACATCACGGGCATCGACGGTGAGCTGGCGCGGCTCGGACCGGTTCGCGAGGAGTACGCGACGCTGCTCGCCGAGAAGGAACGGATGCTGATCGAGCTGGCCGACCCCCGGGGGAGGGAACTGGCCGACCTGGCGGAACGTCTCGGCGATCTGGCCGCCGATCTGCGCGAGCACGACGAGGCGCACAGGGCGGGCGTCGCCGCTGGGCGCGAGCTCGACCTCGTGCTCGACCGGCTGAACGCCGCGAGCGGGGCGTCGACGTGGGACGTGCTCGGCGGCGGTTACGTCGCCGACTCGGTCGAGCGCACGCGGTTGGAGGAGGCCGACCAGGCCGCGTGGCGGGCGCAGCGGCAACTTGACGTGTTCTCGCGGGAACTGGCGGACGTCGGGGTGGCGGCCGGACCCCAGCTGCCCGAGGTGGACACGCGGTGGTTCGTGGACACCTTCTTCGACAACATCGTCACTGACGTGTTGAAGCACCAGCGGATCAGCGGCACGCGCGACGCGGTCGCGGAGGTGGCGCGGTGGGCCGGAACGACGGTCGCGGCCGTCGCGCGGCGGAGCGCCGAGCTGGCGGCTGAGCGCGCCGCTCTGCTGGCCCGCCGAGACGAACTGCTCACGCCCCACCCCTGACCGGCCACCCTGCGTATGGCCGGGAGGGCGTCGCCGGCCGTCCTGCCGTATGGCTGGGAGACTGTTGCCGACCGGCTGTCCTGCCGTAGGGCGAGGGGTGTTGCCGGCCGGTCGTCCGCACAGCAAGGAGCGAGGGCGTCGCTGCTGATCAGTCGTCCTGGCGCGGGGATGTGGAGGGAGCCCGCTCCCTGTCGGCTCTCCAGAGCGATGACCCAAGGGGTGGGCGGCCCTGGTCGGTCACCCAGTCGGGCGGCCACGACGGGAGGGCGGTCCTTACTGGTCAGCCGGGCGCGCGGGGGTCTCGGGTGCGAGGGCGGTCCTTGCTGGTCAGCCGGGCGCGCGGGGGTCTCGGGTGCGAGGGCGGTCCTTGCTGGTCAGCCGGGGCGCGCTGGGGTCTCGGGTGCGAGGGCGGTCAGGAGGGGGTCAGGGCGCGGGCGAGTTCGTGAGCCTCGGTGACGCCGGCGGGGATGTCCAGCACGGGGAAGATCGCGTGCCGGACCACCCGCAGTTCGTCCACCACCAGGATCGAGCGCTTGAGCCGTACCAGCTGCCCCGATCGGAACGTCGGCAGTCGAAGCGCCGCCGCCAGCCGTAGCTCGGTGTCCGAGAGGAGCGGAAACGGGATCCCCTCCATCTCGGCGAAGACCGCCTGCTCGTCGGGACGCTGCGTGCTCACCCCGCGTATCGCGATCCCGTCGCCGGTGAACGCCGGCTCCATCTCCTTGAACAGCCTGTTCTCCAGCGTGCAGCCTTTCGCGCCGGGGACCTCGCTCCACCCGGGTGGCAGCGGCGAAGGGACTCCGGTGGCCGGGTAGGTGAAGAGCACCGTGGGCCCATCGACCACGTCGACGAGCCCGGTCGAGCTCTCGAGCTGCAGCGGCGCGGGGATCGGCGTTCCGACGAGGGCGTGGACCCTGCGCGCCTCGGCGGTGCCGGGCATGGCGATTCCTGTCAGGGTTCCGTCGCCGGCGAGCCACCGGTCGCCCCAGTCCTGCATCGAGATCAGTACCGGCGCCAGCGCCCACCCCACGTCGGTGAGCGCGTATTCGTGGCGGACCGGCCCCGACTGGTACGGCCTGCGCTCCAGCACTCCGTGCCCGACCAGGTGCCTGAGCCGTTCGGTCAGGATCTTGCGGGAGATGCCCAGCTCTCTGAGCAGTTCTTCGAAACGCCGGTGCCCCCGAGCGGTCTCGCGCACGATCAGCAGGCTCCACCAGTCGCCGATCACGGACGCGGCCTGCGCGATGGCGCACTGGACGTCGCGTTCGCGTGCCTCTCTCGTCATGTCATACGACTGTACACCTGCTAAGTCTCTAAAGGAGACTGAGGATGCGCACCAGTGCGTTCTCCAGCGTGCCCGCCGCGTCGAGGTCGGCGCCGGTGCTGCGCCAGGCGACGTACCCGTCGGGCCGCACGAGGACCGCGCCGCTCTTGCCCACGCCGTACCGCTCCGGCCAGACCCCCTCGACGTCCAGCAGTTCGCCGCCGATGCGGTGCGGCGCGAGCCGCACGCCGAGCTGGTCGCGGACCGCACGGCCCGCGTCCACCCAGCTCTGCCCGTACGGCCCGGCGAGCAGCACGAACCCCGACCCGAACAGGTCCAGCGTCGAGATCGTGCGCCCGTCCCAGTTGAGCACCACGTGCGGGGCGCGGCTGCCGGGCCGTCCTGTGGGCACGCGGGGGTCCTCCAGCGGCGAGCCGTCGTCGTCCGGCTCGGACAGGATCGCGGCGGAGCGGTACCGGATGCCGAGGATGGCGGCGAAGGGGTCCTCGATCGGCTCTGGGTAGTCCATGCGCTCGGCGGGCGGCATGCGGAAGCCGAGGTTGGCGAGCTGGGCGTCGGCGACGAGTTCGCCGACGGGACGGCGTTCGGCGTCGTAGGAGTCGAGGAAGGAGGGGTCGGCCTGGCCCGAGACGACCAGCCACAGCCGCCACGCGATGTCACAGCCGTCCTGCAGCGCCGTGCTCCCGCCCTGACCGCCGGTCGGCGGCATGGTGTGGGCGGCGTCGCCGGCCAGGAAGACCCGTCCCACCCGGTAGGTGTCGGCCAGGACGTGCGCCGTGGTGAAGGTGGTGGTGTCGAGGATGGTGACGTCGAGGTCGGGCACGCCCACGCCGTGCCGTACCATCTCGACGGCGTCGAAGTCGGGCGACCCACCGTCGTAGTTGACGCCGAGCACGTGCGCGCCGACCCCGGTCCCGGTGACGAAGACGCCGGTGAACGTGTCGTTCTGCAGGTACCAGAGAGTGACCTCGCGCTCGTTGACCAGGCCGCTGAGATCGGCGTCGAACATGATCGCGTACAGCTGGCTCAGCACGCCCTTGCCGGAGGTCGGGATCTTCAGCGCGTCCCTGATCGGGCTGCGGTAGCCGTCGGCGGCGATGACGTAGTCGGCGCGGACGGTCGATTCGACGCCGTCGGCGCGGATCAGCGCGGTCACGCCCTCGTCGTCCTGCTCCAGCGAGACGAGTTCGGTGGAGAAGCGCAGGTCGGCGCCCAGTTCCTCGGCCTTGCGGCGCAGGACCCGCTCCACCTCCGACTGGGGTGCGCCCAGGTCGGGGGCGGGGGACAGGTGGGTGGGGAAGGGCGCGGTGCTGGTGTCGAAGAGGATTTCGGGCTCGGGGTCGGTGAGGCTGGACGCGATCGCGATGCGCATGTTCTCGCCGATGCCCTGCCAGATGCCGTCCAGCTCTTCCTCGAGGCCGGGCACGGGACGCAGCAGCTCGACGGCGCGCGTGTTGACGCCGAACGCCTTGGGCTGGATGGAGGTGCTCGCGTGCCGTTCGACCAGCATGACGTCGACGCCGCGCCAGGCCAGCAGAGCCGCGGCGCTGAGCCCGGCGTAGCCGCCGCCGACGATCAGAACGGGTACTCTCATCGTTCGCTCCTTCGAGACATATCGCGTTTGTGAGAGTTAAGATATGACTCGATTGCTCGATGGTCAAGATATATCTCGATTTGCGCTTCACGTATACGTCAACACCTACGGTGCCGCCATGAGAGAAGTACGGCTCGCCGCTCCACTCGCCATCGTCGACGCCCCCCTCCAGCAGCCAGGCCCCGGCCAGGTCCTGATCCGCAACCGCCACCTCGCCCTCCGCGCCGCCATGGGCCTGCTGATGACGGGACGCGACGACCTGCCCATGCCCGCCTACCGGCACGGCGAGGTGATGTGGGGGCCGGCCGTCGGCGAGGTCGTCGCCGGAGACCTGCCGCCCGGCACGCTCGTCGCCCACCACCTCGGCTGGCGGGAGTACGCGCTGCTCGACGCCACCGCCGTCACGCCGATCAGCGGAGACCCCCTCGCCCACCTCGCCCAGGCCGAGACCGCTTACGTCGGGCTCGTCGCCGCAGCCGAGCTCAGGGAGGGCGACACCGTCCTCGTCTCCAGCGCGGCCGGATCGATCGGCACGATGGCGGGACAGATCGCCAGGCTGAAGGGCGCGAAGCGGGTGATCGGCAGTGTCGGTTCGCCGGCCAAGGCCGCATGGCTCGTCGACGAGCTCGGCTTCGACGCCGCCTACGACTATCACGAGGAGGCGGTCGAAGAGGGCATCGATGTCTACTTCGACAGCGTCGGCGGCACGCAGCTCGCCACGGCCGTCGAAGTCGCCAACCCCGGTGCCAGGTTCGCGCTGTGCGGGGCGCTGTCCGGGCAGACCGTCGCGCTCGACACGATGACCGTCATCGGCAGGCGGATCTCGCTGCGCGGCTTCACCGCCGCCGACCATCCAGGTGTGGTGGCGCGGGCACGCGAGGAGATCGTCGCGTGGAGGCGAGAGGGGCTGCTCGCCGTACCGGTGACCAGGTACGACGGTCTCGACCAGGCGCCGGGAGCGCTGGCCGACCTGCTGGCCGGACGGCTCACGGGTACCGTGATCGTGGACCTGTGACGGGAGGCGCGATGAGGATCAGAAGAGCCGCCGCCGCTCGCGTGCTGCATCACGGCGAGGGACGGGGGCGGCTGCCGGTATGAGGATCGGCGAGGCGGCGGCCGCCGCGGGGACCACCACCCGCGCGCTGCGCTACTACGAGGAGCAGGGGCTGCTGTCGGCGGCGCGGACGGCGCGGGGCCACCGCGACTACGACCAGCGGGCGGTACGGCGGGTGCGCAACATCCGCGAACTGCTGGCCGTCGGATTCACCGTGGAGGACGTGCGCGCTTTCGCCGACCTGCTGGACAGGGACCTGCCCGACCGGTTCGCCGTCATCGACGACCGGTGTGTGGTCGCGATGCGGGTCGCCCTCGACCGGCTGCAGCTGCTGGACGAGCGCATCGCCCGTCTCACCGACCTCCGCGCCCGGCTCTCCGCCCGGCTGCGGTGACCCGTCCCCTCCGTACGGCCGGCACCCGGGAAGACACCCCCGGTCACGGGTGGGGGACGCCCCTCGCAGGCCCGGCGTGAGCGGGGACGCCTCACAGCCGCCCCTTCAGGGACCCCGGAAGCCGGGCGGCGTCAGTCGCGCAGGTGCTCCTCCAGCCGTTCGACCTTGCTCGTCATGGCGTCGGTGACGCCTGGCCGTACATCCGCCTTGAGCACCAGGCTCACCCGGGGAGCGACCTCGCCCACGGCCTCCACCGCCCGCTTGACCACGTCCATCACCTCGTCCCACTCGCCCTCGACGGTGGTGAACATGGCGTCGGTGTGGTTGGGCAGCCCGCTCTCGCGCACCACCTTCACCGCGCGCGCGACAGGTTCGGACACGCCCTCGCCGACACCGAGCGGCGTGATGGAGAATGCGACGATCATGCGTTCGATCCTAGACGCCTAGCACTGCCCCGCCTCGCCGAGGAACTTCTCCAGCAGGTGGGCGAGCTGGCGCTGCTCCTCGCGGGTGAGGTTGGCGAAGAGGTCCGCGCTGATCTCGGCCTGGAGCATCTTCATCCGGTCGACCGAGCGGTGCCCTGACTCGGTGAAGCGCAGCATCACCTCGCGCCTGTCCTCCTGGCTGTGCTCGCGTTCGACCAGGCCGTCGTTCTCCAGTCCGTCGGCGAGCGAGGTCACCGCGCGCCGGGTCACGCCGAGCTCGTCGGCGGCCGTGCTCATGGTGGGCCGGCGGTACATGTCGATGATCCGCATGAGCCTGACCCGGGCGGGCGTGTAGCCGTGCTCGCCGAAGGCGGCCATTCCGCGCTGGGAGAAATGCCTGGATGCGGCCATGAGGAGCTCGCCCAGCCTGATTGGTTCCGTCATGAATCGCTCGCTTCCGGGGTAGTTTGAGGGAAAGATAGTGAACTATGTAATTATCACAAGCCACATAATGGCCATCAGGCAGGAACGAAGGAGCCCCCACCACAAGGGGGAGGTCGTCCAGGGCACCACGCTCGCCGACGCGGCTGTGCGGGCAGGGGTGCGGCACCTCGTCTACACCAGCGTGGGCGGCGTCGAGCGGGTGCGCGGCATCCCGCACTTCGACACCAAGTGGGAGATCGAACAGCACGTCAGACGCGTCGGCCTGCCGTACACCTTCCTGCGCCCCACCACCTTCACCGACGTGTTCACGGCCAAGGGGGCCGCCCTCGGGCTGGGGATGATGGGCGCGGTGCTCGGTAGGGACAAGCCGCTGCAGATGGTGGCGGTCCGCGACATCGGCGTGTTCGCCCGCATGGCGTTCGCGGATCCCGGGCGTTACCTCGGCAAGGAGATCGAGCTGGCCGGCGACGAGCTGACCGTGCCGGAGATCGCCGAGCTGCTGGGGATGCGGCGGTATCCCAAGGTGCCGAAGGCGGTGCTGCGCCTGTTCGGGAAGGAGAGCAGGATGCTGTTCTGGTTCGGGGAGTCGGGCTACCGGGCCGATGTGGAAGCCCTTCGCGCGCTCCACCCTGGGCTGCTCACGCTGAAGGAATGGCTGGCGCTGAGCCGGTGAAGCGGTGGGTGGGAGCGGTGGCTCCCACCCACGGAGCCTCAGTGGTCGTGACCGGCGTGGTCGTCGTCCTCGTCCTCGTCGCTGGGGCCCTCGGAAGGCTCGACGCCCAGAACGGCCTCGCGAGGCTCGACCTCCTGGACGTGCTCGATCAGCGAGAGCACGTGGTCGGGCTCGATGAGCCACTGCAGCGCGGTCGCGCCGGTCTCGTCGGAGCTGACCAGCTCCGCCTGCTCCTTGCGCTCGTCCTCGTCGAGGTCGGCTTCAGGGTGCCGGATCTCGGCGAGGGCGGCCGCCTGCAGGGCGGCGACGTCCAGCACCTCGACGGTCAGCTCGACCGTGAGGCGAAGGAACTTTTCTTCATCACTCATGGCAGAAGAGCCTATGGCAGCTTCCACTCCACAGGGGTCGCGCCTTGCTGGACGAGCAGCTCGTTGGCGCGGCTGAAGGGGCGCGAGCCGAAGAAGCCGCTGCGCGCCGACAGGGGGGAGGGGTGGGCGGACTCGATGCGGGGCACCCGGCCGAGCATGGGGGCGAGGTTGCGGGCGTCGCGGCCCCACAGGATCGCCACCATGGGCGTGTCGCGGGCGACCAGGGCATGGATGGCCTGCTCGGTGACCTCTTCCCAGCCCTTGCCGCGGTGGGAGGCCGGCTTGCCCGGCATGACGGTCAGCACCCTGTTGAGGAGCAGGACGCCCTGGTCGGCCCACGGGGTCAGATCGCCGTTGGACGGCATCGGCAGGCCGAGGTCGGTCTCCATCTCCTTGTAGATGTTGCGCAGACTGCCCGGGAGCGGGCGCACGTCGGGGGCCACGGAGAAGGACAGCCCGACGGGGTGCCCAGGCGTGGGATAGGGGTCCTGGCCCACGATCAGCACCTTGACCTCGTCGAAGGGCTGGTTGAAGGCACGCAGGACATTGGATCCCGAGGGGAGGTACTGCCTGCCCTCGGTGATCTCGTTGCGGAGGAACTCGCCCATCTCCGAGATCCGTTCGGAGACGGGCTCGAGGGCGCTAGCCCATCCTGATTCGACTACTTCGTGTAGGGGACGACCGGCCATGGTCATGAACCTTATCCACCCGGAAGACCAGGGCGCATGCCGTACAGAAAAGATCACAAAGCGGGTTTGCCCGGCTTGACCAGCCAGGCGTCGAAGAGGGCGTCGAGCGGCTTGCCGGAGATCTTCTTCGACAGGGCGACGAAGTCGGCGGTGGAGGCGTTGCCGTACTTGTGGTGGGCGACCCAGGTGCGCAGGATCGTGAAGAACGCCTTGTCGCCGACCTCCTTGCGCAGGACGTGGAGGGTCATGGCGCCGCGGACGTAGACGGCGTCCTTGAAGAGCTGCTTCGCGTTGCCGGGGTCGGCGGGCGGAATCTGCCAGAACCGGTCGTCCGCGGTCCTCGCGTAAGCCCGGGAGAAGGCCGTCGACAGGGGGGTGGCGCCGCGCTTGTCGGCCCACATCCACTCGGCGTAGGTGGCGAAGCCCTCGTTGAGCCAGATGTCCTTCCAGCGCTCGGGGGTGACCGCGTCGCCGAACCACTGGTGGGCCAGCTCGTGCGAGAGCAGGACCTCATCGGGGACCTTCGGGTAGATCGGCCTGGTCTGCGACTCCAACGCGTAGCCCACGCCTGGCGCGTTGTCGACGATCGCGCCGGTGGTGGAGAACGGGTAGGGGCCGAACAGTCCGCTGAAGTAGGCGAGGACGGGACCGTGCCGCTGGGCCAGGTTCTTGGCCGCCGCGGCGTGCTCGGGGTCGACGGCGACGATCGTGCGCAGGCCGCCGACCGTGGTGTCGGTGAGCGTGAAGTCGCCGATGGAGACGGTCGTCAGGTAGCTGGCCATCGGCTCCTTGGCGACCCAGACGTAGGTCGTCCTGCCCATGGCGGTGTTCTGCGAGACGAGCGAGCCGTTGGCCACCGCGACGCGGTCGCTCGGCACCGTCACCGTGAACCGGTAGCCGGCCTTGTCGGTCAGGTGGTGGTTGCCGGGGTACCAGCTCTTGGCGCCCTCCGGCTCGTTGGCGTTGAACACGCCGTCGGGGGTGCGGATCCAGCCCTCTTTCGAGCCGTCGGGGTCGACGATGTGGGTGGGCTTGCCGGCGTAGGCCACCGCGACGGTGAACGGCTTCCCCGCTGCGATCGCGGAGGCGGGGGAGACGGCCAGTTCGTCGCCCTCGTGCGTGAACCGCGCGGCCGTGCCGTCGACGGTGACGGACGCGACGGTCAGGGTCTTGGACAGGTCGAGGTTGAAGCGGCTGAGCGCCTGGGTGCTGCGCGCGCTGATGGTCGCCGTGCCCTTCAGCACGCGGGTGCCGGGGTCGTAGTCGAGCGTCAGGTCGTAGTGGCGGGCGTCGTAGCCGCCGTTGCCCTGCAACGGGAAGTACGGATCGCCCGCGCCCTGGGAGCCGGGGGAGTCGGGGGAGTCGGCGGCGGCGGGGGTGAACGGAAGGGCGATCGCGATGGCGGTGGTCAGCGCGAGAAGACGCTTCATAGGCCGATTCTCGCGCAACCCCGCAGGCGCCCGCCCGGCTGCCCCTGGAAGCCGGGCGGGCGCCCGTGGATCACTTCACCGAGCCGGCCATCATGCCCTGAACGAAGTACCGCTGGAAGGCGAAGAACAGCACCAGCGGAATGATCAGTGACAGGAAGGCGCCAGGCGCGATGATGTCGACGTTGGTCCCGAACTGCCGCATCTGCGACTGCAGGGCCTTGGTCATCGGCTGCGACGCGGTGTCGGCGAAGACCAGCGCGATGAGCAGGTCGTTCCACACCCACAGGAACTGGAAGATCCCCAGCGAGGCGATCGCGGGCTTGCCCAGCGGGAACACCACGGTCGCGAAGATCTTCCACTCCGACGCGCCGTCCATCCTGGCCGCCTCCAGCAGCGAGGCAGGGATGCCGACGAAGAAGTTGCGCAGCAGGAAGATCGCGAAGGGGAGTCCGAACGCGACGTGGAACAGGACCACGCCGGGGATCGTGCCGAAGATGCCCACCTGGCCGTACAGCGTGGCGATCGGGATCAGCGCGATCTGGATCGGCACGATCAGCAGGCCGACGACGACCAGGAAGAGCGTGTCACGCCCGCGGAACTCCATCCACGCGAAGGCGTAGGCGGCCATCGCGGCGATGCCGATCACCAGCAGCGTGGTCGGCACCGTGATGAGCACGGTGTTCCAGAACGACGCGGTGAAGCCGGTGGCCAGCAGGTTGGAGTAGCTGCTGATCGTCAGCTCGGCGGGCTTGGTGAAGATCGTCCACCAGCCCTCGGAGTTGTTGACCGTCTCGTCGCGCAGTGACACGACGAGCAGGCCGAGGGTCGGGACCAGCCAGAACAGCCCGATGAGGATCATCACGACCTGGACGGCGCCGCCGCCGAGGCGGTCGACGATCCTGGCGACGGGACCTCGCCGTACGGCTCCCGCCTGAACGTGAGCCATCACTGCTCCCTCCTGAACCGGCGGATGTTCATGACCATGAACGGCAGGACCAGGACGAGCAGGAAGATCGCGAGCGCGCTGCCCAGTCCCTGGTTGTTGCCGCCGCCGAAGGAGACTCGCCACATCTCCAGCGCGATCACGTTCGCGTTCGGCTGCACCGAGCCTGGCGCGATGATGAAGACGAGGTCGAAGACCTTGAGTGTATTGATGATCATCGTGACGAACACGACGAGCAGCACGGGCGACAGCAGCGGCACGGTGATCTTCCTGAACACCTGCCACTCGGTGGCGCCGTCGATGCGCGCGGCCTCGAGCGCGTCACGCGGGATCCCCGCCAGGCCCGCCGCGATCAGCACCATCGCGAAGCCTGCCCACACCCAGACGAACGCGCCGATGATGGCGGGCGTGATCAGGGTCGGGCCGAGCCAGGTCAGGCCGTTGAAGGGCGCCTCGAAGTTCGACTGCGGCAGCCGCACGGTGTAGGAGCCGGGGGCGAGGCCCTCGAAGCGGAAGGTGCCGTCGGGGCCCGTCGTGGTGGTGGCCGCGACGTCGCCGCCGCTGACCGCCTCGACTGTCACGCCGGGCAGGCCCTTCTCCGAGCCGTCGACCTCGCCGGCCTTGCCGCCGCCTCCTGGCGTGAAGTCCAGCCAGATGGTGCCGGTCAGGCCCTGTCCGGTGGCCGCCACGGCCGGCTTGGCGTCGGCGGGAACGGCCTCGGGCTTGAGTCCGACCAGCGGGATCAGCACCGGCTGACCGGCCTGGGCGGGCTGCTTGGTGACGACGGCGCCGCCCTGCTCGGCGACCGGCGAGGTGTCGTTCTCCCTCGGCCGGGCCCCCTCCAGGCCGCCACCGCTGGAGAACACGCCCGAGACCGTCGACATGAGCGCGTTGGCCACGCCGCGGTCCGGAGCCTCCTCGTAGACCAGGCGGAAGATGACTCCGGCGGCCATCAGCGAGACGGCCATCGGCATGAACACGATCAGCTTGAACGCGGTGGACCATCTGATCCGCTCGGTCAGCACGGCGAAGATCAGGCCGAGCGTGGTGACCACGATCGGGGCCACGACCACCCAGATCAGGTTGTTCCTGATGGTGGTGAGCGTGCCGGAGTCGGTGAAGATCGTGCCGTAGTTCTGCAGGCCGACGAACTGGCTGCCGGTCGCGTCGTAGAGGCTGCGGAAGATCGAGTAGATGATCGGGTAGATGACCCAGATCCCCAGCAGGAGCATGGCGGGGAGGACGAAGAACCAGGCCACGACGGCCGAGGGGCCCAGCCTGCCGCGGCTGGGCTTCGCGGGGGTCACCGTCGCGGTCGGTGCGGTGCTGGCCGCGCTCTCCGCCGTGGCGGCGGCCGGGGAGGCCTCGCCGTCGCCGGAGACGCGGGGGTGGGCGGGGTCGGGGTTCTCAGCGGTCGAGGTGCCCGGCTGCGCCTTCTGGGGGGTGGGGTCCGGCCCGGGGGTGGACCCGCGCGACGAGGTGTCGCGCGGGTCGGTCGGGCCGTTCAACCTGTCGGTCACGGCCTCGCCCCTTTACTTCCAGGCCTTGGCGGCCTCGGTCTCAAGGGCCTTGGCAGCCGCCTTGGCGTCCGCGGGGTTGCGCAGGAAGTCCTGCAGCACCTTCCACTCGCCCTTGCCGTCGGTCCCGCCGAAGGCGCTCGGCGCGAGGTCGGACATGTCGTACCGGACGCTCTCACCAGCGGAGATGATCGTCTGCGCGAGCTGCTTGGTCAGGTCGCTCGGGTAGTTGTCGGGGGAGACGTTGCGGTTCGGCGACAGGTAGCCGGGCAGCTTCGCCCACACCTCGCCGCCTTCCTTGGAGGCCAGGTACTCCAGCAGCGCCATGGCGCCGGGGGACTCCTTCAGCGCCACCGCGATGTCACCGCCGAGCACGACCGGCGCGGTCTCGCCGACCTTCGGGAAGGGGAACACCTTGGCGGACTCGCCGATCTTGGCGCCGGACTGGGTGGCCGAGGCGGCCACGAAGTCGGCCTCGATGACCATCGCACCCTTGTCCTGGCCGTACACCTGGGTGACGCAGGTCGGGAAGTCGGTCTGCAGGGCGCCGGTGTTGCCGCCGACCATGTAGTCCTTCTTGCCGAAGATGCCGGCCATCTTCTCCAGAGCGGTCACGACGGAGGCGTCGGTCCACGGGATCTCGTGCTTGGCGAGCTGGTCGTACTTCTCGGGACCGGCGCTCGAGAGGTAGACGTTCTCGAACAGGTCGGTGAGCGTCCAGCCGGAGGCGCCGCACAGCGAGAACGGCGGGGTGCCGGAGTCGGAGACCGCCTGGGCGGTCTTCAGCAGCTCGTCCCACGTGGTCGGGGCCTGCACACCGGCGTCGGTGAACGCGGCGTCGCGGTACCAGATGATCGACTTGTGCGCGGCCTTGACGAGCACGCCGTACACCTGGCCGTCCGCGGAGCCGAGCTCCTTCCAGTACGGGGTGTAGTTGTCGTCGATCTGCTTCTGGACCTCGGCGCTGAGGGGCTTGAGCGCCTTCTGGTCGGCGTACTGCTTCACCAGACCCGGCTGCGGGAGGACCGCGATGTCGGGCGGGCTGCCGCCCTGGATGCGCGGGCCGAGGTAGGCGCCGGTGTCCTCACCCGTGGAGGCGTAGGTGACCTTGGCGCCGGTCTTGTCCTGGAAGGCCTTCAGCACGGCCTCGAAGTTGGCCTGCTCCTCACCGGTCCACTTGGCGGCGATCTCGATGTTCACCCCCTCGAGCGGCTTGGCGGCGGCGGCCGGCGCGGAGCTGGCCGCTCCGGACTGCTGGGGGGTCGTTGTTGGGGCGTTGCCGCAGGCGGCGACGGCTACCGCGAGCCCCGCCAGAACAACTGCTTTGCGCATGATGCCTGACCTCGAATCACTGGGTTGCGATGATCTCTGCTAGCTCTGCCTTCATGGAGGCAGCCACGTCATCGGTTGGTTGGTCGTACGGAGGGCTGAACGCCTTGGAGACCGCGCTGGCGATCACCAGGCTCAGCTGGTTGTAGTTCGCGCTGACCGGTCGCGGCTTGGCCGCGAGGATGCTCTCCTTCAGCACGGGCAGATAGGGGAAGCGCTTGATCAGCGACGGGTCGTCATAGAGCTCGGCCCAGACCGGGGGGAAGGAACCCTCTGTCAGGACACGCCGCTCGTTCTCCAGACTGGTGAAGTACTTGATGAACTCCTGCGCGGTGTTCTGCCGCTTGGAGTAGGCGCTGATGGCCAGGTTGGCACCGCCGAGCGAGCTCGATCCGGGCCCTTCGGGTCCGGGGAGCCTGGTCACCGCGAACTTTCCCGCCACCTTCGACTGGGTGGCGGGGCCGTACGCGTGGGGCCAGTTGCGGGCGAAGACCAGCTGGCCGTTCTGGAAGGCCAGCCTGGACTCCTCCTCCTTGTAGTTCAGCGCCTGCGGAGGGATCCATCCCTCGCGCAGGCCCCGGGTGAAGAAGTCGAGCGCCTGCTTCGCCTTGGCCTGGTCCAGGTCGAGCAGGGTCCCGCCCGCTGACTGGACCGCCTCGGCGAAGTTGACCGTCAGTCCCTCATAGGCGGCGAGCTGTCCCGCGTAGCCGCCGATGTCGTGTTTTCTGGTGATGGCAAGGGCCTGTGCTCGAAGGGAAGCCCAGGTCGTGGGCGGCTTCTTGACCAGGTCCTTGCGGTAGTAGAGGAGCCCGGCGTTGCTCGTGTACGGCACCGCCCAGAGCTTGCCCCTGTAGACCGCGGTGTCCACGACGGGCGGCAGGAACCTGTCGAGCGGGAAGAGCCCGCGCTCCAGGGGGATGATCCAGCCGTTGTCGGCGAACTCCGCCGTCCACACCACATCGAGTCCGAGCACGTCGTAGCGATCGCTCCTGGCCTGCAGGTTCGACACCAGTTGTGCGCGCTGCTCGTCGGCCGCCTCCGGCAGTTCGAGCAGCGTCACCTTCTGCGCGGGGTGCGCCTTGTTCCACCGGTCCAGCAGGGGTTGCAGATAGCCGGTGGTGTCGCGTCCCGTGGCGAAGGTGATCGGGCCGTTGGGGTCTTCCCCGCCCTCTTCCGTCGCCGCCGCGCATCCGGCCACCAGGAGCGCGATCAGCATCACGGAAAGGGGACGGAACACGCATGACCTCCAAATTTCGACCGGATTACATTCGTGTTAGGTAGATGCATTCATGTTATGCACAGCGCTAATCTGAACGTCAACGGATATGTCCGTAACGAGCGCGTAACGAGGAGGTGGGGCGTGCGGTTGCACCTGCTGGCGCTCCTCGCGAAGGAACCCGCACACGGGTACGAGCTCAAGCAGGCTCTGGAGCAAACCTTCGGCACTGCGTACCCCTCACCCAACATCGGCCAGATATACGTCACACTAGGCCGCCTGGAGAAGGATGGCCTGGTCAGGGCCGTTGATGTCGAGCAGTCCAACCGACCCAACAAGAAGGTCTACTACCTGACGGCCAAGGGCCGCGACGCGCTCACCGACTGGGTGGACGAGCCGACGGAGGGCCCGCGGGTGCGTGACGAGTTCTTCATGAAGCTCGTGCTCGCCCCGTTGACCGGCATCGCCGACCGCATGGCGTTGATCAACCGGCAGCGCCGCCACTACCTTGCGTTGATGCGCGATCTCAACGAGCTGGCCGAGCGGACCGACCAGGGGAACCAGGTCGCGCTCCTGCTGATCGAGGGCGCCATGCTGCACCTGCAGGCCGATCTCGACTGGCTCGAACGCTGCCAGGAGGACCTGACGTGACAGTGCTCAAGACCGTCAACCTGGTGAAGATCTACCAGAACAAACACGTGCCCGTGCCGGCGGTGCGCGGCGTGGATCTGCAGGTGGACGAGGGTGAGTTCGTCGCGATCATGGGCCCTTCCGGCTCGGGCAAGTCGACGCTCGTGCACATGCTCGGCGGACTCGACACCCGCACGAGCGGCGAGATCTGGCTGGACGGCAAGCGCGCCGACACGCTCTCCGAGAGCGCGTGGGCGCTGCTGCGCCGCAAGAAGATCGGGTTCGTCTTCCAGTTCTTCAACCTGGTCGCCAGCATGACCGTGGCCGACAACGTGGAGCTTCCCGCCCTGCTGGCGGGAGCCTCGCCCAAGGTGGCGCGCGAGCGCAGGGAATACCTCCTCGACGCGCTCGGCCTCACCGAGCGGGTCGAGGCCGCGCCCGCCCAGCTGTCGGGCGGTGAGCAGCAGCGGGTGGCGCTGGCCCGCGCGCTGGCCAACAAGCCGAGCCTGCTGCTGGCCGACGAGCCCACGGGCAACCTCGACAGCCGCAACACCCGCGACGTGCTGCGCCTGCTGGGCGAGGTGCACCGCGACGGGCAGACGATCGTCCTGGTCACCCACGACGCCAGGGTGGCCAGCCTCGCCGACAGGGTCGTCTCGCTGCTCGACGGGCAGATCGTCGACGACGGCAAGATCGCCCGCAGGCGTCCCGGCAGAGGCGGCGGCGCGGGAGAGGTCATCGACCTTCGATGAGAGCCGGCGCCCGATGGATCAAGGCGGACCTGCGCGCCAGGCGCGGCCAGGCCGTACTGACCGTGCTGACGATCGCGGGGATCGTGGCCGCGCTGATCACCGCGGCCACCCTGCTCGAGGACGGCACCAACCCATGGCGCGGCCTGTTCGCCCAGACCAACGGCGCCCACCTGTGGATCCACACCAAGGACAGGCCGCAGGTCGTCGCGCTCAAGGCCATCGACGGAGTGACGCAGGCGTCGGGGCCGTACCGCACGGCGCCCGTGACCGTGCTGCAGGAGCGCAGGAAGGCCCCCGCCGCGCTGCGCGCCATGCCGGTCGCCGCGCCCGAGGTGGCGCGGCCCGTGGTCGCCGACGGCGGCTGGCTCAACCCCGCCCAGCCCGACGGCGTCGTCGTCGAACGTTCCTTCGCCAGGACGCTGGGGCTGCGCCTGGGCAGCGCGGTCACCGTGACCGCGCTGAGCGGCGCCCGCCACGTGCTCTATGTGCGCGGCATCGCCGACTCCGCCGACCAGGGCTTCTACCCCGAATGGACACCCGGCCTGATCTGGGTGCTGCCGGAGAAGCTCGACAGGGTCGAGCCCGAGCTCGGGCGCAGCGAGTGGGTGACGGGCCTGCGCCTCGACGACCCCGAGGCCACGCAGTTCGTCTCCCAGCGCGTGGTGGTGATGCTGGACGAGGAGGTCCAGCGCGTCTACACCTGGCGTGAGGTGCGCGCCGCGATGGAGCTCGACAACCGCCTGCTCGGCACGCTGCTCGCGCTGTTCGGCATCGTCGGCCTGGTGGCCGCCGTGCTCGCGCTGGCCAACGCCGCGGGCGGGCGCGTGCTGTCCCAGCTGCGCGACCTGGCGACGCTGAAGTCCATGGGTTTCACCAGGGGCCAGCTCGCGAGCCTGCTGCTGGTCGAGCACGGCGCGCTCGGCCTGCTCGGCATCGCGCTCGGCGTGCTGCCCGGCTGGCTGGTGACCTGGCTGGTGCTCGACACGAGCTCCGTCGCGCTCGTGCCGCTCCTGGCCATCGTCGCGGGCACCGCGCTGGTCGTGCTGGTGGCCGTGGGCGTGCCCGCGTGGCGCGGCAGCCGTACCCCGCCCATCCCCGCCGCGCCCTCGGCGCCGCCGCGCGGCCGCCTGTCACGGCTGGCCAGGCTCGCCCTCCTGGTACGGCTGCCGCCCGCGCTCGTGCTGGGCGCCCGCGACGCCTTCAGCCGGCGGGTGCCCGCCTTCCTGACGATGTTCGGCCTCGCCGTGCCGATGATGATGATCACCATCGGGCTCGGTGTCTGGGCCACGCTCGACGACTTCCTCGCCCACCCCGAGCAGGTGGGCCAGCACGCCCGGCTGCTGGTGCGCCCGGACAAGCTGACCTCCGAGGAGGCCAAGGGCCTCGCCCAGCGCGACCCCGCCGTCCAGCAGGTCTACCCGGGCGCCGAGGTCGACGCGCTGGTGCCAGGCGAGGCCAGGTCGATCAGGGTGCGCGCGATCGGCGGCTCCGCCTCGCCGTACCCCTTCCCCGTGGTCGAGGGCCGCATGTACGCCGACAGGGGCGAGGCCGTCGCCGGGCAGGGGCTGCTCGACCTGCTGCGGGTCAAGATCGGCGACAGGGTGTGGCTGTCGGTCGGCGGTACCCCGCTGATCGTCCGGATCGTCGGCAGGACCGTCGAACCCGACCTCGACGGACAGGTGCTCTCGCTCGGCGTGGACAGCCTGGCGGCCAAGGACGTGGTGCCGCCCGAGTTCTGGGGCCTGGCGCTGAAGAAGGGGGCCGACCCCGCGGAGGTGCGCGACAGGCTGCTGGTGGCATCGGGAGAGGGCCTGGAGATCCAGCGCGTGGTCAACCCCGCCGAACGGCTGGCGGTCATCCGCGTGGTCATCGTGGCGCTCGTCGGCGTGCTCGCGCTGATCGGCCTTGCCAACCTGCTGACGGCCAGCGCGCTCGGCCTGCGCGACCACGCCTACGATCTGGCGGTGCTGAAGGCGATGGGGCTCACCCCGCGGCAGGTCATGGCCACGCTGGTGATGGGGACGGGGCTGCTGGTCGTCCTCGGCGTCGTCGTGGGCACGGCCGCGGGCTCGTTCGTCGTGAAGGGGCTGATCGACCTTCAGGGCCACACCAGCGGCGTGGGCGCGGGCATCGCCCGTCCACCCTCGCCCTTCATGCTGGTCGTGGCCGTCCTGGCGGCCGTGGGGGCGGCGCTGGCCGTCGCGCTGATCCCCGCCCGCCGCGCCGCCCGCGCGCAGGTGCCCGTCACCGCCAGGTGAGCGCCGAAAGGGTGCCTGCCGTCGGCAGACACCCTCGGGGACTCTCGGGTCGGAGCTATTCGGCCTTCAGGGCGAACCAGAAGAAGCCGTGCCCCGGCAGCGACAGCATGTACGGCGACTCGCCGATCCTGGGGAAGCGGACGCCACCCCTGGCCTCGACGGGCACCATGCCCTCGAAGCGCCGCAGGTCGAGCTCGACGGGCTGCGGGAACTTCGACAGGTTGTTGACGCACAGCATCAGGTCGTCGCCCTCCTCGCGCATGAACGTGAGGACCGACGGGTTCGACGACCACATCTCGGTGTAGGCGCCGGTGCCGAAGACCGGGTGCTGGCGGCGGATCTGCAGCATCTTGCGGGTGAAGTGCAGCAGCGAGGACTCGGTCTTCTGCTGCGCCTCCACGTTGACCGCCTGGAAGCCGTAGATCGGGTCCATGACCGTCGGCAGGTAGAGCCTGCCGGGGTCGGCCGTCGAGAAGCCCGCGTTGCGGTCGGGGCTCCACTGCATCGGCGTGCGGACCGAGTCGCGGTCCTCCAGCCAGATGTTGTCGCCCATGCCGATCTCGTCGCCGTAGTACATCACCGGGGAGCCGGGGAGGCTGAGCAGCAGCGCCGTGAACAGCTCGATCAGGTCGCGGTTGTTGTCGAGCAGCGGCGCCAGGCGCCGCCTGATGCCGAGGTAGGCCCGCATGCGCGGGTCCTTGGCGTACTCGGCGTGCATGTAGTCGCGCTCTTCCTCGGTCACCGTCTCGAGCGTCAGCTCGTCGTGGTTGCGGAGGAAGATGCCCCACTGGGCGTTGTCGGGGAGCTTGGGGGTGCGCGACATGATCTCCGAGATCGGCTCGCGCGTCTCCTTCTTCACCGCCATGTAGATGCGCGGCATCAGCGGGAAGTGGAAGGCCATGTGGCACTCGTCGCCGCCCGTGGTGGGGTCGCCGAAGTACTCGACCACGTCCTCCGGCCAGCCGTTCGCCTCGGCCAGCAGCACCCTGTCGGGGTAGAGGCGGTCGACCTCCGCACGCACCTTCCTCAGGTACGCGTGGGTCTCGGGCAGCCCGCTGCAGTCGGTGCCCTCCCTCTCGAACAGGTACGGCACGGCGTCCAGCCTGAACCCGTCGATCCCGAGGTCCAGCCAGAACCTCAGAACCTCCAGCATCGCCTCCTGGACGGCCGGGTTGTCGTAGTTGAGGTCGGGCTGGTGGTGGAAGAAGCGGTGCCAGTAGTACTGCTTGCGCACCGGGTCATAGGTCCAGTTGGACTCCTCGGCGCCGATGAAGATGATCGGCGCGTCGGGGAACCCGGTCGGCTCGTCCGCCCACACGTAGAAGTCGCCATAGGGCCCCTCGGGGTCATGGCGCGAAGCCTGGAACCACGGGTGCTTGTCGCTCGTGTGGTTCATCACCAGGTCGGTGATGATACGGATCCCGCGCGCGTGCGCGGACTCGATGAGCTGCACGAAGTCACCGAGGTCACCGAAGTCGGGGAGGATCTTCCCGTAGTCGGAGATGTCGTAGCCGCCATCGCGCAGCGGCGACTCGTACAGCGGCAGCAGCCACAGGCAGTCGACGCCGAGCCATTGAAGGTAGTCGAGCTTCTCGATGAGACCACGCAGGTCTCCGGTCCCGTCGCCGTTGGAGTCCTTGAACCCCCGGACGAGCACCTCGTAGAACACCGCCCGCTTGTACCATCGTGGATCGGCCGAGACGAAGGTCTCGGAGACCGATGGGTTGTTCATATGACGCTCACAGAAGGAGATGTGGGCAGGACGAAGTCACCGGTTTCCCCGGCGTGTTTTGTGGTGACCGCGCCGCCTGGAGTCGTCATCCCTGCGAACCCCATGCCCTGCCGGGCCCAGATTTGTGATCTGGTGCCCGGTATCTTGCGGCGCTTCCCCATCAAGATCGTGCAGCGGGGACGCCCTTAAGGGGCGATTTTGCGCACGTTCTTCATGGGTACGGGCCGAACACTACCAGCCCTTCGGCCCTCCGGAACCCGCTTTGTTGTGCCGCTTGTAATACCCGCGAGATCCGTATGTAACCACGCTGTTACCCTCCGTTCTCTCGCGGAAGATCCGCAGCTCAGAAGGGGGGCGTCAGCTCGGCGAGGTCGTTCTCGTAGTCGGTCAGCCAGGCGCCGAACAGCACCAGGCCGCGCACCCAGAACCGGTCGTTCCATCCGCTGAACCGGGTGAGCGCGTCGGGCCCCGAGCCGATCACCTCGTGCAGCCCGTCGGACAGCAGGCTCGGCACCCTGTCGGCCACCTTCACCAGCATCCGGTGGGAGTAGTCGCGGGCGGGAGCGGCGGTCGAGCGCAGCGGCACCCGCTGGAGTGGCTGCTTGACCACGTTCGTCGACGGCAGCGCCGCCACCCTGGGGTTGGCGGCGTGCAGCAGCTCGCGGTAGAAGCGGCCCTTGTCCTTGCGCGCCACGCCGACCGACAGGGCGGCGTCGAAGAAGGCGGGATGGATGAACGGGCCCGCGAACGACGCCTCAGGCCCGACCAGGTTGACCGCCGAGCGGGCGATGCCGCGCACGGTGCGGGTGTGCAGCACCGACAGCGGCAGCTCCGCCCGGTGCCCGTGGAGCATGGAGGTGGAGGCGTCGAACTGCTCGCGCACGACCTCGCCGATCCACGCCTGCGCCGCCTCCGAGAGGAAGGGCGCAGAGGGGGCGCCGAGCGACAGGGAGCTGAGCACGGCCGCCGAGCGCTCGGCCTGCGTCCTCGCCTCCAGTGCCGCGCCGCTGACCATGAAGTTCTTCAGCAGCGGGCCGCCGGCGAGACCGTCGATGAGCACCCGGCCCGAGCCGTGCACCTCCTTGGCGAAGGGCGCGTACCAGGCGTGGTGCGGGGTCATGAACTCCAGCCGCCGCGCCACCTCGAGCGCGTCGCCAGGGTAGGCGGCGGCGTCCTGGGTGATGACGCGGTGCCGCACGCCGAGCTCGCGGGTGATCGCGCGGGCGAACGCGATGTCGGTGTCGGTGCCGTCGTCGGGGCTGGTCGTCCACGACTCGACGTCGGCGCCCCTGGCCACCGCGACCGAGCACAGCAGCCGCGAGTCGTAGCCGCCGCTGACGGGCACCAGCAGCGGCCTGCCCTCGAAGTCGTCGTAGACCCCGTGCAGGACCTCCAGCAGCTCGCCCGCGCTGCGCCACGCCTCGTACGGCTCCTGCCGCAGCCAGCGCGGCAGCCGCCGCTCGGTCGACAGCCTCCCGTGGGCGTGGACCAGCGCGCTGGAGCCCGGCAGCCGCCTGATCCCCTGGTACGGCGTGGCGTCCCCGAGCGGGAAGGTCACCTGGATGATCGACGCCCAGGCCGCCCAGTCGATGCCGACGGGCACCAGCTCGAGCAGCGGCTTCAGCAGCGAGGAGAAGTAGATCGCCTCGCCCACGCGCACGTAGTAGACGTCGACCAGGCCGAGCGCGCCCGCGTGCAGCACCGTACGGGTGCCGTCGCTGATCAGCCCTGGCGTCTCGTAGGTCTCGGCGACCGTGATCCAGTCGGCGGCGCGCTCGGGCCTGCGCTCCCCCCACGAGAACGCGAACGTCTCGGCGGTGCGATGGTAGGGCGGCAGCGGCTGCGAGCTGAACAGCGCCGCCTCGGGCGTCTGCAGGGCGGGACGGACCTTCGGCCCCGATCCCGCGAGCTTTTCGAGCAGGCCCGTGTCGAGCCGGCCGAGGGCGCCGCACACGTACGGCCTCACATTGAACGCCGGCCACTGCACGCGATCTCACTCCTCAACGCCGATTCCAAGCGAAAGAGTATCCTTTGCCGGGCCAAGAGACGGAGGGCCTGTGAGTACTGAGCTGGAGAGCACGCGCCGCGCGCTGCGCGACGCCATCGCCGAGGCGGAGCACGCGGCGGAGCTGGCCAGGCTGCTGGACGCCGCCCAGGCCAGGCTCGCGGAGGCCGAGCGGGCCACCGAGGAGCTCAGGACGATGAACGAGCGCCTCACCGAGGCCGAGGCCGAGCTGGAGAGCGAGCGCACCGCGGCGGAGAAGCTGCGCAAGGAGCTGGCCGAGCAGCGCTACCAGGCCGAGGTCGCGCAGTGGAAGCTGTCCTCCATCAAGGTCGCCAGGTGGAACCGCATCGGTGATGCCATCAAGACGGGCAAGAGCAACCCCGTCCGCCTCGCCAAGGGGTTGAAGGGCGCGGCCAAGCCGGTCAAGCGGCCTGTGGCGCCCAAGCGCAAGCCCGTCGCCGTCGCCGCGCAGAAGGACGAGCGCCCTGGAGCGGCCTTCCAGGCCACCAGCACGACCAGGACGGTCGAGGGCAAGTCGGTGCGGCTCAAGCCGTACCGGATCCCGACCGGTCCCAACACCCGCCCGCACCTGACGGCGGCCGTGATCGCCGACCCGCACGCGGAGGCGCTGCTGCGTTACGAGTGGCGGCAGACGACCGGGTTCACGCCCCGTGACTTCGCCCGTGTCCTGGCCGGTGAGGTGCCGCACCTGCTGGTCGTCGAGTCGGTCACGCAGGGCCCGTGGGCCGCGGAGATCACCGGCGAGCCCGGCGAGGGGCTGCGCGAGCTGCTGGCCTGGTGCGCCGCCCGTGGCATCCGCACCGTCTTCTGGCACACGCAGGGCAGCGTGGCCGACTACGCGGCCGCGGCCGAGCTGTTCGACCACCGCTTCACGACCGATCTGGCCGCGGGCTGGCCGCGCCTGCCGTTCGCGATCCAGCCGCGCGTCCACAACCCGCTGCCGCTGTCGGGCGGGCGCTACGGCCGCGTGCTCACGCTCGACCAGCTCCTGCCCTCCCACCTCGGCTATCCCGACGTCCTCACCTCCTACCGCTGGCCCATCGCCGTCGAATGCCCGCCCGGCACTCCGCAGTGGCGGCTGGCCGAGCTGGCCGCCTGCGGCACCTCCATCGGTCCCGAGGGCGACTCCAGGCGCGCGCACGCCGCGCTGCGCAGGGCCTACAACATGGGCACCATGACCGAGCGCGTCGACGACCTGCTGGAGGCCATCGGGCTGCCGAGCGCCCGCGCGACGCTCGATGTCTCGGTCATCCTTCCTGTCTTCGACCCTTCGACGCTGGAGCACGGCCTGGCCCAGGTCGCCAGGCAGGCGGGCGTCACCCAGGTGGTCGTCTTCGGGCCCGAGGAGGCCGAGGAGCGGGCGCGCGAGGTGCTCGAGCCGCGCGAGGTCGTCTTCAGGGAGCTCGACCCCGCCCTGAGCACGGGCGCACTGCTCAACAGGGCGCTCGACCTGTGCGAGGCCGACCTGGTCGCGATCATGGACCCGCGCGACGTGTACGGCTCGCACTACCTGGCCGACCTCAGCCGCGCCTTTCTGTTCAGCACCGCGGACATCGTCGGGAAGGCCTCCTACTACGCCCACCTGCGCGGCGCGCACGCGACCCTGCTGAAGCAGCCGGAGGCGGAGTACACCTACACGCCGGAGGTCAACGGGGCGACGCTGCTCGCCAGAAGGAACGCGCTGCGGGCGATCGGGTTCGCGGATCTCACCGAGGGGTGGGACGAGGTGCTGATGCGGCAGTGCCGTACGGACGGGATCAAGGTGTTCTCGGCGGACAGGTTCGGATACGTGCGGGTGCGCGACGAGGACCGGTGGCTGCTGGGCGCCGCCCATCTCGTCGAGTACGGCTCGGCCGAACCCCACGCGCTCATCTGAGCTCCACGGGGAGGGGCGCGGACCCCTGACCGGGATACGCTCGGGTCGTGCGACCCCGTCGGCTGGCCGAGGTGCTCGGCGACCCGCCGGCGCCCGAGGGCACATGGGAACACCGGGCGGTCTACCTCTCCACCGCCGCCCTGCGCAGGGGGATCCCTCCTGAGCGGCTGGCGGCCGACGTCGGCGCCCTGCCTGGCGTGAGCGCGGTGTCGGTCACCGGCAGGGGGTTCCTGCACATCACCGTCGACACCCCGGGCGAGCTGCTCGACGAGCCGTTCGCGCGGGTCCCCTTCGAGGATCCGTGGCCCGACCTGCCCAGGACCTGGGACAACCCGGGCTTCGTCGTGAGATACGCCCATGCGAGGGCCGCGGCGGTCATCAGGTGGGCGGGTGAGCTCGACGTGCCGGGCGACGGCTTCAGGCCGGAGACGCTGACCGATCCGCGCGACAGGGCGGTGCTCAGACTGCTCGCCGAACTGCCCGGCCGCGAGGCGAGCCGCGACCCCGGGTGGCAGGCCTACCTGCCCAGGCTCGCCCTCGCCTACCACGAGGCCCACGAGAACGCGCCCGCCGTGCCCCGGGGGGACGAGAGACCCTCTCCCGTGCACACGGCCCGGGTACGGCTGGCGGCTGCCGTGCGAGCGGTGCTCCCCGGCCCCGAGCGAATCTGAAAATATCCAGATATATGGCGATTTTGGGCAAAGATTTCCTCTTGTTGCCACGATTTGTGGGCGCGTCACGTCTCGATACGTGGGCAGGCGTCCCATCGGCTGCATCACGTCCGATAGCCTCGATCGGGTGAGTCGATTCGCCCATCCAGCCGGGGACAGGCACGCTGAGATGCTGCCCCACGAGCGCCCGCCGCTGGCGCCCGCCGACCTCAACCGGATCAACCCCGCGATCTGGCCGCGAACGTCGACGCGAACGGATGGCGCGCTCACGATCGGCGGCGTCGACGTGCGCGACCTCGCCCAGGAGTACGGCACGCCGCTCTACGTCGTCGACGAGGACGACGTCCGCTCCCGCATGCGCGACTACGCCACCGCCTTCGCCGGGTCCGACGTGCACTACGCCGGCAAGGCGTTCCTGTGCAAGGAGATCGTGCGCTGGCTGATGGACGAGGACCTGGGCCTGGACGTGGCCAGCGGCGGCGAGCTCGCGGTCGCGCTCAGCGTCGGCTTCCCTGCCTCGCGCATCACGCTCCACGGCAACAACAAGTCGGCGGCGGAGCTGTCGCGCGCGCTCGAGGTGGGCGTCGGCCACATCGTCGTCGACTCCTACGAGGAGATCGCCCGCCTCGGCTATCTCGCCGAGCAGATGGAGGTCAGGCCCCGCGTGATGGTCCGCGTGACCACCGGCGTCGAGGCGCACACCCACGAGTTCATCGCCACGGCGCACGACGACCAGAAGTTCGGCCTGTCGCTCAACACGGGCGCCGCGGCCGAGGCCGTACGCCGCATCCTGGCCCTGCCGCAGCTCGAACTCGTCGGACTGCACTCCCACATCGGCTCCCAGATCGTCGACACCGCGGGCTTCGAGGTGGCCGCCACGCGCCTGGCCACCCTGCTGGTGCAGATCAAGGACGAGCACGGCGTCGTGCTGCCCGAGCTCGACCTCGGCGGCGGCTACGGCATCGCCTACGTCGACGAGGACGTCGCCCCCGACATCAAGGTGATCGCCGACGCCCTCCGCGAGATCGTCGTCAAGGTCTGCACGAGCGCCGGGCTGCCCGTGCCGCGGCTGACGGTCGAGCCGGGCAGGGCCATCGTCGGCCCTGGGGGAATCACCCTGTACGAGGTCGGCACCGTCAAGGACGTCGAGGGGCTGCGCGCCTACGTCAGCGTCGACGGCGGCATGAGCGACAACGCGCGCACCGCCCTCTACGGCGCCGAATACACCACGGTGCTCGCCTCCCGCGCCTCCGACGCGGCGCCCATGCTGTCGCGCGTGGTCGGCAAGCACTGTGAGAGCGGCGACATCGTGGTCCGCGACCACTACCTGCCCGCCGACCTCGCGCCAGGCGACCTGCTCGCCGTCGCCGCGACGGGCGCCTACTGCAGGTCGCTGGCCAGCAATTACAACTATCTGCCCAAGCCCGCCGTCGTGGCCGTCTCGGCCGGCAGGGCACGCGTCATCGTGCGGGGCGAGACCGAGGACGACCTGTTGAGGGGGCAGCTCTAGTGGCCGAGCGAAGCGAGGACACCAGGAAACACAGCGGCCTGGCGTCGACGAAGCCGGAGCCCTTGAAAGTCGCGCTGCTGGGGTGCGGCGTGGTCGGTTCCCAGGTCATCAAGCTCATGGAGGAGCAGGCCGGCGACCTGGCCGCCCGCATCGGCGCCCCGCTCGAACTGGCGGGTGTCGCGGTCAGGAAGCCGGGCCGCAAACGCGACGTGGCCTTCGACCCCGCGCTGCTGACCAACGACGCCGAGGGCCTGGTCACCCGCGACGACGTCGACATCGTCGTCGAGGTGATCGGCGGCATCGAGCCCGCCCGCTCGCTCATCCTGGCCGCCATGGCCAGCGGCAAGTCGGTCGTCACCGCCAACAAGGCCCTGCTGGCCGAAGACGGCGCCACCATCCACGCGGGCGGCGGCGACCTCTACTACGAGGCCAGCGTCGCCGGCGCCATCCCGCTGCTGCGCCCGCTGCGCGAGTCGCTCGCCGGCGACCACGTCAAGCGGGTGCTCGGCATCGTCAACGGCACCACCAACTACATCCTCGACAAGATGGACTCCACCGGCGCGTCCTTCACCGACGCGCTGGAGGAGGCCCAGGCTCTCGGGTACGCCGAGGCCGACCCCACGGCCGACGTCGAGGGCTTCGACGCCGCCGCCAAGGCCGCCATCCTGGCCGGCCTGGCCTTCCACAGCCGCGTCACCGCCGCCGACGTGCACCGCGAGGGCATCACCGAGATCACCGCGACCGACGTGGCCAGCGCCAAGGCCATGGGCTACGTCATCAAGCTGCTGGCCATCTGCGCCCGCTCCGACGACGGCCGCTCGATCGGCGTCCGCGTCCACCCCGCCATGATCCCGAGGTCGCACCCGCTGGCCGGGGTGCGCGAGGCCTACAACGCGGTCTTCGTCGAGGCGGAGTCGGCGGGGCAGCTCATGTTCTACGGCAAGGGCGCCGGCGGCGCCCCCACCGCGTCCGCCGTGCTCGGTGACCTGGTCGCGGTGGCCCGCAACCGCCTGGCGGGCACCCGCGGGCCGGCCGAGTCGATCTACGCCTCGCTGGCCGTCCACCCGATGGGCGAGACGGTCACCCGCTGCCACGTGTCCCTGGACGTCGCCGACAAGCCGGGTGTCCTCGCCCAGGTGGCGATGCTCTTCGCGGAGCATGACGTGTCCATCCAGACGGTTCGGCAGGAGGGCCACGGCGACGACGCCCAGTTGGTCATCGTCACGCACCGGGCCACGGACGCGGCGCTGTCGGCGACGATGGAGGGGCTGCGCAGGCTCGACATCGTGCGGGCGATCGCGGGCGTGATGCGTGTGGAGGGCGACGACTGACCCGCGACGGTGTCGCCGAGCGGAAGGCGCGGCGGTCGAGGCGGGCGCTTCCGCCGGACGCCGAAAGCCGAACCTGGGGCGACATCATCGCATAGTTCGCAGTAGTGGTAATTCTTCGTGGATCGTGATGTGGTCCTGGCGAAATAGCGGTTCGCTGATCTCATTCGCCGGGCGAAGGGGTCCTCGATGGGCGATTCTTGAGATACGCCCATCGAGGAGATGTGTTGACGGCCACGGGCATGCCGCCGCTGATGCAGGCGTCGATGCCCAGGTCGCTCGTGGTGCGGTCGTGCACGGATATCCCCTCGCCGAGATGCGCGCCTGCTCTCGGTTCCCGCTGAAGGAGATCCCCCTTGTCGTGCTCGCCGTCTTTTGGTGGAGATGGTGGAGAAATGGATCATTTCTCCGTCTATGTCGATGCAGTTGCGCGTCAGATTGACAGAGACCTCCTGGAAGAGGCTCTGCAGCAGAACGAGTCGCAGGACGAGGCGGCCGGGCCACCGGACACCCGGCGATAGACCGGCATCCCGCGCCGGAGGCGGTCTCGCCCTGGCGGGACCGCCTCCGGCGCCCTGTCATCCACGGAGCCGCCTGAGGGACGCGTGGGCGGCCCGTGCGGCCCGACCCCGGAATCCACCCCGCCCGGTGGCCATGACAGGATACGGAACTAGAAGTTCCGAAACACTCGGTTCCGTAAGGAGCGCTTCATGGATGTCGCAGTCACCGCCCGGCGTCGCCTGGTCGTCCTCGGCGGCCGAATCACCGCCTTCCTCGGCGCGTTTCACCTGGTCGTCACCATCGCGCTCAACGTTTCGCACCTGCCCGCCTGGTTCTCCGGAGGTCTGTGGTTCCCCGCGAACGGGCTGAGCGAGCTCCCGCCCGCCGTCGGCGCCTTCTGGCTGACGATCGGATCGTTCGGCCTGCCGCTGCTTACGCTGGGGCTCCTGGTCGCATGGCTCGGCAACAGGGGTGTGGTTCCTCCCGCGTTCGTGGCGTGGGCACTCGGCGGTTGGTGCACGATCGGAGCGGTGGCCTTCGAGCCGTCGCCGTTCATCCTCGTCTGGGTGCCCGCCGTCATGCTCCTCCGCGCGGCCGGGAGGCAGGCCGGGCCCGACCCTCAGCCATGACGTCCGCGTCTTCGACGGCGTGCGGGAAGTCGCTCCGACGAAGGGGCGCGAGCGGAACGAAAGGCTCTTCGATGATCGGTGAAGGGGCGCGAGCGGTGCGGCGAGGGCAAGGCGAGGAGGGGGCGCGGACAGGGCGGCCGAGGGACGGCAGGGTCGACGCGTCCATCCTGGCCGCGACCAGGGAGGTGCTCGCCGAGACCGGCTACGTCCGGCTCACCGTGGACGCCGTCGCCGCCAGGGCGGGCGTCGGCAAGGCCGCCATCTACCGCCGCCACGCCACCAAGCAGGAGATGGTCTTCGCCGCCACCGTCCACACGATGGCGCTGCAGGCGCCCGCCGACACCGGGTCCTTCGTCACCGATCTGGCCGCCCTGATCGACGACATCCTCGCCACGCTGGGCAACCCCGTCGCGCTGGTCACCGTTCCCGGCCTGCTCGCGGACGTCATCGCGGACGCCGACCTGACGGCCAGGTTCCGGGGGACGTTCATGGAACGGCAGCGCGACCTGGTCGAGGAGGTGCTGGATCGCGCGGTCGGGCGGGGCGAACTGGACGAGCGCCCCGAGCTGGACCTGGTCCACGCCATGCTGGTCGGCCCCGTGTTCGCCTGGCTGTTCATGATGGGCCGCCGGGACGGGGACGTCTTCGCCCGCGAGCTCGCCTCCCGGCTGGCCGTCGCGCTCACCGGCGAGGGGAGCGGGTTCCCTTCCTGAGGGGAGCCCTCTCCCTCGTGCAGGGGAGGTGAGCCGGGCTCGCACGGCGAAGAGTGGTGCCCATGACGGAGAGCGGAAGCGTGGCCGGGAGCAGAAGCGTGCCGGTCCTGGCGCGGGGGCCACGGGCCTGGACGGCGTGGGCGGCAGGCGTGTGGTCGTTGGCGTTCGGCGCGGCGGGCGTCCACTGGGCGGCGGGCGGCGCAGGGTTCCCGTTCGGCGCGGCCGACCCGCGGGCGGTGCAGGTGGGGTCGCTGTTCGCGGAGGCTGAGCCAGGTTCGACAGGGCCGGCGATCGCGGCGCTCGGGCTGCTCGGCGTCGCGGTCGCGCTGGTGATGGCCCGTGCCGCGGGGGCCAGGCTGCCGCTCGTCTTCGCGTGGGCGATGAGCGTCGGTCTGGTGGTCGCGGTGCCGGATGTCCGGGTGATCCAGAATTTCGGCTATTTGTTCGCTGGTTATACCGGGCTTTGGGATGGTCCGCTACTGTTCATGCTGTTCTGCATCGGGGGAGGGGCCCTCTGGGCGGCGGCCGCATGGACCTACCAGGGCGGCGGCGCACGGGAGCCCGTCCGATGGGGGACACCGGTCACCTACGCGGCCGCCCTGCTGGCGCTGCCGTACGGGATCTCGCGCATCTCGTGGGCGATGGGCATCCCGCTGGGGGTCCAGCCGGAGATGCTCGCAGGAGGGAACGCGACGGGTGGGTCGGTCGTCGAGGCGGTGCTCGGCGGGCTGTGCGTCGCGGGTGCGATCCTCACGCTCGGCCTGGTCCAGCGCTGGGGTGAGGTCTTTCCCCGCTGGATGCCCCTCCTGCGCGGTCGGCGCGTGCCGATCGGGCTCGCGGTGGTCCCCGCGCTGTGCGCGTCGGCCATGCTGGTCCAGTCGGGGGCGCGGCTCTACCTGTGGGTGGCCAAGGGAGACATCGTCCTGAAGGCCGACGGCTGGGGCTCGTTCGGGCCCGGCCTGGCGTGGCTGCCGTGGGGGCTGGCCCTCGCGGCGGCAACCTACGCTTACTACCTGCGCAGACGCGTCGAATGAGGTCACATGCCCGCCCCCCTCGCCCTTGTCGAGCACCCCTATCCCCTGACCAGGGGCGGCGGGCTGTTCCTGCTCTTCCTCGGCCTCGGATTCCTGCTGACGGCCATATCGGCCGCGAACCCGTGAACCCCGGGAGCGCCTCAGCGGCCGGGGAAGGTGAGGTTCCTGACCCGTTTGACCGCCCTGGTGAGCACGGTGCGGTTCTGCTCGCGGGCGAGCCTGACCGCCTCCCGCCGCCACTGCTCGGCCTTCTCCTTCCACCGAGCGGTGTCCCTGCGCCCCTTGGCGGCCTCCCTGCGCAGCTGGGTGACCTCGGCGCGCAGCGTGGCCGCCCGCTCGCGCCACCTGGCCAGCTCCTTGTCCCGCTGCCGCGCCAGGCGCTCGTGCTCGGGCAGCGGCCGCCTGCGCGGCGGGTAGACCCGCGGCCTGCGCGTGAAGCCGAAGTCGGCGCCGTCCACCCACTCCACGCCGAAGACCTCGTCGAGCACGTCGTCGAGGGACTCGCCAGGGCGGATGACGAGCGCCGCCCTGGACAGCGCGGCGGTCCGTTCCAGCCGCGCCGTCACCACCCCCTCGGACGTCTCGGCCAGCGCGACGCACAACACGCCGCCGTCCGTCTCCTCCAGGCGCGCGACGAGCCGCTCCACCGTGTCGTGGCCCGGCATCCAGCCGGGCGGGCACAGCAGCCGGAAGGGGGCCACGCCGGGGGGCGGGCCCGCCAGCCGTACCCGGGGATCATGGGCGAACTGGGCGTGCAGCAACCGCAGGTCGAGCAGCGGATCGGTCAGCGGTGAGCGGCGCGAGTCGGTCAGCCACTCCCACGGCCCCGTGACCGTGACCCTCACGTCGGGCAGCGACCCGGCCAGCAGCCCGTCGACGGTCGCGCGGACGTCCTCGTAGGAGCCCGCCTCCACCACGGCGTCCACGTACGGCACCAGCCACTGCCGCCCCTGGTCCTCCCGCAGATACCGCCGGTACGGCACGCGGTCGGCGACGAACGGGTCGTTGTAGCGCTTCAGCTCCGCGAACGAGCGCATGGCCGTCGGCAGCCCGAGATGCCACGCCCGCGCCTCGGGGTCGGGCACGAACACCGCGCCCGCCTGCGTCAGCCGGTAGCCGAGCTCGGTGTCCTCCGCCAGCTTGAGCGAGACGTCCATGCCCCCGCACTCGCGCAGCAGCCACGCCGGGTACGACACGGTCGCGCCCACGTGCACCCGTGAGACGAGCGAGCTGGGCGCGGACCTGAGCCCGTCGTGCTCGGCGATGATCTGCTCGGCCCAGTCGTGCCGGTGCGAGGACATCGGGAACAGGTCCTTCACGCCCGCGGCCACCTCGGCGGGCGTGGGCGGCGAGGGCGGCTGGGTGAAGTCGATCCAGCCGAGGACCACCAGGTAGGGGGCCAGGTGGTGCCAGCGCAGCTGTGCCTCGACGTGCTCGGGATGCGGCACCATGTCGGCGTCGAGCACCAGCACGACCTCGCCGGCGGCCGCCTCCAGGCCCGCCTGGACCGCGGCGGCCCTGCCCCAGCTCTCCCGCACGCGCACGACCTCGCAGGGGGCCTCGATGGGCGGGTCGCTGCCGTCGTCCACCACGATGACGTCGAGCAGGTGGGAGGGGTAGGTCTGCGCCGAGAGCGCGGCCAGCGTCAGGTCGAGTGTCTCCTGGCAGTCGTGCGCAGGGATGACCACGCTCACCGTCATGGTGGGTTCCCACGTGCCGAGCTCGGGCGGGGCCAGCACGCCGAAGTCGTTGCGCCTGATCCTCATGGCGCCGGCTCCATCAGCGCGCTGGGCCTGAACCCGCGCCACTGCCGCTTGTTGCGCCGCAGGAACGTGCCGATCGGCTCCTGCCACGTGTGGTTGGACGCGGGGCCCCTGCGCAGGACGTAGCCGAGGCCGTGGGTGCGGTAGATCTGCCCGCCCGCGGCCTGCAGCGCCTCCTGGAACTGGGTGTCGACCGAGCGGCGCAGCGGCCTGAACCCGCCCACCGCCTGGAAGGCGGACCGCTCGACCAGGATCGTGCCGCCCGCGACGAAGCTGGTGATCTGCTCGGTGATCTGGCTGCGGTGCACGGTCACGTCGATCGAGGACAGGTAGACGAACTCGGGCACGGTCCCGACGACCTGGGCGCCCGAGTAGGAGTGCGCGAGCAGCAGGTCGGACAGGAAGTCGGGCCCGTACCAGTCGTCGTCGTCCATCTTGAGCAGGAACGAGCCGGAGGCGCGGGCCGCCGCGTCGTTCAGCACCTCGCCGAACACCGACTCCGTCTCGAAGACGGTGATCGGCCCGTCGAAGCGCTTGACGGCGTCGACGACGTCGGCGTGCCCGGCCGAGAACCCGTGCAGCGCGAGGATCACCTCGAGCTGCGCGTCGCGCTGCCTGGCGACCTGCTCCAGCGCGAAGCCGACCATGTCGGGCCTGCGTGTCGCGAGCAGCACCGAGGTCAGCGGGGGAGCGGGGGCGGGCGCGCCGAGCTGCTCCCAGCGTGCGGCCACGCCGTGCGTGCGCAGCGCCTCGCGGCGCAGCCTGATGCTGTGCTCCTCGCGCCGCAGGTCGTCGGCCAGGTCGGCGGGCGAGGTGACGAGCGAGGCGAGCGGCTCGCCGAGCGCGCCCGCCCAGCGCGGCACCTCCGCCGCGACGATGGGCACCCCCGCCGCGGCCAGGCCCGCCAGCACCCGCACGGCCGCCAGCGGGCCGCTGTGGGCCTGCCGCCATTCGATCGTCACGCCTCGGATCTGCCGCAGCCTGGCGACGTCCGCGTCCGTCACGCCGCCCGAGGCGGCGAACGTCACCACAGGTCTGCCGTCGAGCACGACCGACCACCTGCCCCCCGACTCCGCCAGCGTGGCCATGCCGCGCGACGGCGTCGTGACGAAGCCCATGGGGTTGACCAGGCGCTCGTCGACCGGCGGGATCATCGAGGGTTCGGCGATGACGGAGGCCAGACCCGTCCCGCCGGGCCGGCCGATCCGCTCCCAGCTGGTGGCCTCGGCGGTCGGCCGGTCCACCGGCGGCTCCTCCTCCGACCACTCCACCTCGGCCTCGACCGTGCGCAGGACGATGTCGCCGCCGGGCGCGCCGACACGCTCGGGCACGGGGCCCGTCAGCTCGGCGGGAGTCGCGTTGGGGTCGCCGGGACGCCAGTCGGCGGCGCCGACGCCCGCGATGGCGGCGGCGGGGGCGGCGATCACGTCGAGCCGGTGCCCGGCGAAGGCGCGGGCGGTCGCGGTGACCGTACGGCCTGCGGGGGTCGGCGAGGAGAAACGCGCGTCGACCACCCACACCCGGTCCTTCGGCTGGTGGACGCGCAGGTCGGCCAGTGATCTCCACCGATGGGCGGGGGTCGGCGTGGGCACGGGGGCGGGGTGCGCGGCAGGCGTGTCGGCGACCGCGACGATCACCCGCTCGGCCTCCGGCAGCAGCTTGTGCAGGGTGGCGACCCTGCGCAGGTCGGCGGGCGTTCCCGCGAGCACCAGCACCTCGTCGGCCCGCTCGGTGCCGGTGGGCGGCTCGACCAGCTCGTGGTCGAGGTCGATGCCGTCGACGTCGATGTCCATGCCCGCGTAGAAGACGCGCACGTCGCCGGAACGGGCCAGTGCCTCTTTCACCAGGTCGGCGATCATATGACGCGCCTCAGGAACGTCGCCAGGCCGCCCCTGCGCGGCTCCGGCGGCTCGGCGGGGGCCGCGGCCTGCCGTCTGAGCTTCGCCACCTCGGCCTCCAGCGCCTTGATCTCGTCCTTGCGCCTGGTGGCGAGGGCGCGCCACTTGGCGGGGTCGCCCGCGAGCGGCTCGGCCTCCTCCGCGGTGGTCATGCCGTAGTCGGCCCCTGCCACCCACGTGGACCCGAACATCTCGTCCACCAGAGTGTCCAGATCGCCGCCGATCCTGCGCGCCCTGGAGAAGGCGGACGTACGCTCCATGCGCGCGGCGACGACACCGTCGGCCTCCTCGCCCAGTGCCACGCTGACCAGCCCCTCCTCGTGGGCGACGAGCCTGGCCACGCTGTCGGCGCCGAGCACCCATCCGCGTGGCACAGTCACCAGGTGCGGCGTCGGCGCCACGCTCTCGGGCGGGCTCGCGGCGAAGCCGACACGAGGTTCGTGCTCGTACAGGTTGTGCAGCAGCCGCAGGTCGAGGTACGGGTCGTCGAGGCTTGAGCGCCGCTCGTCTGTCAGCAGCGACCACGGGCCCACCAGCGTCACCGCCACGTCGGGCACCGACCCCGCCAACGCGGAGTCGACCGTGGCGCGCGTCTGCTCGTAGCCGCCCGCCTCCACCACGACCCGCACGTACGGCACCAGCCACTGCCTGCGCGGATGGCTCCTCAGCCAGCGCAGGTCGGGGATGTGGTCGCCGAGGAAGGACCAGTTGTGCCTGTGCACGTCCTGCTGCCTGCGCATCACCGTGGACTCCCCGACGTGCAGGCTGCGGGCCTCTCCGTCGGGGATGAACACCGCGCCCGCCTGCGCGAGCCGGTAGCCGAGCTCGGTGTCCTCGGCCATGTTCAGGCTCGGGTTCACGCCGCCCGCGTCGGCCAGCAGACGCGCGGAGACGGAGGTCGTCGCCCCCGTGTGCAGCAGGTAGGCGGTGCGGCCCGCGTCCTTGAGCCTGCGCGTCTCCTCCAGCATCTTCGCCGTGTACGGCTGCGCGCTCGCGCTCGCGAAGTCGTCGCCGAACACGATGTCACCGATCACCACGGCGTGGTCGATGAGGTGGTGCCACCGCATGTGCGCCTCGATGTGCTCGGGCGCGAGGAACATGTCGGCGTCCAGCCAGTGGATCACCTGGCCTGTCGCGGCGAGCGCGCCGGTGTTCCTCGCGTTGCCGCGCCCCCAGCCCTCCGCGACCCTGACGACCCTGGTGCGGGCGCCCTCCGTCCGCAGCGGCGGGCTGCTGCCGTCGTCCACGACGACCACGTCGAGCAGGTGCGCGGGATAGGTCTGCGTCGCCAGCGTCGCCAGTGTCCTGTCGAGTTCGTCCTGGCAGTCGTAGGCCGGGATCACCACCGTGACGGACAGTTCAGGCGTCCATGCTCCGATCGGCGGGGGACTGAGCACGCCGTAGTCGTTGTGGCGGACTTTCACACCTTCTCCCCGCGCAGCTCGCGAAGCTCTGCCCGGAGCTCGGCCACCTCCTCGGCGTGGGTCATCGCGTTGACCCTGTCCTCGCCGAGAGAGGCGAGGATGGCGGTGAGGTCCTCTCCGCGGCTGCTCGCCGCGTGCTCGACGGCGGCCGCGAGCTTGTCGATGCGGGCCTCGATCCGCTTCAGCCCCGTGGCCGTCTGTGCGAGGCCCGTCTCGATCTTCTTCACGCGCACGTCGATGCGGTGCGCCTTGCCGTCCAGGCGGCGCACGGTCAGCACGAGGAAGGCCAGTGCGGCCAGCGCGAGGAGGAAGGCGGCCGCGGCGAGGGCGGCGGCGAAGGACAGTACGCCCGCGTACGCCGGCATCGCCAGCGCGACAAGCACCAGAGCTCCGAGGATTGCGGTCGCGGCTAGTCGGCGGGGCGAGAGCATCCGCGCATACCTTTCCATGTTTGTGAATCGCCAACCTGGGAAAGTCCGGACATTTACACCATAGTCAAGGTGGGTCACTACGGTGCCACAAGTTTCTGGAGGATCCCTGGGAACCTGCAGCTCCAGGTGCTCGTTAGGCATGGCCCCTCCATCCGGGTTGTCAGGTCAGCGTAAAGTGGGCGCGCTCGACGACGAAGGCAGGAGGAGCCCCCCATGACCGCCACCCCCTCCGTGGACGCGCGAGGGGCGACCGGTTACCTGCGCACGCCGACCCAGGGGATGGCGCCGCTGCGGTGGGAGGGCGGGCAGTGGACCGTCGAAGGCACGCCCCTCGCCGAGCCCGACGCGCTCAGGACGCTGGCGGGGCTGTCAGTGGAGTGGCCGTCGGCGGAGGAGCCCGAGCGGCGGGCGGTCCTCGACGGGGTGGTCTCCCTCGCCTGCGCCGGCGTGCCGCTGACCACCGAACCCGCCTCGGCCGTGCCCCCATGGGTGCCCGCCGACCTGGGCGAACTCCTGGCCGACAGGGCATGGCTCGCCGCGCCGCGGGAGGCCGGCCCCCGATGCGTCGCCGACCTGCGCCGCGAGGAGCACAGCGTACGGCTGCGCAGGCTCGCGCCCAGGCCGTCGGTCACCCCCACGGTCAGCGTCGTCATGTCGAGCATGCGGCCGCACCTGCTCGGCTCCGCCCTCGGCCAGATCGCGCGGCAGCGTCACGTCCAGGCGGAGGTGCTGCTCGGGCTGCACGGCATCGAGGACCATCCGCTCGCCCGCCGGGCCGTCGAGACGTTCCCGCTGCCGATCCGCGTGGTGTCGGCGGAGGCGGCCGTGCCGTTCGGCGCGCTGCTGAACAGGGCCGCCTCGCACGCCTCGGGCGAGTATCTCGCCAAGTGGGACGACGACGACTGGTACGGCCCCGAGCACCTGTCCGACCTGCTGCTCGCCAAGCGCGCCTCCGGCGCCGACATCGTCGGCACGGCGGCCGAGTTCTTCTACCTGGAGCCGCTCCTGACCACGATTCGTCGGACCTCCTACAGGAGCGAGGTGTGGAGCGACTTCGTCGCGGGCGGCACGATCCTGCTCGAAAGGGACGCCTTCCCCGGCTTCGAGCCGCTGACGCGCGGCGTCGACGCCGCCCTGCTGAAGTCCCGCCACGCCGACGGCGCCCGCATCTACCGCGCCCACGGCCTCGGCTACGTGCTGCGTCGCTCGCTCAGCGAGGGGCACACGTGGCAACTCCCGCTGTCGCACTTCCTCAAGGTCGCTCACAACCAGTGGCGCGGCTTCCGGCCCAGCCTGCTCATGGAAACCACATGATCCTTCCTCGGGTGCGGGGCAACGACTACCGCACGCTCGACGTGCCCGCGCTGGGCTCGTGGACCCCCACCATGAGCGTCAGCGTGGTCATCCCCGCGTACGGCGGTCAGGACAAGCTCGACCTGGTCGTCGAAGGGCTCGCCAGGCAGAGCTATCCGGGCCACCTGACCGAGGTCATCGTCGTCGACAACGGCAGCGACCCCGCGCTGCGCGTCCCTCCGTGGGTCAAGCTGGTCGTCTGCGAGGAGCCGGGCCGGGCGACCGCCCGCAACGCGGGCCTGGCCGTGGCGTCGGGCGAGGTCGTCCACTGGCTCGACTCCGACGTCGTGCTCACGCCGCGGGCACTCGAGGCCCACATGCGCTGGCACCACGCCGCGCCGTACCTGGTGGTCACCGGCTACATCCGCTTCACCTCCGCGCCGGTGCCCGCCGAACTGCCCGACGACCTGGAGCGGAGCTTCGAGCCCGCCGAGCCGCACAAGTGGATCGTCGACCTGGTCGAGCGGACCGACGGTCTCACCGCCAACCCCACGCGTCCCTTCAGCCTCCACGTCGGCGGCGCCACCTCCGTCAACGCCCGCCTGATCGCCGCGGCCGGCCCCATGGACGAGGAGCTCATCCTGGGCCAGGACACCGAGATGGGCTACCGCCTGGCCCAGGCGGGCGCGGTGTTCGTGCCCGAGCCGCTGGCCCGCGCCTACCACCTGGGGCCCACGATGCGGATGCGCGACAAGGCGCCGATCGACAGGGTCAGCCACGCCACCGTCGCCGACCGCATCCCCGCCTACCGGTGGCTCCGCTCTCACCCGGGCCGCCAGTGGAAGGTGCCCTTCGTCGAGGCCGTCGTCGAGGCCGCCGGCGCCGCCTACGAGGACGTGCGGGCGACCGTGGACGCGCTGCTCGCGGGGACGGTCCCCGACGTGCGGGTGACCCTCGTCGGGCCGTGGGACTCGCTCGCGCGCGACAGGCGGGCGCCGCTCAAGGACCCCAACCTCGACCTGGTGCTGGCGCAGGGGCACTACGCCCACGAGGGCAGGGTGCGCCTCGCGGTCGACGACGTGGTCGAGCCGGCCGTGCCGTACGTGCTGCGGGTGCCCGCGGGGTGGGTGCCGGGCGCCGACACCCTCGCACGCCTGCTCGACGTAGCAGGGAGCGAGGGGCAGGGACTGGTCGACGTGCTGCTGGCGGAGTCGGCGTCCGGCATCGTCTCGGCCAGGCTGGAACGCACGGCCGCCTACGCCAGGGCGGCGATCGTGGCGGGCCCCGAGGAGGACCTCGACGACGCGGTGGACTCGGTGTTCGGCGTCCGCTGGGTGGCGGGGGAGACCTACGGGTTCACCAGGCAGACCCGCGACATCCCCGGCAGGGGGAGCGTCTACCGGGCCAGGATGGACGCCCAGGCGGAGGTCGAGAAGCTGCGCGCGGACGTGGAGCGCCTACGCGGGCAGGTGGCGCGGTGGCGCGACGACGCGGGCAAGTGGCGCAAGAGCGCGGTGGAGCTGCGGCGTGAGGTCGGCTCGCTGCGCCGCGAGCTCGCCGCGGCCGGGCGCGTCCAGCAGGGTCTGCGCGCCGCCCTCACCGCCTCGCTGCGCCGCGCGCTGCGCAAGAAGGACTGACCGGCGCCCGCCTGCGGGGCCTGCGGCGGGAGCCGTCAGTTGGGGCGCAGGGCGGACTTGAGGCGACGGAGCAGCGTGCGCTCCCCTGCGGCGGGCGGGGCGGATGGCGGCGTGGCGGATGGCGGAGTGGGCACGGGCGCGGGGATCGACACCGGCTTGGGTGGGGCGGGCGCCGGCCAGTAGCGGTCGGGGCCTTCGCGCCTGATGCCGTGGGTGACCTCGATGATCTCGTCGGGGTCGGCGCCGCCGGGCACGAGCAGCCGCGCGCGAGCCAGCGCCGACGTGCGCTCCAGCCTGGCCGTGCGCCCGTCGGGCAGGTCGACGACCAGCACACCCGCCAGGTCCTTCTGCACCGACTCGACCATCCGCTCCAGCGTCGCCCTGTGCAGGGGGACGTCGACGGGGCCGACGTAGCGGAACGGCGTCGGCGAGGGCGTCGGCGCCGCCTCGTCGATGAGCCTGACCCGATCGTCGTGGGCGTAGAGCTCGCGCATCACCCTGAGCTCGAAACACGCGTCGCCGAGCACCGACCGCCGTCCGTCGTGCAGCCGCGACCAGGGGCCGACGAGCGTCACCACGACGTCCTGCAGCTTGCCGTCGAGCGCGGCCGCCACCGCCTGCCGTACCGTCGCCTCGGAGGTGTCCGTGACGTCCAGGACGATCTCCACGTACGGCACCAGCCACCGCCTGCCCTTGTCCTTGCGCAGGTCGCGGCGGAGCGGGATGCGGTGCGCGAGGAAGGGCTCGACCACCCGCACCGCCCGCTCGCGGTCGCGGTGCTGCGCCGGCAGCCCCAGATGGACGGCCTGCGCCTCCAGGTCCGGCACGAACACCACGCCGTGCATCGCCAGCCGGTAGGCGAACTCGGTGTCCTCGCCGCGCAGGACGTGCGGGTCGAGGCCGCCCACGGCGTGGAACACCTCCCGCGGCAGGGCGAACGTCGGCCCTGTGCACACGTGGTAGGGATTACGGCTCTTGCGCAGCCCATCCGTCTTCTCGATCGTCGCCTCCGTCGAGCTCGGGATCGCCGACGCGAGGTCGAACAGGCCGCCCAGGTCCGTCGCCCGGTAGACCTGCTTCGGCGTCAGCGGCGGCTTCTCGACGAACTTCTTCATCCCGATCGAGACCACGTAGTCCGACACGTGGTGCCACCTGGCCATCGCCTCGATGTGCTCGCGGCAGGCCACCATGTCGGCGTCGAGGCGCTGGATGATCTCGCCGTCGGCGGCCTTCACCCCGGTGTTGACGGCGGTGGAGATGCCCCACCCGTCCGTGACGGGGACGATCCTGGTGTTGAGCGGCCTGATCTCCGGCAGCGTGATCGGCGGTTCGCTGCCGTCGTCGACGACCACGACCTCCATCAGGTGCTCGGGGTAGGTCTGCCCGGCCAGCGCGGCCAGCGTGAGGTCGAGATGCGGGCCGCCGTGCGCGGGGACGACCACGCTCACCGACAGCGAGGGCGACCATTCGCCCAGTCGCGGCGGCGTCAGTGCGGAGTAGTCGTTCTGCCTCATCGCCGTCATGGTGGTTACAGCCCTCCCCGTCCCCTGTGGGAGACCTTATCCGGGGTTGCTGGGTATTGGCGGAAGAGTCTGTCCAAACGGTGGACGGTCGTACCGCCGAGTGAGCCCGGTGGCCGTAGACTCTGTGCCCAACACCGCAGGTAGTCGCAGGAGCGAATCATGACCAGGGCATGGCGAGGCCTCATCGAGGAATACCGGGACCGCTTGCCGGTGAGCGAGACGACGCCCGTGATCACGCTCCTTGAGGGCGGCACGCCACTCGTCCCCGCCCACCGCGTCTCCACGCTGACGGGCTGCGAGGTCTACCTGAAGGTCGAGGGCGCCAACCCGACCGGCAGCTTCAAGGACCGCGGCATGACCATGGCCATCAGCAAGGCCGTGGAGGAGGGCGCCAAGGCGGTCATCTGCGCCTCGACGGGCAACACCTCGGCCTCGGCCGCCGCCTACGCCGTACGCGCGGGGCTGACCTGCGCCGTGCTCGTGCCGCGCGGCAAGATCGCCATGGGCAAGCTCGCGCAGGCGCTCGTGCACGGCGCGACGCTACTGCAGGTCGAGGGGTCCTTCGACGACTGCCTCGAGATGACGAGGAAGCTGTCGGAGAACTACCCGATCGCGCTGGTCAACTCGGTCAACCCCTACCGCCTGCAGGGGCAGAAGACGGCCGCCTTCGAGATCGTCGACGCGCTCGGCGCCGCGCCCGACATCCACTGCATCCCCGTCGGCAACGCCGGCAACATCTCCGCCTACTGGATGGGCTACCAGGAGTACGGCACCTCCCCGCGCATGTTCGGCTTCCAGGCCAGCGGCGCGGCGCCCATCGTCAACGGCGCCCCCGTCACCCACCCGCACACCATCGCCACCGCCATCCGGATCGGCAACCCGGCGTCGTGGAAGCTCGCCGAGGCGGCCCGCGACGAGTCGGGCGGCCTCATCCAGGCGGTGACCGACCGGCAGATCGCCGCCGCCTACAAGCTGCTGGCGCAGGAGGAGGGCGTGTTCGTCGAGCTCGCCTCGGCCGCCAGCGTCGCGGGGCTGCTGCACGCGCACGCCCAGGGACTCGTGGAGGCGGGCCGGCGCATCGTCTGCACGGTCACGGGCAACGGGCTGAAGGACCCCGATTGGGCGATCTCGGGCGCGCCCGCGCCCGTCACCATCCCCATCGACGTCCACGCCGCGGCCTCCGCGCTCGGCCTCGACTGATCCTTCTCTCTTCCGTACGGCAGGCCGGCTCGGCGCCTCCGTGGTCACGGGGCGCCGTCCGCCGAAGGCGCGCCGCCCAGCAGGACTCCGGCGCCCGCCGTCACGGCGACCCTTAGGAGATGCATGACCGACAGCAGGGTGATCGTCCGGGTTCCGGCGACATCGGCGAATCTTGGCCCCGGATTCGACTCCCTCGGCCTGGCCCTGAGCCTCCATGACGAGATCGAGGCGTCGCTGTTCACGCCGACGGGCGGCGGGCGCGCGGTGGAGGTCGCGGTCGAGGGCGAAGGGTTCGGAGAGCTCGACCTCGGCGACGACCACCTCGTCGTCCAGGCCATGCGCAGGGCCTTCGACCGGATGGACGCGCCGCAACCAGCGGGAATCCGCCTGCTGTGCCGCAACAGGATTCCGCACGCGCGTGGCCTCGGGTCCTCCTCGGCCGCCATCTGCGCGGGGATCCTCGCCGCCAGGGCGCTGGCGGGCCTGCCGTACACGCCGGAGGGAGGCGTGGCGCCGCTCGGCTCTCAGCGAACAACGGAGCTGAGCAACGAGGACGTCTTCGCCCTCGCCACCGAGATGGAAGGGCATCCGGACAACGTGGCCCCCTGCCTTGCCGGTGGGCTCACCATCGCGTGGACGGACCAGGCCGGAGCTCCGCGTATGGTGAAGCTGGTCCCCGACGCGAACGTCAGGCCTGTCGTGCTGATACCCGCCACGCGGCTGTCCACCGAGGCGGCAAGGGGGCTGCTACCCAAGGATGTGCCCCACAAGGACGCGTCCTTCAACGCGGGGCGGGCCGCGTTGCTGATCGCCGCGCTGACCGGGCGACCCGAACGTGAGCTGCTGCTGGCCGGCACGGAAGACCGTCTTCACCAGGAATACCGCGCGCCTGCCATGCGGCGGACCGCCGATCTGGTAAAACGGCTGCGTGCCATGGGCGTGCCCGCCACCGTTTCGGGGGCGGGTCCCACGATCCTTGCGTTTTCGACATCGGATGCGCAGGATTCGATCGCGCCAGAAGTGGGTAGTGACTGGCACATCCAGCTCATGGACGTCGACCATCACGGTGCGACCGTTCAGTTCCCCGAGACACGCTGATGCCTCTTAGACCTTCAGGGAATAGCCGTGTGCGCTGGTGATGTTAGGCTGGTAGCCGCACCAGATGCCCCCTTGTTGGGTGCGTGCTTGTCAGCCAGATATCGCTGCATCATGCTTCACGTCGCGAGGCGTGGGCAGCACGGCTGTCTCCCCGAATCCGCTCGCCCCGTTCGGCCCACACCCGGTCGGCGCGACGCGAGGCGGCGAATCCGGGGACCTGCGCGTTCGAACCACCTCGACATCTGGCTGGCGACAGCAATCTGGGGGGTTCCCTCCACGCGCCACCGTCCTGTGGCGACCTGGACGAATCCCTCCCCAACCGTGGCGGCCGTCCTGCGCGGCGGCCGAAGATCGCAAAGTGCACCCCGACCCGGACTGTCCCGCCGGATCGACAGCACCTCCGGGACGATCGGCTGATCATGGCCGACGCCCGACCCCTGGGAAGGACCCTTAGTTGAGCGACACCACCGAACTCCTCTCCGACGCTTCCGGCTCGGCCGCGAGCGCGTCCGGCGACACCCCCACCCGCGCCGCGGCCAAGCCGCGGGCGCGTCGCTCCGGCACCGGACTGTCCGCGAAGGTGCTACCCGAGCTGCAGAAGATCGCCGCCGAGCTGGGCATCAGCGGGACCGGGCGGATGCGCAAGAGCGAGCTCATCGCGCGTATCCAGGAGAAGCAGGGAGTCGGCGCCGGTGACAGCGCCCAGGCGGCCGCCGAGGCGCCCGCCCCCGCCGAGGCGCCGGCCGTGGCCGAGCGCCCCGCCCGCAGTCGTCGGGAACGTTCCCGCCCTGCGCCCGCCGCCGAGCCCGTGACCGCACCCGAGCCCGTCGCCGCTGCCCCCGAGCAGCCGGCCGTGGCCGCCGCCGCGCCCGTGGTCGAGCAGCCGCAGCAGCCTGTCGTGGAGCAGCCCGACCAGCAGGACGGCCGCGCCGAGCGTGGCGAGAGCCGCCGCGACCGTGGCGAGCGCCGCAGCCGCCGCGAGCGCGGTGAGCGTGCTGACCGCGGTGAGCGTGCTGACCGCGGTGACCGCGGTGACCGCGGTGACCGTGGCGAGCGTGGTGACCGCGACCGTCAGGAGCGTGGCGGCGAGCGCCAGGAGCGCGGCGAGCAGCAGCCGCAGCGCACCGACCGCGGCCAGGAGCGCTCTCAGGACCGCTCTCAGGACCGCTCTCAGGACCGAGGCCAGGACCGCTCTCAGGACCGGGGCCAGGACCAGCGCGGCGTGGGCGACGACGACGAGCGCGGGCGCGGCAGGCGCGGTCGCTTCAGGGAGCGCAACCGTGGCCGTGGCCGCGACCGCTTCGACAGCAACGAGCCCGTGATCGGCGACGACGATGTTCTCATCCCGATCGCCGGCATCCTCGACATCCTCGACAACTACGCGTTCGTCAGGACCAGCGGCTACCTGCCCGGCTCCAACGACGTGTACGTGTCGCTGGCCCAGATCCGCCGCAACGGCCTGCGCAAGGGCGACGTCGTCACCGGCGCCGTCCGCCAGCCGCGCGACGGCGAGCGCAGGGAGAAGTTCAACGCCCTGGTCCGCCTCGACACGGTCAACGGCATGGACCCGGAGCAGGCCCGCAACAGGCCCGACTTCAACAAGCTCACCCCGCTCTACCCGCAGGAGCGGCTGCGCCTGGAGACCGAGCCCAACATCCTGACCACGCGGATCATCGACCTCGTGTCGCCGATCGGCAAGGGCCAGCGCGGGCTCATCGTCTCGCCGCCCAAGGCCGGCAAGACGATGGTGCTGCAGTCGATCGCCAACGCGATCACCCGCAACAACCCCGAGTGCCACCTGATGGTCGTGCTCGTGGACGAGCGGCCCGAAGAGGTCACCGACATGCAGCGCTCGGTCAAGGGCGAGGTCATCCACTCGACCTTCGACCGTCCCGCCGAGGACCACACCACCGTCGCCGAGCTCGCCATCGAGCGCGCCAAGCGTCTGGTGGAGCTGGGCCACGACGTGGTCGTCCTGCTCGACTCCATCACCCGCCTCGGCCGCGCCTACAACCTGGCGGCCCCCGCGTCCGGACGCATCCTGTCCGGTGGTGTCGACTCGACCGCGCTCTACCCGCCGAAGCGCTTCTTCGGCGCGGCGCGCAACATCGAGAACGGCGGCTCCCTGACGATCCTCGCCACCGCCCTGGTCGAGACCGGGTCGAAGATGGACGAGGTCATCTTCGAGGAGTTCAAGGGCACCGGCAACGCGGAGCTCAAGCTCAACCGCTCGCTGGCCGACAAGCGCATCTTCCCCGCGGTGGACGTCGACGCGTCCGGCACCCGTAAGGAAGAGATCCTCATGGGCAAGGACGAGCTCCAGATCGTCTGGAAGCTTCGCCGGGTCCTGCACGCGCTGGACATGCAGCAGGCGCTCGAGCTGCTTCTGGAGAAGATGAAGGAGACGAAGTCCAACGCGGAGTTCCTCCTCCAGGTCCAGAAGACGACGGTCAGCTCCGACCGCGACTAGCACGACGTACGGCGAAACGCCCCGGGTGTTCCCACCCGGGGCGTTCTCGCGCCTGCGGGACCTTCGACGCCGCCGACGGGGGCGAGGGCCGGAGACGAAAGACGGCCCGTCCCCTTCGCGGGAGCGGGCCGTACCTCCGGTCATCCGGCTACTTCACGTCCACGAACTCCTGAGCCGACCAGGAGCTGTACGTCTTGCCGGTCGCGGGCACCTTGGCGCGCCAGTACCCGTCGTACTTCTGCTTGACGGCCTTGGTGTACTTGCCCGTCGACGTCGCCTTGGCGAAGCCCATGAACTTGTACGACTTGGTGCCCTTCTTCTTGAAGTACACCTCGACGATCTTGCCCGAGTACGCCTTGGTCCCCCTGTAGACCTTGCCGTTGATCTTGAAGGTCCGGCCGACCTTGGCCTTGCTCGGCGCGGTCAGCGTGATCTTCGACTTCGACTTCTTGGACGCTCCGCCGGCGGGGGCGTTGACGCTGAACGAGCCGACACCCTTGAGCGTCTCGTTCCCCCGGCTGGCGGAGATCTCCAGCGTCCAGTTGCCCGGCGCGCTGTCGTCGGTGAAGTAGACGACGCCGGTGTAGTAGCCGTCGGTGTCGAGCTCCAGGCTGCCGAGGTCGTAGTACTCGGAGGTGGTGTCGCTGGTCATCTTGGCGCTCACCTGGGAGGCGTCCTTGACCGCCGCGCGGACGGTGACCTTGACCTCCTTGCCCTTGATCAGGTCCACGGGGTTCGGGGTGACGGAGGCCCCGCTGATGCCCTGCTTGGGAGCGACCTTGACCGTGAAGGTGTTCGTGCCGCGAGAGGTCACGATCCTCAGGGTCCAGTCGCCGGACGGGTCGTCCTTGGAGATCGTGAACTTGCCGTTACCCGGCGCGGAGGCCGGGCGGGGCTTGTCGTCGGTGATTGCGCCGGGCGCGGTGTAGCTGACCGTCGCCGGCTTGGCGGCCTTGCCCGGCGGCGTGATGTCGGCGGAGGTGATCTTCACCTCGTCGGCGCCGCTGGTCGGGCCGTTGCCGGTCCCGAGCGGGTTCGACACCTGGAAGGTGAACGAAACCTCGATCTCCTTGTCAGCGGGCACGTACGCGTTGCCGACGGACACGTTGGCGATGTCGTCGGCTGCAGCGTAGGCCGCCCGCGACACGGATGCGCTGGCCGAGGAGAGGCCGGCGCCCCCGACGAGCACAGCCACCCCCGTTGCGGTCGCCAGCAGCAACCGCATCCTTCTCTTCATGTGATGGGGCCCCTTGCATCGGTGTATATGTGAGAAAAGTTACGGATTGGACGTTTGAGCCTAGTGGGGCCTGTGTGACTCGTCCATAAGATCGCCGGGAATGCCTCGTGGCCTGGGATGGTTGGAGGATCTGGCACACTGGTAGCTGAAGCCGAGCGGTACCGGTTCCCGCAGTGCGCGATCGACAGTGTGCGACAGCGCGCAAGCCGTACGGAGCGACCCGGCGACCGCACCCCGAAAGGACAGCCATGAAGCGCGACATCCACCCCGAGTACCACGTGACGCAGGTCACCTGCACCTGCGGCAACTCCTTCACCACGCGCAGCACCGCGAAGAACGGCGTCATCCACGCCGACGTGTGCTCGGCCTGCCACCCGTTCTACACGGGCAAGCAGAAGATCCTCGACACCGGCGGTCGCGTGGCGCGCTTCGAGCAGCGCTTCGGCAAGAAGGCCAGCAAGTAGCTTCCCTGACGCCGGCCCGGAGACGCGCGTGCGCGCTCCCGGGTCGGCGTTCGTGGTGAAGAGGGCGGCGACAAAGCGGAAGAAGGACGCACGGTGAATCTCGACGAACTGCTCGGTGAGTACGCCGAGCTGGAGCAGCAGCTCGCGGACCCCGCCGTGCACGCCGACCAGAACAAGGCCCGCACGCTCGGCAGGCGCTACCGCCAGCTCACGCCCGTCATCGGCACCTACCGCGAGCTGGAGGGCGTCCGTGACGACCTCGCCGCGGCCAAGGAGCTGGCGGCGGAGGACGAGGCCTTCGCCGAGGAGGCGGCCCAGCTGGAGGAGCGCGTCCCGAAGCTGGAGGATAAGCTCAAGCATCTGCTCATCCCGCGTGACCCCAATGATGAGAAGGACATCATCATGGAGATCAAGCAGGGTGAGGGCGGCGAGGAGTCGGCGCTGTTCGCCGGAGACCTGCTGCGAATGTATCTGCGCTACGCCGAGCGGCTCGGGTGGAAGACCGAGATCATCGACGCCCAGCACTCCGACCTCGGCGGCTACAAGGACGTCACGGTCGCGATCAAGGCCAAGGGTGACGAGGGCGTCTGGTCGAGGCTGAAGTACGAAGGCGGCGTGCACCGCGTGCAGCGGGTGCCCGTCACTGAGTCGCAGGGCCGGATCCACACCAGCGCCACCGGCGTGCTGGTCTACCCCGAGGCCGAAGAGGTCGAGATCAACATCGACCCCAACGACCTGCGCGTAGACGTCTACCGCTCCAGCGGCCCCGGCGGGCAGAGCGTCAACACCACCGACTCGGCGGTCCGCATCACGCACCTGCCGACCGGTGTGGTGGTCTCCTGCCAGAACGAGAAGAGCCAGCTCCAGAACAAGGAGTCGGCGATGCGCATCCTGCGGGCCAGGCTGCTGGCCGTGGCGCAGGAGGAGGCCGAGGCCGCCGCCCAGGCCGAGCGCAAGTCGCAGGTCCGCACGATGGACCGCTCGGAGCGCATCAGGACCTACAACTTCCCCGAGAACCGCATCTCCGACCACCGTGTCGGCTTCAAGGCGTATAACCTCGACCAGGTGCTCGACGGAGAACTGAGCGCTGTCACCCAGGCCCTCATCGACGCCGAAATGGCGGAGAAGCTCGCACAACACTCATGACATTCCTGCTGGACGAGATCGCTCTCGCAACCGCTCGCCTGGCCGAGGCCGGGGTGCCGTCTCCGCGCACGGACGCGGAGGAGATCGCGGCGTTCGTCCACGGCGTGCGCAGGAGCGCGCTCCACACCGTGAAGGACGCCGACTTCGACGCCCTCTTCTGGGAGGGCGTCGCCAGGCGCGAGGCCAGAGAGCCGCTGCAGCACATCACCGGCCACGCCTACTTCCGCTACCTGGAGCTGGCCGTGGGCCCCGGCGTCTTCGTGCCCAGACCGGAGACCGAGGTGGTCGCGGGCTGGGCGATCGAACGCCTCCGCGAGATGGACGTCGCCGAGCCGCTCGTGGTCGACCTCGGTACCGGCTCGGGCGCGATCGCGCTGTCGATCGCGCAGGAGGTCGCGCTGGCACAGGTCCACGCGGTCGAGGTCGATCCCGACGCGTACGGCTGGGCCAAGCGCAACATCGCCGAACACGGCCAGGGCCGCGTCCACCTGCACCCCGAGGACCTCGCCGACGCGCTTCCCGAGCTCAACGGCAAGGTCGACCTCGTGATCTCCAACCCGCCCTACATCCCGCCGGGGGCAGTCCCTCGCGACCCCGAGGTGCGCGACTACGACCCCTCGCGCGCCCTGTACGGCAGCGGCGCCGACGGGCTCAACGAGGTCAGAGCCGTCGAGCGTACCGCCCGCCGCCTGCTCAGGCCGGGCGGGCTGGTCGCCGTCGAGCACGCCGACGAGCAGGGCCAGGCCGTCTACCGCCTCTTCCCCGAGGACAAGGGCTGGCGCGACGCCCGGCTGCGCCAGGACCTCACCCGCAGGGACCGCTTCGTCACCGCCAAGTTCGGCCAGGAATAGGATTGCTCGCCGTGGGACGACGTTATGACTGCGCAGACCCCGATCAGAAGGCCGCGGGGCTGACCGACGCGGCTTCTGCCGTACGCAAGGGCGAGCTCGTGGTGCTGCCGACGGACACCGTCTACGGCATCGGCGCCGACGCCTTCACCCCCTCGGCGGTGAGCGCGCTGCTCGAGGCCAAGGGCCGGGGACGCGACATGCCGCCGCCCGTCCTCGTCGGCACCGTGCGCGCCGCGAACGCCCTGGTGGAGGACCTCGGCCCGTACGGCCAGGACCTCATCGACGCCTTCTGGCCCGGACCGCTGACGCTGGTGTGCAAGGCGAACAGGTCGCTGTCGTGGGACCTCGGCGACACCAAGGGCACGGTCGCCCTGCGGATGCCGCTGCATCCCGTCGCGCTCGACCTGCTCAAGGAGACGGGCCCGATGGCCGTCTCCAGCGCCAACCGTTCTGGCTCGCCCGCCGCGACGACGGCGCAGGGCGCGGAGGATCAGCTCGGCGAGTCGGTCGCCGTCTACCTCGACGGCGGTCCCTGCGCGGACGACACGCCCTCGACCATCCTCGACCTGACGACGGCGGTGCCCCGCCTGCTCAGGAAGGGCGCCATCTCGGTGGAGAAGCTGCGCGGCATCGTGGGTTACGTCGCCACCGACGATTGATGCCGTCTGTTTATCCCTGAGGCGGGCGGCTTCGGCTGCACCTACCGTGTGGCGCATGGGCTCGTTCGACGGTATGGATCCGACCCTGGTGCGCGACCTGCTGGCCGAGGTACAGCGGGCCGCCGCGCAGATGCGGACGATCGAGAGCAGGGTCGCGCAGGCGGCCAGGACCGCGGGGCTCGCGACACCCGCGACCCACCGGCCTTCGCAGGTGGCCGACGCGTGCGAGAGCATGGCGCGCGACGTCACGGGGCGGCTGGCGCTGCTGGAGAAGAAGGAGACCGCGCCCCGGACGGGCGAGCAGGTCAAGGACGTGTCGGCGAACGGCACGCCCGCGTCGGGCAAGGACGAGGACCCCTCACCGAAGGAGACCACCGGTAGGGACGCCACCGGTAAGGAGACCTCTGGTAAGGAGGCCTCAGGTAAGGAGCCCGCCGGGAAGGACACCACGCCGAAGGACTCGACGGCGACCGACTCCACGCCGAGAGATCCGCGTGAGACGCCCAGGGAACCGCGGGACGAGGCGAAGGAACCGCGCGAGACGCCCAGGGAAACCCGGGATGAGGCGAAGGAACCGCGCGATGTTCCGAAAGAGCAGCGTGAGGTCCCGAAGGAGCAGCGCGACGACGACAGGGCCTCGCGTACGACCAACCCCCGGGACACGACGCCTTCCGAGCCGGAGCCGAAGAAGCACGCCACCCCGGCGGAGCCCACCCCGAGAAGCGAGACGCCTCGGGACACGACGCCCGCGGATCCGCCTTCCAGGAACGACCACCCCAAGACCGAGGCCGACCAGCCCAGGAGCGAGACGGACCGGCCAAGGGGTGAGAACCCCCAGCCGTCCCGCGAGACGGACCAGCCCAAGACCGAGACCGGCCAGCCCAGAAGTGAGACGGACCGGCCAAGGGGTGAGAACCCCCAGCCGTCCCGTGAGACGGACCAGCCCAGAAGCGAGACCGGCCGGCCCAGTGGCGAGACGGACCGGTCAAGGGCCGACGAGGCCGGTCAGCCGTCCCGTGAGACGGAGCAGCCCAAGACCGGCACGGACGAGCCGAAGGACGACGAGCGGGACAGCCGTCGCGACAGAGGCACGGAGCCCGACAGGTCCGGCCAGGACATCCTCGACACTCCGGGGAAGGACCACCCCGACGACATCGACCAGACCGACGCGGGCAAACCGCAGGTCGTCGAGGTGGACGGGGTCAAGGTCCTGCAGATCCCGCTCGACCCGCCCACGGCACGCGAGGTCGAGGACCTGCTGGAGCACGCCGACGCCGTACAGCCGGTCGACCTGCCCTCCGTCGAGCGCGCGGTGGACCCGGCCGCGCCCGCCGACCTGCCCTCCGTCGAGCGCGCGGTGGATCCGCCCGCGCCCGCCCAGCCGTCCGACGGTGCTGCGGGCCGTACGGGAAGCCAGACGGGCACCGGAGAGGTGCCCGCCACGTGGGCGAACGACGGGAGCGACGTGGTCTCGGCGGACGCGAGGCCGCCGTCCGACGCGGCGGTGAAGTCGCTGGCGGACCACGCGAGCGACATCGGCCCGAAGGACATGCCGGGCGTGCGGCTGCCGACCGGCGAGTGGGGCCGAGCGGCGATCCCGGACGGCATCGGCCCTGACGGGCCCGCCGGCTCGGTGCACCCCGGCGAGGCGGCGGCCCAGGCCCAGGACACCGACGGCCGAGCATCGGCGGGCACACCGGACGGCGACGCCCAGGTCTCCAAGGGTGGGCGTGACGGTGATCCGCAGGTCTCTGGGGGTGGGCGTGACGGTGATCCGCAGGTCTCTGGGGGTGGGCGTGACGGTGATCCGCAGGTCTCTGGGGGTGGGTGTGACGGTGATCCGCAGGTCTCTGGGGGCGGCCGCGACGGCGACGCCCAGACCTCCGGGGGCGGGCGTGACGGTGATCCGCAGGTCTCCAGGGGTGGGTGTGACGGCGATCCGCAGGTCTCCGGGGGCGGCCGCGACAGCGATCCGCAGGTCTCCGGTCGAGTGGCCGATGGGCACGCGCAGGTCGCCGATGGAGGGGCGGCGTCCTCGCGGGTCCCCGAGGGCATGCCGGATGGGCACGAGCAGGAGGCAGGCCGAACGCCCGACGCGGATTCCCCTGGGGCGGGAGGTGTGCGGGAGTCTCCCGCGGCCTTCGGGGGCGTCGGTGGCACGGGCGGGGAGGCTGCGACCGGGACGGGTCCTGGGGATGTCGCGAGGTGGGCGAACGACGGCAGTGACGTGGTGTCGGTGGATGCCGGGCCGCCGTCGGAGGCCGCGCTCAGGACGCTCATGGACGACGCGAGCGACATCGAGCCGATGGACATGCCGAGTGTGCGGGTGCCGCCGGGGGAGTGGGGCAGGGGCGAGTGGGTGCCGGAGAACATCCGCCCGGACGGGCCCGCGGGCTCGGTGGACCCCGGCGGGCCGACGGCCCGTCCTGCCGACGCCGACGGCCGGACCCCCGGAGACGCTCCGGACGCGAACGAGCAGACCTCCGGTGGGGCTGGGGACGCGAACGAGCAGACCTCCGGTGGGGCTGGGGACGCGAACGAGCAGACCTCCGGTGGGGCTGGGGACGCGGATCGGCGGGACACCGATCGGGCGTCGGACGGGTACGTGCGAGATCCCGGGGGTGTGGCGGGAGGTGTGCGGGAGTCTCCCGCGGCCTTCGGGGGCGTCGGTGGCACGGGCGGGGAGGCTGTGACCGGGACGGGTCCTGGGGATGTCGCGAGGTGGGCGAACGACGGCAGTGACGTGGTGTCGGTGGATGCCGGGCCGCCGTCGGAGGCCGCGCTCAGGACGCTTATGGACGACGCGAGCGACATCGAGCCGATGGACATGCCGAGCGTGCGGGTCCCGCCCGGCGAGTGGGGCAAGGGCGAGTGGGTTCCCGAGGACTTCGGGCCGGACGGCGCGCCCGGCCGGGTCGAGGCGAACGCGCCCGACCGGCCGATCGTGCCGCCGGGCAGCTGAGAGGGAGTACGCGCATGTACGTCGATCCACCGGCTCCACAGCCGCGCCAGCCGGGCGAGCAGCCGCCCGCGACGGGCTCGGGCGGCCCCCTGGACGGGCACCCGAGGGCCTGGGAGTTCAACCCCGACTACCAGCGCCTGGTGACCGCATGGCATGCCGTCCTGCCCCTGCTGGAGACGCTGACGGCCTCCCTGGACAAGGCCTACCAGCTGGCGCGCAGCCCGCAGACGTGGGAGGCGCCGGTCGGTGGTCGGTATGTGGAGGATCTGGCCGAATGGCGCAACCGGCTGGCGTTGTACCGTCAGTCGGTGCTCACGGCGATCAGCGACCAGGCGGCGGACACGCCGCGGTGGGTGCCCGCCGCGGTCGGCGCGCCCCATGCCTTCTCGTGATTGTGGGCTTACAGTGGGGGAATGGGTGACGCACCCCAGTACGGCCCGGATTTCGGGGCCCTCCAGCGGGAGGACCCCGAGATCGCGCAGGTGCTGCTGGACGAGCTGGCTCGGGTGCGGGGCGGCCTGCAGCTCATAGCGAGCGAGAACTTCACCTCCCCTGCTGTGCTGGCCGCGCTGGGGTCGACGCTCACCAACAAGTACGCCGAGGGCTATCCGGGCAGGCGATACTACGGCGGCTGCGAGGTGGTCGACAGGGCCGAGTTCCTGGCGGTACGGCGGGCCAGGGAGCTGTTCGGCGCCGACCACGCCAACGTGCAGCCGCATTCGGGCGCGAGCGCGAACCTGGCCGCCTACGCCGCGCTGCTCCAGCCGGGTGACACGATGCTGGCGATGGCGCTACAGCATGGCGGCCATCTCACGCACGGCTCGCGGGTCAACTTCTCCGGCCGCTGGTTCGACGTGGTGTCGTACGGCGTGCGCCGCGACACCGAGCTCATCGACTACGACGAGGTGCGCGATCTGGCGCTCAGGCACCGCCCGAAGCTCATCGTGTGCGGCGCCACGGCCTATCCCCGGCTGATCGACTTCGGGGTGTTCCGCGGCATCGCCGACGAGGTGGGCGCGTGGCTGATGGCCGACGTGGCGCACACGATCGGCCTGATGGCGGGTGGCGCGATCCCGTCGGCGGTGCCGTACGCGGACGTCGTCACGTTCACCACGCACAAGGCGCTGCGCGGTCCGCGCGGCGGCGGCATCCTGTGCACGGCCGAGCTGGCGGCGAAGGTCGACAGGGCGGTCTTCCCGTTCGTGCAAGGCGGTCCGCTCATGCACGCGATCGCCGCGAAAGCCGTCGCGTTCGGCGAGGCGATGCGGCCGGAGTTCGCCGACTACGCGAGGATGGTGGTCGACAACGCGCGCGCTCTCTGCGAGGCGCTGGACGGGATGCGGGCGGTGTCCGGCGGCACCGACACCCATCTGGCGCTCATCGACCTGCGCGGCTGCGCGGTGACGGGCGCGGAGGCGGAGCGGCGTTGCGCGGCGGCGGGCATCACGCTCAACCGCAACGCGATCCCGTACGACCCCGAGCCGCCCGCCGTCACGTCGGGCCTGCGGGTGGGCACCCCCTGTGTCACGACACAGGGCATGGGAGCCGAGCAGATGAAGGAGGTGGGAACGCTGGTCTCGCGGGCGGTGAGATATCCCGAAACAGCGGATGAAGTGCGGGAACGTGTCACCGAGCTGGCCGCAGAGCACCAGCCCTATCTCAGCGAATTATAAGGTGATCTGTGTCGATTTCCGGTCACAGCTGGCCGGTGCATCCGGGAAACTAGGTCCGTGCGCGAATACCTCTTCATGGCGCTGGCAGCGGCGGCGGTGACGTACCTGCTCGTCCCGCTGGTCCGGCGTTTCGCCATCCGCATCGGAGCCATGCCCGAGGTTCGCGATCGCGACGTGCACACCACGCCGACTCCGCGGCTCGGCGGGCTCGCGATGTACGGCGGGCTGGTCGCGGGTCTGCTGACGGCCATGCAGCTCGACAAGACGGGCGGCGTGCTCGCCCAGGACGACACGGTGCTCGCGCTCATCGTCGCCGGAGGGCTGATCACGCTGACCGGCTTCCTCGACGACTGGTGGGGCATGGACGCCTTCATCAAGCTGGGCGGCCAGATCGGCGCGGCGGGCGTGCTGGTCTACTTCGGCCTGTTCCTGCCGTGGATCCCCTGGGTCAGCGGCGAGAGCATCGGCCTCGCGCCCGACCTGAGCGCGATCATCACGATCCTGGTCGTCGTCGTCTCCATCAACGCGGTGAACTTCGTCGACGGCCTCGACGGCCTGGCCGCGGGCATCGTCGGCATCGCCGCCGCCGCCACGTGGGTCTACGCCATCTTCCTCGACCAGAACATCGAGCAGAACAGGATCAACACCACCGCGGCCATCACCGCGATCCTGATCGGCATGTGCCTGGGTTTCCTGCCGCACAACTTCCATCCCGCCAGGATCTTCATGGGCGACACGGGGGCGATGCTCCTCGGCCTGGTCCTGGCCTCGTCGCTGATCACCGTGACCCCTGTCGACGCCGACGTGATCCAGGGCATGAACCGGTTCGGCGCGCTGATGCCCATCCTGCTGCCGGCCGCGGTGATGGTGCTCCCGCTCATCGACCTGATAAGCGCGGTCATCAGACGCACCTCGATGGGGTTGTCGCCCTTCGCCCCGGATCGCGGTCACCTGCACCACCGGCTGCTCGACATCGGCCACTCCCACAGGCGCACAGTGCTGATCATGTACGCGTGGACGTCGCTGTTCGCGCTCGGCCTGGTCGGCATGTCGGTCACCGGCGTGCCTGTCGTGTTCTTCCCGATCGTGATCGTGCTGGCGATCGGCGTGCTGGTGTTGATGGCGCTGCCGCGCTGGCGCGGGAGGGGCGGCTCGCATTCCGCCAAGCGCAAGGACAAACCGGATGATGAGGACGATGGCCCAGCGACGGGCCCCATGCCGCCCATCAGGGGCGATGCCCAGCCCATGGGCCGGGAGGGCGACGACGCCTCCGTTCTCCCCGCGTTTCCTGCGCGTTCGTCTTGATCACGAACTAGAAAGAGCAGGTAAAGGCGGTCATCCATGAGCTTGTGATATCTTTCACGAGCAGGGCCCCCATAGAGTACGGCTCATGGGGTAGCAATCGCTCGCTTGTTAACTGACTGTCTGGAGCACCGATGCAGGCCAACGACGTGCGCGTCCTCAAGAGCGCCGCGCTACCCACCCTGGTGGTGGGGGCCGTCGCTGTCATCGTGGCTTTCCTGACGGCCGGCGGTAAGGGCGCCCTCGGCTCCGTCGTCGGTCTCGCGCTCGTCGCCGTCTTCTTCAGCGTCAGCGTGGTCGCGGTGACCTACGCCGCCCGCGTCTCCCCGCAGATGATGGCGATCGCCGCGATGGTCAGCTATCTCGTCAAGGTCGTCGTCATCATGGTGATGCTGCGCGCCTTCGGCGACACGACCGCGTGGAATCCCAAGGCCTTCGCCTGGACCGTCGTGGTCGGCACCATCGTCTGGACCGCCGGCGAGGTGCGCGCCTTCCTGAAGACCAAGATGCTGTACGTGGACCCCGAGACCAAGGTGCCCGGACAGGGGCAGTCATGATCCCCGGTAAAAGTAACGGGGCCCGATATGACTAGTCCTGCCTGTGCCTGCTATCGTCGGGCGCGCGATGAGCGAAGAGAAACGCCGGCCCGAGGACGACGGTCGCGACTTCGCCAACGCCGCGTGGTCGATTCCCAGCTACCTGCTCTCCGGGATGGTTGTCTACGGCGGTGCTGGCTGGTTGCTGGACCGGTATCTCGACACGTCCGCGTTCTTCCCCATAGGTGTCGTCCTGGGGACAGTGCTCGCCGTCTACCTGGTCTACCGGAAGCACGGCCGCTAACTCCGCGCGGCGGTACCGCCCGCCCAAGGAACTTTGTTGTGACCACCTACCACGCTGAAGGGAACGCCGCGTGATCGCGCTGACGCTCCTCGCCGATCCTGACCAGTTCCAGGCGCCGACGCCGGAAGAACTGTTCGAACTCCCTCCCATCATTGCCGGGGTCGACTGGTTCACCAAGCCGGTGCTGCTGGCGATCCTCAGCTCGATCATCGTGCTGGGCTTCCTGTGGGCCGCCTTCTCCAACCCGAAGATCGTGCCCAGGGGCGTCCAGAACGTCGCCGAGGTCGGCTACATGTTCGTCCGTGACCAGGTCGCCCGGCCCTTCCTGGGCAAGGACGCCGACCGGTTCATGGCCCTGCTCCTCAGCATGTTCTTCGTGATCTGGGTCTGGAACGTGATGGGTGTCATTCCCATCGCGCAGTTCCCCGTCGCCTCGCACATCGCCTTCCCGATCGTGCTCGCCGTCTCGGTCTACGTGCTGAAGCTCTACCTCGGCTTCAAGACCCAGGGTGTCGGCGGCTACTTCAAGAACATGATGTTCCCGCCGGGGCTGCCCAAGTTCATCTACGTCCTGCTGGCGCCGATCGAGTTCCTGTCGAACATGATCATCGCGCCGTTCACGCACGCGGTGCGACTTTTCGCCAACATGTTCGCCGGCCACATGCTCATCGCCTTCTTCAGCATGGTCGGCTTCTGGTTCCTGTTCGAGAAACTGACCCCTCTCGGTGCTCCGATCGGCGTGCTCGGCGTCCTGATGACGATCATCATGACCGGTTTCGAGCTGTTCATCATGTTCCTGCAGGCGTTCCTCTTCTCGATGCTGGCCGCCATGTACATCGGCAACAGCCTGCACCCGGAGCACTAAGAACCACCTACCGGTATATCCAGACCGGTGATACACCGCATCACCGGCCGACCAAGTAAAGGAAACAGCAATGAGCCTTCTCGCTGAGGTCTCCGGCAACGTCACCGCCATCGGCTACGGTCTCGCCGCCATCGGCCCCGGCATCGGCGTCGGCATCATCTTCGGTCAGGGCGTGCAGGCCATCGCGCGCCAGCCCGAGGCCTACGGACTGATTCGCCAGAACATGCTCCTCGGCTTCGTTCTCACCGAGGCCCTGGCGCTGATCGGTCTGGTCGCGCCGTTCATCTTCGCGAACCTGTAAAGACCGAAGACCACCCCTGACGAAAGGCTGCATCCATGAATACGGCAGCTTCGCTCCTCGCGGCGGAGGGCGGCGCCAACCCGCTGCTTCCGCACGCGTTCGAGCTGGTCGTGGGCATCTTCGCGTTCTTCGTCGTTCTCGTCGTCGTCGGTAAGATCCTCACCCCGCGCATCCAGAAGACTCTGGCCGAGCGGACCGACGCGATCGAGGGCGGCATCAAGAGGGCGGAGGACGCCCAGGCCGAGGCGCAGGCACTGCTCAAGCAGTACCGCGACCAGCTGGCCGAGGCCAGGCACGAGGCCGCCAGGCTGCGCGAGGAGGCTCGCGAGCAGGGCGCCCAGATCAAGGCCGAGCTCCGCGAGGAGGCCCAGGCCGAAGCGCGCCGCATCGTCGAGGCGGCGCACACGCAGATCGAGGCCGACCGCCAGCAGGCGTTCGCCCAGCTGCGCACCGAGATCGGTCGCCTGTCGACCGAGCTCGCCACCCGCATCGTCGGCGAGTCCCTCGAGGACGAGGCGCGTCAGCGCCGCGTCGTTGACCGGTTCCTCGACGAGCTGGAGAGCTCCTCTGCGCAGGCGGTGCGCTGATGCGTGGCCTGAGCAGGAGTTCGCTGGCCGCTGTTGAGGAGCGCTTCAACGCGGTGGCGGCTTCGGCCGACCTGGGGCGCCTGGCCGACGAGCTGCGCGCCGTCGCGGACCTGCTCGACCGTGAGCACGGGTTGCGCCGGAACCTTTCCGACCCGGCGCGGCCCGCGGCCCAGAAGGCCCAGGTCATGCGCATGCTGCTCGAGGGCAAGGTCAGCGACGCCGCGCTCGAGACGGCTGTGGCGGCCGCCGAGGCCAAGTGGTCGCGCGCCCGCGACCTGGCCGACGCGCTCGAGCGGCTCAGCGTGGTGGCCTCGGCCGCTCAGGCCGAGGCCGAGGGGCGGCTCGACGACGTGGAGGACGAGCTCTTCCGCTTCGGCCGCATCATCGCAGCCAACCCCGGCCTGCGTCTTGCGCTCACCGACCCGGCCGCCCCCGCCGAAGGCAAGGAGCGGCTGCTGAGCGAGCTGCTCGCCGACAAGGTGGCCCCGTCCACCCTGCGTCTCATCACGCAGCTGGTAGTTCACCCGCGAGGACGTAGCCTGGAGACTGGCCTGGAGGAGTACTCCAGCCTGGTCGCGGAGCAGCGTCAGCGTCTGGTGGCGGTGGTTCGCAGCGCGGTGGCGCTGACCGACGAGCAGAAGCAGCGCCTGGGTGCGTACCTGCGCACCTCCTACGGCCGTGACGTTCACGTGAACGTCGAGGTCGACCCGCGAGTGCTCGGTGGGTTCTCGGTTCGCATCGGCGACGAGGTCATCGACAGCACCATCGCGGGACGAATCGAAGAAGTCCGCCGCCGGTTGGCCGGCTAGGCGAATAGGGAGACAGAGAAGAGATGGCGGAGCTTACGATCCGGCCGGACGAGATCCGGGACGCGCTTGAGCGCTTCGTCCAGGCGTACGAACCGGAAGGCGCCGCGCGCGAGGAGATCGGGACCGTCGTCGACTGTGGCGACGGCATCGCCCATGTCTCCGGCCTTCCCTCGGCGATGGCGAACGAACTGCTCGAGTTCGAGGACGGCACGCGCGGCCTGGCACTGAACCTCGACACCCGCGAGATCGGTGTCGTTATCCTGGGCGACTTCAGCAAGATCGAGGAGGGCCAGACGGTCCGCAGGACCGGCGAGGTCCTGTCGGTGCCGATCGGCGACAACTTCCTCGGCCGCGTGGTCGACCCCCTGGGCAACCCGCTCGACGGCAAGGGCGAGATCGAGTCCGAGGGCCTGCGCGCCCTCGAACTGCAGGCGCCCAGTGTCGTCCAGCGCCAGCCGGTGAAGGAGCCCCTGGCCACCGGCATCAAGGCGATCGACGCCATGACCGCGATCGGCCGTGGTCAGCGTCAGCTGATCATCGGTGACCGTGGCACCGGCAAGACCGCGATCGCCGTCGACACCATCCTCAACCAGCGCGACAACTGGCTGTCGGGTGACCCCACCAAGCAGGTCCGTTGCGTCTACGTCGCCGTCGGCCAGAAGGGCTCGACGATCGCGCAGGTCAAGGGCCGCCTGGAGGAGGCGGGCGCGATGGAGTACACCACCATCGTCGCCGCCCCGGCCTCCGACCCCGCCGGCTTCAAGTACCTCGCCCCCTACACCGGTTCCGCCATCGGGCAGCACTGGATGTACCAGGGCAAGCACGTCCTCATCGTCTTCGACGACCTGACCAAGCAGGCCGACGCCTACCGCGCCGTGTCCCTGCTGCTGCGTCGCCCGCCGGGCCGTGAGGCCTTCCCCGGCGACGTCTTCTACCTCCACTCCCGTCTGCTGGAGCGCTGCGCCAAGCTCTCCGACGACATGGGCGCGGGCTCGATGACCGGTCTGCCGATCATCGAGACCAAGGGCAACGACGTCTCGGCGTTCATCCCGACCAACGTCATCTCCATCACCGACGGCCAGGTCTTCCTCGAGACCGACCTGTTCAACGCCGGTGTGCGCCCTGCCATCAACGTCGGTGTCTCCGTCTCCCGAGTCGGTGGCTCGGCGCAGACGAAGGCGATGAGGAAGGTCGCGGGCACGCTCCGTCTGGCCTTGTCGCAGTACCGCGACCTGGAGGCCTTCGCCTCCTTCGCCTCCGACCTGGACGCCGCTTCCAAGGCCCAGCTGGAGCGCGGTCTGCGCCTGGTCGAGCTGCTCAAGCAGCCGCAGTACAGCCCGTTCTCCCTGGAGCGCGAGGTCGTCTCGGTCTGGGCCGGTACCACCGGTGAGCTCGACGAGGTTCCGGTCGAGGACATCCGCCGCTTCGAGATCGAGTTCCTCGACTTCGTCCAGAGCGCGCACAAGTCCATCTTCACCAACATCAGCGAGACCAAGGACCTCTCCGACGACACGGTGACCGCCCTCAAGGACGCGATCACCGAGTTCAAGAAGAGCTTCACCACCTCTTCGGGTGATCTGCTCGTCCACGACGAGCCCGTCGCGCCGCTCGAGGCCGACGAGGTCGGTCAGGAGAAGATCCGCAAGGTCGTCCGCCCGGCGGAGAAGAAGTAGCCGATGGGTGCCCAGCTAAGGCTGCTGCGGCGGCGGATCAAGTCGGTCAAGTCGACCGCCAAGATCACGCGCGCCCAGGAGCTCATCGCCTCTTCGCGGATCGTGAAGGCGCAGCAGCGGATGCAGGCGGCGCTGCCGTACGAGCGTGAGATCACTCGCGCCGTGACGGGCGTCGTCAGCAACGCGGCCAGCGTCGACCACCCGCTGACCGTGGCGAAGGAGAACCCCGCCAAGGCGGGCGTCCTCATCGTCACCAGCGACAGCGGCTTCTGCGGCGGCTTCAACGCGAACATCCTGCGTGAGGCTGAGGCGCTCCGGGGTCTCCTGGAGGGTCGCGGCCTCACCGTGGTGCCGTTCGTCACGGGCCGCAAGGGTGTGGTGTGGCACAGCTTCCGCAGCAGGGAGATGGGCGGTCAGTGGACCGGCTTCTCCAGGAAGCCCTCCTACACCCACGCCAAGGAGATCGCGAACACGCTCATCGAGTCGTTCAAGGAGGAGCACGGGATCGACGAGATCCACATCGTCTCCACCCAGTTCGTCTCGATGCTGACGCAGGAGGTCGTGGTCAAGCGGGTTCTGCCGCTGGAGGTCGAGGAGACCGAGGCGACCGCGTCCGACACGATCCCGCCGTACTTCGAGTTCGAGCCGACGGCCGGTGATGTTCTGGAGTCGTTGCTGCCGCGCTACGTCGAGTCGCGCATCTTCACCGCGCTGCTCCAGTCGGCGGCGGCCGAGGAAGCCTCACGTCGGCGCGCCATGAAGTCGGCCACGGACAACGCCAACGAGCTCATCCGCGTGTTCACCATGCAGATGAACCAGGCTCGCCAGGCCGAGATCACCCAGGAAATCAGCGAGATCGTCGGTGGCGCCAACGCGCTGGCTGACGCCGCAGCGGGGAAAGAGTGAAATGACTGCAGAGACTATTGAGACCACGACCGGCACGGGCCGCGTGGCTCGCGTCACGGGTCCCGTCGTCGACGTGGAGTTCCCCGTCGAGGCGATGCCCGACATCTACAACGCCCTCAACGTCGAGGTGACCCTCGGCGAGGAGACCAAGAAGCTGACCCTGGAAGTCGCCCAGCACCTGGGTGACAACCTGGTCCGCGCCATCTCGATGCAGCCCACCGACGGCCTGGTCCGCGGCGCGGCGGTCACCGACTCCGGCGCGCCGATCTCGGTGCCGGTCGGCGACGTCGTCAAGGGCCACGTGTGGAACGCGCTCGGCGAGTCGCTCGACGTGCCGACCTCCACGCTCAAGGTCACCGAGAAGTGGGGCATCCACCGTCCGTCCCCCGCGTTCGACCAGCTCGAGTCGCGCACCGAGATGCTGCCCACCGGCATCAAGGTCATCGACCTGCTGACGCCGTACGTGAAGGGCGGAAAGATCGGTCTGTTCGGTGGCGCCGGTGTCGGCAAGACCGTTCTGATCCAGGAGATGATCCGCCGAGTCGCGCTGAAGTTCTCCGGAACCTCGTGCTTCGCCGGCGTCGGCGAGCGTACCCGTGAGGGCAACGACCTCTGGCTGGAGATGGACGAGGCCGGCGTCCTCAAGGACACCGCTCTCGTCTTCGGCCAGATGGACGAGCCGCCGGGCACGCGTCTGCGCGTCGCGCTGTCCGCGCTGACCATGGCGGAGTACTTCCGCGACGTGCAGAAGCAGGACGTGCTTCTGTTCATCGACAACATCTTCCGCTTCACCCAGGCCGGTTCCGAGGTCTCCACCCTGCTCGGCCGCATGCCGTCCGCCGTGGGTTACCAGCCCACGCTGGCCGACGAGATGGGCGTGCTCCAGGAGCGCATCACCTCGACGCGTGGTCACTCGATCACCTCGATGCAGGCGATCTACGTGCCCGCGGACGACATCACTGACCCGGCCCCGCACAACGCGTTCGCGCACCTCGACGCGCAGACCGTTCTGTCGCGGCCGATCTCGGAGAAGGGCATCTACCCCGCGGTGGACCCGCTGGACTCCTCCTCCCGCATCCTCGACCCGATGATCGTCGGCGAGGAGCACTACCGGGTGGCCCAGGAGACCAAGCGAATCCTGCAGAAGTACCGCGAGCTCCAGGACATCATCGCGATCCTCGGTATCGACGAGCTGTCCGAAGAGGACAAGGTCACCGTCAACCGGGCCCGCCGGATCGAGCGCTTCCTGTCGCACCCGATGTACGCCGCCGAGGCGTTCACCGGCCAGCCGGGTGAGTTCGTGCCGCTGGACGAGACGATCGCCTCGTTCAAGGGTCTGTGCGAGGGCGAGTACGACCACCTGCCCGAGCAGGCCTTCTTCATGGTCGGTGGCATCGAGCAGGCCATCGCCAAGGCCAAGGAACTCTCCAAGTAATCGCCTTCGGTGCCAGGTGCGGCCAAGAGCCGCACCTGGCATCTGATCGGAAAGGAACCTACACAAGTGGCGAAGCTACGCGTAGGGGTCGTCTCACCGGAGCGTGAGATCTGGTCGGGCGAGGCCGACATGGTGATTGCCAAGACCGTGGACGGCGAGATCGGTATTATGCCTCAACACGCACCGGTGCTCGGCGTGCTCGTCGAGGGCGGGGTCCTGCGTGTGAAGCGCGGCGGCGGCGAGGACGACCTCATCGCCGCGGTGCACGGCGGGTTCATCTCCGTGGCCGACAACGAGGTGTCCGTGCTGGCCGAGGCGGCCGAGCTGGGCTCCGAGGTGGACGTCGCGGCTGCTCGCGACGCGCTCGACCGGGCTCAGGCCTCGATCGAGGCCGACCAGGAGGACGCGGACGCGGCGGTCGCGGCCAAGCGAGCAAGGGCCAGGCTGCGCGCGGCCGGCGAGGACGTCTGATCTTTCACAACACACGGGGGCGGCGATGCTGACGATTCTCACTGACGCGTTGCTCGCTGCCCTCCTGCTCGCGGCCCTCATGGTGATCCGTGCTTTCGCTCTGGCACGTTCCCGAGGGAGCGTGCCGTGTCGACTCAAAGTAGGGCCCTCCACGGGCCCCCGTGGCTGGCGGAGCGGTGTAGCCCGCTATGCCGACGGGGAGCTCCACTGGATCCCGTTCATCGGTGTGCTGTTCAGGCCGCGCCACGCTATCGCGAGGCGCGGCCTGACTGTTTCCGCCAGACGGCAGATCGGCGGCGGCCTGTGGGCGGTCGACTGCGGCGCGGTCTCGCTGGCGATGTCGGAGGACGCGCTGACGGGTTTCCTGGCGTGGCTGGAGTCGGCGCCGCCCAGCGCGTACCTGGACGTGGCCTGACCCACCCCCGTACGGCAGGCCGTACGGAGGCCGTCGCACTGACGGCCGTCGTAACGAGGCCCTTTGTACCGAGGCCACCGCGGTCACGCGGTGACCGCTCGCCCATCACCCGGCCGGTCGCCGTCACATCGGGATCGTGACCGCCGCCGCGGCGAGCGCGGAGAAGGCCAGCGACAGCCCCGCCGACCAGCGCTGCGATCCAGGGGCGCGCTCGCTCATGGCGGGCAGCTGACGCCACCTGCCGAGCACGATCACCACCGACGCGGCGAAGAGGCTGGCCGCCGCCAGCCACGGCAGCACGGTCAGCCGCTCCCACGGCCCGGTGACCCACGCCAGGTAGAGGAGCACCGCGCTCCACGCCGCGTCGTTGACCGCCTGGAGCCTGTTCAGGTCGTCGATGCGCCTGATCGAGGAGACCGAGGCGTAGACCACGATGAGCGGCCACAGGATGCCGAGGCCGAGCAACGGCAACGAGAGGGACGGGTCCTCCTCGTCGACGCCGAGCAGGCGCAGCGCGACCGCGTCGACGTCCTGGGCGGTGTTCGACAGGACGATGATCCCCTGGCCTGTCGCGGCGTCGAAGCCGGCGAAGGACCGCGAGCCGCCGGTGCCGCCGTTGTGCCAGGTGATCTGGCGGCCGCCCTTCGGCGTGGTGAACCAGGCCAGGCCGATCCGCTCACCCGATCCCGCGTCGAACCTCGGCTTCGCCCCGCCGGCGCCGGGCGCGGTGCCCGCGATCACCCCGTTGAGCAGCCTGGCCAGGTCGCTCGCCGTGGACCACACGCCGAAGCCCGCAGGGGAGTAGCCCGGGCTCGTCCACGGGGTGACCGGGTGGCCGTTGGCCCTGTGGGGGAGCGCGCCTCCAGGCGGAGGCTCCTCGCCGAGGCCCGCGACCACGGTCCCGGTCATGCCCAGAGGGGCGAGAACCCGCTCCTTGAGCAGGTCGGTGTACGGCTTACCGGCCCTGCGCGCGGCGGCGTGGCCGGCCAGGGCCACGCCCAGGTTGGAGTAGGCGACCGCGCCACGTCCCTCGACCTCGGCCGTGGCCGCCTCGCGCAGGACGCTCTCGGCGGACAGCGGGTAGGGGTTGGCGCCGGAGAAGTTCGACAGGACCACGCGGATCACGCCCTGCGGACCGCCCGCGGGCGTGTTCGGCAGCCCGGCGCGGTGGCTGACCAGTTCCTCGAGGGTCGCCCTCCCCGCGGGGGTCCCCTTCAGCTCGGGGAGCAAGGCTTCCACGGGGTCGCTCAGCCTGAGCACGCCGTCCTCGGCGAGATCGGCGATCATCATGGCGGTCAGCGTCTTGGTGATCGAGCCGATCTCGAAAGGGGTCTCTGGGGTGATCGGCCGGTCGCCGACGCCCGCTAACCTGACCGTGCCGTTCTCGATCAGCGCGACGGAGGCGTCGCGCAGGCCGGTGGAGGGAGCGGTGTCCCTGAGCGCCGCCGCGAGCCGGGTGTCGCCCGTGGTCGTCTCGCCGAGCCCAGGGGGCCAGGGCGAGATGATGGCCAGAGCGACCGCCAGAACGGCGAAGACGAGGGCGAGTCCATTCTTCATGTCGCGACGACTATCGGGTGCCTCCCGGCTTCCACAGGATCTCGTCGCCGTTGTGAGCTGTCCTGCACAGGATGAACAGCAGGTCGGACAGGCGGTTGAGGTACTTGGCCGGCAGGGGGCTGACGTCCTGGTGGGCCTCCAGCGCGGCCCACGCCGAGCGCTCGGCGCGGCGGACCGTCACCCTGGCCACGTGCAGCTGCGACGTGGCGGGGTCGCCGCCGGGCAGGATGAAGCTGCGCAGCGGCTGGAGATCGGCGTTGAAGTGGTCGCACTGTGATTCGAGCCACGCGATGTAGAACGGCTCTACCCGCAGCGGAGGGAACTCGGGGCTGTCGACGAGCGGGGTGGCCAGGTCGGCGCCCAGGTCGAACAGCTCGTTCTGGACCCTGCGCAGGACGTCGGTGATCTCGGGGGCCAGCGTGCCGTAGGACAGGGCCAGGCCGATGGCGGCGTTGGCCTCCTCGGCGTCGGCGTAGGCGGCGAGTCTGGGGTCGGTCTTCGACGTGCGGCTCAGGTCGCTGAGCGCGGTGGTGCCGTCGTCGCCGGTGCGGGTGTAGATCTTGGAGAGGACGACCGGCTTGTCCTTGTCTGCGCGCGTCATCCCCCCAGCATTGCAGACGTCCCCTTGGCGCCGAGCTCACTTGGGATCCCAGGCTCCGGCCCATCCGCCGGAGCCACGCACGTCGGGGGGATCTCATCCTCCTCCGCGAGCAGCCTGCGGAGGAGGAGTTCCAGAGCGTCTCCCCGACTCGCGGACCGGTGGATAGCAGGAGGGTGGATTCCGCCCGGAGAGTCCCGGTAAGGGTCGCTCCGGTACTGCTCGGCGGGGCGGCTCCGCGCGAGGCCAGCGGCTGCCGGGTGGCGGCGCGGGCGACCCGGGATGTGGTCGTGTCGGCAGGGCCGCAAGCGGATTCTCGCGTCTGGAGCGACCCCGGCCCCCGGTGGGATGTCGTCCGGTGACCCGAGGGGGTGAGGTCCGTGTAGCGCGTCTCTCGGTCGAATCGACCCCGCTCGCGGTATGTCGACCGGCCCGAGGCGTGGTGATGGGGTCCGTGCGCGTCTCGGGGTCGGATCGATCCCGCTCTCGGTATGTCGACCGGTCCGAGGCGTGGTGGATCCGCGGACGGGGCTGGGCGGTCGGATCGACCCCGCTCTACCGGATGTCGGCCGGTGACCCCCGCGGTACGGGTGTGCCGGTGGGGCGGGGGTTGTCCGGGATGTCGGGACTCGCCGTGGTGGTGAAGTGGTGTTCCTCGCTTCCCGATGGGTGTCAGCCGGTGAAACGGGGCGGGCAGGGTCGCGGGGAGGTGACAGATGTCATGCACGGGCGGCGCGATCTTCATAAGCGACCGGTGATATCGGCGACTACCTGGGCGAATCCGGAAAAGACAGGCTTGGAGGGTGAGGACGACAGAGATGCGGGACACCACGGATCCCGCGACGGCGAGCGGGCCGGCCATCGAGGTCGCGGGCCTGCGGCAGCGGTACGGGAGCTTCGAGGCGGTGCGCGGCATTTCGTTCGAGGTCCGCCCCGGTGAGCTGTTCGCGCTGCTCGGCACCAACGGCGCGGGCAAGACGACCACGATGGAGGTCCTGGAGGGCTACGCCAGGGCGAGCGAGGGCACGGTGCGGGTCCTGGGGCTGGACCCGGTCCGCCAGCGCAGGGCGCTGCGCCCGCGCGTCGGGATCATGCTGCAGGAGGCCGGATTCCTCGGCGACCTGACCGTCGCCGAGACGGTCGCCGTCTGGAAGGGGATGAGCGCCGACGCGGGCCGCCCGCCCGCCGAGGGAGACGTCCTGGAGGTCGTCGATCTGGCGAACAAGGCGAGGACCAGGGTCCGTCAGCTGTCCGGAGGGCAGAAGCGCAGGCTGGACCTGGCGCTGGCGGTGCTGTCCCGTCCCGAGGTGCTCTTCCTCGACGAGCCGAGCACCGGCATGGACCCCGAGGCCAGGCAGGCCACCTGGGAGGTCATCAGGGGGCTCAAGGAGAAGGGGACGACGGTGCTGCTGACCACGCACTACCTCGAGGAGGCGGAGCGGCTGGCCGACCGGCTGGCCATCATGCACGAGGGCGTGATCCGCACCTACGGCACGGTCGACGAGGTCGTGAGCACCACGGGCGACCAGATCACCTTCAGGTTGCCGAGGCCGGCCGAGCCGCCGTTCCTGCACGGCGCGGCCCCCGTGATCGCCAACCGGCAGGTCGTCTACACCCTGGCGGGTGAGGCGCACCCGGCCGTGCGGACGCTGCTGGCGTGGGCCGACGGGCAGGGCCTGACTCTCGAGCGGCTCGAGGTGCGCAGGGGCACCCTCGAGGACGCGTTCCTGCGAGTGGTGGAGGACAACCGATGAGGACCGACGCGCTGCACGCCGTACGGCTGGCCAGGATGGATCTGAAGCTGCTGGGCCGCAACACGACCGCGATGGTCAACGTGGTGCTGCTGCCGTTCCTGTTCGGGTTGATGTTCTCGCAGATGGGTGACCAGACGTTCGTGCTGACGGGGCTGCCGGGACTGATGGTGGTGTTCGCGGTCTTCGTCAACCTCGTCAACACCTTCACCGCGCGCCGCGAGGAGCTGGTGCTGAAGCGGCTGCGCGGCGGGCAGGGCTCGTCGGCGGCCATCTTCGGCGGGGCGGCGCTGTCGGCGTTCGCGGTGTACGCGGGGCAGGTGGCGCTGCTGGCCGTGTGGATCGACCGCGCCGGCGGCGGCCTGCCGGCCAACGTGCCGATGATGCTGGTGGCAGGGGTCCTGGGCGTGGGGGTGTTCGCGCTGCTGGCCGCGGCGTTCTCGGGGATCACGCCGAACGCGGAGCTCGCCCAGGTCGCGGTGCTGCCGGTACTGCTGGTCGCGCTGATCGGCGCGCCGCTCGTCGTACCGCTGGCGGATCTGCCCTTCGTCGCGAGGCTGGTGCCCACGACGCCCATCACCGAGATGATGCGCATGGGCTACGCCGGCGGGCCGTGGGCGGACGCGCTGCCGTGGATCGGGGTGCTGCTCGTCTGGCTGGGCATCGCGGTCCTGCTGGTGAAGTGGCTGTTTCGATGGGATCCCAGGCACGGCTAGGTTTGCTGCGAGATGACCGATATCAGCACCGACTACGAGCGCCTCCGGCGGGCCACCATGTGGACCGTCGCCGGAGGCGTCGCGCTGCCGTGGCTCGGCATGCTGGGCGCGGCCACCGATCCCACCCAGCCCGCCGTGTGGAGGGCGGTGGCGGCCGTGATCGTGCTGGTCGTCTTCAGCTTCTTCTACGTGCGCGGGGCCAGGGCCATGGTCCAGGGGGCGTACGCGCGCCGCGAGGTGATCGTCACCGGGGTGCTGGGGGTGGTCTTCTTCGTGCTGCTGCGCGAGCAGTTCGTCGCCGCCGCGATGGCGCCGGTCACCTGGGTGGCGCTGGCCGTGCTGCACGTGCCCAGGAGGCGGGCCGTCCTGATCGGCGTGGGCGCGGTCGCGGTGTCCGCCGCGATCATGCCAGGAGGGACGTTCTTCTACGCGCTGATGATCGGGCTGGTCGGGTTCCTGAGCCGCTTCCAGTTCTGGTTCTGGACAGTGGTGAAGGCCGCGCACGACGGCAGGGACGCCAAGGCCAAGCTCGCTGTCACGGAGGAGCGGCTGCGATTCTCGCGTGACATGCACGACATCGTCGGGCACAGCCTGTCGGCCATCGCGGTCAAGAGCGAACTGGCCGCCCGCCTGGCCTCGGGGGAGGCGGCCAAGGAGATGATGGAGGTCAGACGGCTGGCGAGGGAGTCGCTGAAGGAGATCCGCGCGGTGGTCCGCGGCTATCGCACGGTCGACCTCCATGCCGAGTTGCACAGCGTCCGAGCGGTCATGGAGGCGGCGGGCATCAGCTGCGCGCTGGAGCTGCCGGACGGCGGCCTGAGCGAAGAGGTGAGCACGCTGCTGGCCTGGCTGGTGCGCGAGAGCAGCACGAACGTGCTGCGTCACAGCGCCGCCACCCACTGCCGCATCAAGGTGGTCACCGGCGCCGACGCGGTGGAGCTGACCGTGAGCAACGACCACCCCAAACGACCCCGAGGTACGGCAGGCACCGGCCTCGCGGGGATGAGCGAGCGGGTGACCGCGCTCGGCGGCGTGCTGACGGCGGGGCAGAGCGATGGACAGTTCGTGGTGAGGGCGAGGATTCCCACATGATCAAGGTGCTGCTGGCCGACGACGAGCACCTCATCCGCCAGGCGCTGGCGACGCTGCTCGGACTCGAGCCCGACATCGAGGTGGTCACCCAGGTGGGCAGGGGCGACCAGGTGGTGGCGGCGGTCCGCGAGCACCGCCCTGACGTGGTCGTGCTCGACATCGAGATGCCGGGCATGGACGGCCTGAGCGTCGCGGAGGCGCTGCCGGGTCAGGCCATCGTGATCCTCACGAGCTTCGGCCGCCCCGGCTACCTGCGCAGGGCGCTGGCGGCGGGAGTGCGGGGGTTCATCCCGAAGGACGCCTCGGCCAGCGAGCTCGCGGCGGCGATCAGGAAGGTCAGGGACGGCGGGCGCTATCTCGACCCCGAGATGGCGGCCTCGGCGATGATGGCGGGGGAGAGCCCGCTGACCGATCGCGAGCGAGGGGCGCTGGAACTGGCCGCGGCGGGATCGCCGGTCAGCGAGATCGCCAAGGCGATGCACCTGAGCGAGGGCACGGTCCGCAACTACCTGTCGAGCGCGATCACCAAACTCGGCGCAAGCAATCGAATCACCGCAATTCGGATGGCGCGGGACATGGGTTGGCTCTGACCGGGTAACCGTACTGATGGTTGGTGTGTCAATTATCACCCCGAGAGAGAGTATGACTACGTTGCGTGATTAGATGGCAGCGTGACCTGAGGAGGTGGCATGCGGGTCAAGGGTAAGCCTGGGGCTCAGGTGGTGTACGTCGGGCAGCGGCTCGACGTCGGGACCGTCGCGCGAGTCCGGCCGCGCCTGCACAGGGCGGTCGACTCCGGTGACGGCGACCTGATCGTCGATCTCTCGCGGTTGGAGATGATCGACGCCACCGGTCTCGGTGTGCTCGTCGGCACGCATCGCCGCGCGCTGAGCGCGGATCGCCACCTCGTTCTCCGGGGCGTGCCACCGAGGATCATGCGGGTGCTCGCGGTCACTCGGCTGAATCGAGTGCTCCGCGTGGAGGCGCCCGCTGCCGCGGTGGCCTGAGATGACATCCGGCGGGGTCGGGAGTACGCCGGACGCCACACCATATCGGGGGCAGAGCGCGATCAGCCGCACTCTGCCCTCCCTCATGTCCGGCGATTAGTGAGAAATCACGCTGGGTGATCACATGATCCTCATTGATCGCCAATGTCCGGTCAGGAAAGACCGGAAAACGACCGATGGAAGATATGGACAGCTGTGCGCACGAGTTCATCGGTCGGCGGCGGTTCTTCGGCCAGCACCCATTCGATGAGCAGCTCCTGCAGCGCTCCAATCAGGCCGAGCGTGAGCAGATGCCGGTCGACCGGAGCGGCGTCCGGATACGGTTCCGTCACGTCCTCGACGATCCGGGCGAAGGACTCAATCGCTCGTTGGCGCGACGAGCTGAGAACGTCTCCCGAGCGCCGGACCTCCACATGCATGATTCGGGCTCGACGCCAGTCAGATGTGGCGAAACCGATATAGGTGGATATCCCGGCGTTGATGCGCGCGTCGAGTTGTGCCGGAGCGTCCTGCAGCGCCTTCGAGACCGCGGCCAGGGCCTCGTCGACACAGCGTTCGTGGAGGGCCTGGAGGAGTTCCTCCCTGCCGCCGAAACACTCGTAGAAGGCGCGGTTGGAGATGCGGGCCTCCGTGCACAATCTTTCGATCGTGGTAGCCGCGAACCCCGGTTTCGCATAGAGCGTGTACGCGGCCGTCATCAGCCGCTCGCGCCTGTCAGCCAGCCTTTGCTCGGCCGACATTCCCCGGTAAGACCGGTTCACTTTTCACCCATTCCTGCATGATCGTGAGCCCCCAGAGCACACAATTATGGATGGATGATCGCAATTGGGAAAGGGCGTTTACATTAGCGCTTACGTCGTCCATGCAAAATGGTCACCATCCTGATCAGTCGCTCAAGATCGTCGGCGCCGCGGCTGAAGGACGTCAGATTCATTCCAGGCATGGCGAACCGCTGGCGGGCGACGGCCTTTGGCCTGGTGAACTCCCTGAGCCCGTCGGCGCCGTGGATCCTGCCGAACCCCGAGTCGCCGACCCCGCCGAAGGGCAGCGACGGCACTCCGGCGAAGGAGATCACCGAGTTGACGGCGGTCGCCCCGCTGCGCATCAGCCGGGCCAGGCGCGCCGCCCGGCGGGTGTCGCGGGAGAAGACGGTGCCGCCCAGGCCGTAGGCGGAGGCGTTGGCCAGTTCCAGCGCCTCGTGGGCGTCCCTCGTCCTGCGCACGGTGATGGTGGGGCCGAACGTCTCCTCCCGCACCGCCGCCGAGTCCTCCGGCACGTCCTCGACGATGACCGGGTCCACGTACGGCGCGCGCACCGACTCGGGGCCGCCCGTGACCGCCTTTCCTGAGGTGACCGCCTCGTCGATGTGGCGTCTGATCACGTCGAGCTGCGCGGGCATGGTGATCGGCCCGTAGTGCTCGCCCGCCCTGACCTGCTCCGCCCGCGCCTTCAGTTCGCGCATGAACGGCTCGTAGACCTGGTCCACCACGTACACCCGCTCCACTCCCACGCAGGTCTGCCCGGCGTTCGACAGCGCGCCCCACAGGCATGCGTCGGCGGCGGCCGGCACGTCGGCGTCGGCGTCGACGATGAAGGCGTCCTTCCCGCCGCACTCGGCCACGATCGGGGTGAGGTTCTCCGCGCAGGCGGCCATCACGCGCTTGGCCGTGGCCGTCGAGCCGGTGAAGGCGATCTTCTTGACTCTGGGGTCGCCCGCCAGCGCCGCGCCGGTCTCCCCGAGCCCGGTGACGGTCTGGAACACCGGCCGCTCGGGCACGGCCTCGCGGAACAGCTCGGCCAGCCGCACGCCGACCCCCGGGGTGAGCTCGCTCGGCTTGAACACCACGGCGTTTCCCGCGGCCAGGGCGTAGGAGATCGAGCCCATGGGGGTGAACACCGGATAGTTCCACGGGCCGATCACACCGACGACGTCGAGCGGGAGGTACTCCAGCGTGGCCTGCAGGTTGAGGCCGACCAGGCCGGTGGCGACCCTGCGCCTGCCCAGCACCTTGCCGGCGTTGCGCGCCGCCCAGTCGAGATGGGTGATCGTCAGCACGATCTCCAGGACGGCGTCGTCCACGGGCTTGCCCGTCTCCTGGTGGACCAGCTCGGCCAGCGGTCTGAGCTGCCCGGTGATGACCGCCTTGTAGTCGAGGAGCCTGCGCCTGCGCTCGGCGGTGCCCAGCTCGTCCCACCACCGCGCGGCCTCCTCGGCCAGCGTGACGGCCTCGCGCACGGCCTGCGCGTCCTGTTTGGCGTGGCTGCCGACGACCTGTCCGGTCGCGGGGTTGAGCGAGTCGAAGGTCACGGTCGTCATGGCGTCACGATAGGCCGGTAAATCCTTACTTACAACGGTTCGACCGGGCTGATGAGCCGAACGTTCGCCGGATGAGGGAGCCGGCGGCGCGCCGGCGTGCTCCCCGACAGGCGTGTGACGGGCCCCGGGAGGCGCGTGAGGGTGGACGGGTTCAGCGGGCGACGTGACGGCGGCGCGCCGGAGTCCCGCTGGAGCGTGCGTGATGGACGGGCGGCCACCGGTGACCACGGTGGCCGCGAGCCCGCCCTGCCGTATCGCAGGAGGATCAGAAGAGGGTCGGGTTCTCCGGCTCGATGCCGCGCAGGGCCGCGTAGTCCAGCGTGACGCAGTCGATGCCCCGGTCGGTCGCGAGCACCCGTGCCTGCGGTTTGATCTCCTGCGCGGCGAAGACGCCGCGCACCGGCGCGATCAGGGGGTCGCGGTTGAGCAGCTCCAGGTAGCGGGTCAGCTGCTCCACGCCGTCGATCTCGCCGCGCCGCTTGATCTCCACCGCGACCGTCATGCCCGCCGCGTCGCGGCAGAGGATGTCGACCGGGCCGATCGCCGTCATGTACTCCCTGCGGATCAGCGTGTAGCCCTCGCCCAGCGTGCCGATGTGCTCGGCCAGCAGCTCCTGCAGGTGCGCCTCGACACCGTCCTTGATCAGGCCGGGGTCGACGCCCAGCTCGTGGGAGGAGTCGTGGAGGATCTCCTCCATCGTCAGCACGAGCTTCTCACCGGTCTTGCCGTGGGTGACGGTCCAGGTCTCGCCGTCCTCCTTGAGCTTGCACGGTGGGTTCATCCAGTTGAGCGGCTTGAATGCGCGGTCGTCGGCGTGGATGCTCACGCTTCCGTCCGCCTTGATGAGCACCAGCCGCGGCGCCATCGGCAGGTGTGCCGTGAGCCGCCCCATGTAATCCACGCTGCATCGCGCGATGACCAGCCGCATGACGGCCAACCCTACCGGCTCTGGAAAACTGGACGCATGGCGTTCGAAATGGTGGGAGTGGTCGGCCTCGGCACGATGGGGGCCGGCATAGCGGAGGTCTTCGCCCGCGCGGGCATCCAGGTCGCCGGCGTCGAGGCGGACGAGCAGGCGCTGGCCAGGGGCCGCGCACACCTGGAGAGGTCCACCGGACGGGCGCTCGACAAGGGCAAGCTGACGCCGGCCGAGCGCGAGGAGATCCTCGCCAGGGTCACGCTCACCACCTCGCGCGCCGATCTGCGCGACGCCGACCTGGTCATCGAGGCGATCCCCGAGCGCATGGACGTCAAGGCCGAGCTGTTCGCCGAGCTCGACCGCCTCTGCAAGCCCTCCACCATCCTGGCCACCAACACCTCCTCCCTGGCGGTCACCGCGCTGGCCGCCGCCACGGGTCGCCCTGATCGGGTGGTCGGCATGCACTTCTTCAACCCGGCGCCGGTCATGGGCCTGGTCGAGGTGGTCGGCACCGTGGTCACCGACCCCGGCGTCCGCGCCGAGGTCGCCGACCTGGCCGTACGGCTGGGCAAGACACCCGTCGAGGTGGACGACAGGGCGGGGTTCGTGGTCAACAGGCTGCTCCTGCCCTACCTCAACCACGCCGTCACCCTGCTGGACCACGGCGTGGCCGGCCGCGACGACATCGACAACGCCATGAAGCTCGGCGTCGGGCTGCCGATGGGCCCCTTCCACCTGCTGGACCTGATCGGCCTCGACACCGCCTACGAGATCATGAACGTCCTCTTCGACGAGTCGCGCTCCGACAGGCACGTGCCCTCTCCGCTGCTGCGCTCCTACGTCGCGGCAGGCCTGCTCGGGCGTAAATCCGGCAGGGGCTTCTACGGAGACCCCGGCGACGGCCAGCAGGAGAAGGCGCCTGCGCGGACCGTCCATGTCGTCGGCTCGCGGGAGCTGGCCGACCGGCTGGAGGCCGCGGGATTCAAGGACACCGAGGACGCCGACGTGGTGCTCCAGGTGGGTGGCTCCACCCCCGTCTCGGGCAGGACCGTCCGGGTCCAGCTGAAAGGGCAGGTCGCCGAGCTGGCCACCTCCGTGCTGACCGAGCAGGAGGCCGTGCTCGGTGCCCGCGACCTGCTGAAGATCGCCGGATACACGCCCGTGCCCTGCAAAGACAGGGCCGGTCTGGTCGTCGACGCGCTCCTGTACTGCCACCTGAACGACGCCGTCCGCATGTACGAGTCCGGCTACGCCTCCATCGAGGACATCGACGCGGCCATGCGACTCGGCTGCGGGTACGTCGTGGGGCCGTTCGAACTGCTCGAGTCCATCGGCCTGGCGAAGGTGCGCGACGGTCTGCGCGACCTTCACGCCGAGTGGCGCTCGCCGTCCTCCGCCCCCGCCCCCCTGCTCGACAAGCTCGTCACCGCGGGGCTGAACCGGTTCCCCCGTCCATGAGCCCTCGCCGTGCCCGCCGGAGGGAGTCCACCCGCCCCATCGGCTTTCCCAGCTCGAGCGACCGGGTGGAGGAGTGGCCCGACGGGGAGTGGAAGGTCCGCACGCTCAACGGATCCTCCTCGGCCAAGAACTACCGCTGTCCTGGTTGCGACCAGGAGATCCGGTCGGGCGTTCCGCATATCGTGAGCTGGCCCAACTGGACGGGCGGCGACGAGGAACGCCGTCACTGGCACACCAACTGCTGGCGCAAGCGGCTGGACCGAGGTCCCGGCCGCAGCAGGTACTGAGGAGAACTGTCTTGGAGATCCGCGCGGCCACCGTCCTGCCCGCCGAGCGCGAGCCGATCGAGCTGCACACCGCCGACGGGCTGACCCTGGTCGGCGAGCTGGCCGTACCCGCGGACAGGCCGCCCGTCGCGACGCTGGTCACCCTGCACCCGCTGCCCACCCATGGCGGGTTCATGGACAGCCACGTCTACAAGAAGGCGGCCAACCGGCTGCCGGCCCTCGCCGATCTGGCCGTCCTGCGCTTCAACACCAGGGGCACCTCGTCCGAGCGCGGCACCTCCGAGGGCGCCTTCGACGGCGGCGAGGGGGAGCGTTACGACGTGGCGGCCGCGCTGGAGTACGCCGAGTTCCACGACCTGCCGCACGTCTGGGTGGTCGGCTGGTCCTTCGGCACCGAGCTCACGCTCAAGTGGGCGCACGACCCGCTGGTGGAGGGCGCGATCCTGCTGTCGCCGCCGCTGAAGCGGGCCACGGACGCCGACCTCGACGCGTGGGCAGGCTTCGGGCGCCCGCTGGTGGCGCTGGTGCCCGAGTTCGACGACTACCTGCGCCCCGAGGAGGCCAAGGCCAGGTTCGCCAGGGTGCCGCAGGCCGAGGTCGTCGGGGTGGACGGCGCCAAGCACCTGTGGGTCGGCGAGCCGTACGTGCGGATCGCGCTGAACGAGATCGTCAAGCGGGTCAACCCCGGCGCCTACCCGCTCCCCACCGACGTGCCCTCCTGACGTGCCAGGGGCGGGCTTCCCCGCGGCGCGCCCAAGTCCATAGAATCTTGTTCGGTTCACGGCGAGGAGGCGGCATGGGCGCGTTCGATCTGACCGGCAAGAAGGCCTTCGTCAGCGGGGCGTCCCGCGGCATCGGACGGGCCATCGCGCTCGCCTACGCCGCCGCGGGCGCGGACCTCGCCCTCGTCTCCCGCTCGGCGGAGACGCTGGCCGAGGTGGCCAAGGAGGTCGAAGGACTCGGACGGCAGGCGCTGGTCATCCCCGCCGACCTCACCGACAGGGACGCGGCCGCGGCCGCCGTCCACGGCGCTGTGGACGGGCTCGGGCACCTCGACATCGTGGTCAACAACGCGGGAGGGTCGAACTTCCTCGTGGAGTTCAAGGACCTGCGGCTGTCGGGCTGGGACAAGCTCATGCGGCTCAACCTCGACTCCGCGATGGCCGTCTGCCACGCCGCGGCGCCCCATCTGCTCCAGCGCGGCGACGGCGCCGTCATCAACGTCGCCTCGGTGGCCGCGCTCGGCGCGCCGTTCCTCGCCCCCTACGCCGCGGCCAAGGCAGGGCTGGTCGCGCTGACCAAGACCCTGGCCGTCGAATGGGCGGCGACGGGCGTGCGGGTCAACGCGCTGTGCCCCGGATGGACCGCCACCGACCTGAACCGAAACCTGTGGGAGGACGAGACGGCCGGCGCGGCCACGGTCGCGAGCGTGCCGATGCGGCGGTGGGGGACACCCGAGGAGATGGCCCAGCCCGCGGTCTTCCTCGCCGGCTCGGCCTCGGCGTACATGACGGGCCAGGTGCTGTTCATCGACGGCGGCGCGACCGCGATCTGACGTCACGGGAGAAGTGGTCACGCCGTAGGGCGGATATCGGTATATGCCGCACGGTGATTGTCGAGGGGAACCGGGTTACCGTGAGGTCCGTGCAGCTCTACACGAGATCAGCAGGGACCGGGGTCCCTGTCGTCCTGCTCCACGCCTTCCCGCTCTCGTCGGCGATGTGGCTGGCCCAGCGTGAGGGACTGGCCGCCGCCTGCCGGGTCATCACCCCCGACCTGCGCGGCTTCGGCGGCTCCAGGCTGGGCGACGACGAGCCCTCCATCGACCTCATGGCCGACGACGTCGCCGCCGTGCTGGACCGCGAGGGCGTCGAGCGGGCCGTGATCGGCGGTCAGTCGATGGGCGGCTACGTGACGATGGCCTTCTGCAGGCGCCACCCCGATCGCGTGCTCGGCGTGATCCTCGCCGACACCAAGGCCGGCCAGGACGCTGACCAGGCCAGGCAGAACAGGGAGCGCATCGCGCGGCAGGTCGAGTCCGACGGCACGGGAGTACTGGTCGAGGAGGTCCTGCCGGGGCTCATCGGGACGACCACCAGGGAACGCAGGGCGATGGTCTACGGCAGGGTGCGCGGCCTGGTCCAGGCGGCACCGCCGGGAGCGGTGGCGTGGGCGCAGCGGGCCATGGCGGGACGGCCCGACTCCTTCGACACCCTCGCCGCGCTCAAGACCCCTGCCCTGGTGATCGTGGGCGAGGAGGACAGGCTCACCACGCGGGAGGACGCCGAGGCGATGCTGCGGGCCGTACCCGACGGGCGGCTGGCGGTCATCGAGCGAGCGGGTCACCTGAGCGCCGTCGAACAGCCGGAGGCCTTCAACGCGGCCGTGGCCGCGTTCGTCAGCTCCGAGCTTGACGAGGCAGCACGACCTCGCGGATGATCAGCGCGATCGCGGCCGCCACGGGGATGGCCAGCAGGGCCCCGACGATGCCCAGCAGCGCGCCGCCGAACAGCGCCGCGATGACGGTCACCGCGGGAGCCACGTCCACCGAGCGCTTCATGACGCGCGGGTAGATGAGATAGTTCTCGACCTGCTGGTAGACGAGGAAGAAGATCGCGCACGCGATGCCGAGCGGCACCGACTGCAGGAACGCCACGCCGCTCACCAGCACCGCCCCGATCGTCGCGCCCACCAGCGGGATCAGGTCGGTGAGCGCGATCACCAGCGCCAGGGCCAGGGCGTAGCGCGCCCCCGCGACGGTCAGGAACGCCCAGCTCAGCACGCCCGCGATGACGGAGATCAGGACGTTGCCCGCCACGTAGCCGCCGATGCCGTCCAGGATCTCCTCGGTGATGGCCGCCGTCCTGGTACGGCGCGAGGCGGGGATCAGCTTGAGCAGGTACTCCTTGATCGAGTGCAGGGAGCCGAGGAAGTAGAGCATCAGCACCAGCAGCGTCACACCGGTGAACACCCCGTCCAGCACCACCAGGCCGGCACCGACCAGCCCGCCCGCCAGCGAGGGGGCCAGCGTCTCGGTGACGAACGAGGCCAGCTTCGGAAGGAGCTGGTAGTCGGCGTCCAGCTGCCTGAGCGTCGGGTTGGCCATCAGCTGGTCGAAGTAGCCGGGCACGGCGGCGATGAAGTCGGCCGACTCCTTGCTCACCGGCGGCACGATGGCCAGGCCGAACAGCACGAACATCACGATGACGCCGGCGAACACGAGCGAGATCGACGTCCGCCGCTTCATACGCCGCCGCTGCAGCGCCTCGACGGCCGGGTTGAGCCCCGCCGCGAGGAACATCGCCACCACGATGAGGATGATCACGCTGAGCGAGTTGGTGATCAGGTGACCGATGGCGATCGCCGTCAGGACGCCCAGTCCGCCCACGAGGCCGAACAGGAACGGCCCTCTGGCCAGCGGCTTGCCCGGCATCCCGTACGGCAGCGCGCTCTCCACCAGCCCGCCTGCCGCGTCCTGGCGAGATGGCACGGCCTCCTTCGGCCCTTCTTCCCCGTCCTGGCGCGGCGCGGACTGCTTCGGCTCCCCGGCCGTGTCCTGGCGCGGCGCCGCCGCCTGCCGCTCCTCCTCCTGGGTTCCCTGGTCAGGGGACACGGGCTCGTCGACGTTGGCGGTCACGGTGGCTCCAGGAGGGAGGGGGCGAATCTGGGCAAGCCGTACAAGACAAGAAGAGAGCCTAGCGACCTCAAGGTCACCAGGCTCTCTTCAGCCGTCGATCAGCCCCCGGATCGGATTACTCCTGCCACCACTCCGAGTCGTCGTCACTCGCCTGCTGCTTGGCCGACGCCGTGGCGGGCGCCGGCGTGGGCGCCGGCTTGTCGTTGCCGTTGGACGACGAAGGGGCCAGGGCCGGCTTCGGCGGAGCGGCGGTGACGGCGGGCTCGGGCTCCATGCCAGGAAGGGGCGCACCGCCGAGCAGCTGGCGCAGCTGCGCGAGGTGGCTGGTGATGCTGTCGCGCTGCCTGGTCAGCTCGTCGACCTGGCGCTGCATGTTGGTGCGGGTGCGCTCGGCCTCGGCCTTTGCCTCGCTGACGATGTGCTCGGCGCTGGCCTTGGCCTCGGCCGCCACCTGGTCGGCGTTCTTGCGGGCGTTGGCGACCAGCTGCTTGGCGTGCGTGTCGGCCTCGCGGCGGGTCTGCTCGGCCTGCTGGGTGGCCTTGGTGGCGCGGGACTCCGCGGTCGCGGCGCGCTGCTCGGCCTCGGCGACCAGCTTCTGCGTGGCGGCCTGCGCGGTGGCGTGGCGCTCGGCCTCCTGGCGCTCGGCCTCCTCACGGCGGGAGGCGAGCTGGATCTCGAACTCGGCCTCGTCCTGGGCCCGCTTCGCCTCGGACTCCTCCAGCACCCGCTGGGCCTGGGCGCGCATCTCGTCGGCCTGGCGCTTGGCGGTGGTGAGGACCTCGTCGCGCTCCCGCTTGGTCGAGGCGCGCAGCTGGGCGACCTCGCGCTCGGTGGTGGTGCGCAGCTTGGCGATCTCGCGCTCGGCGTCGGCCCGCTTCTCCGCCACCTCGTGGTCAGCCGTGGCGCGCAGCTTGGCGGCCTCGCGCTCGGTGGTGTTGGTCAGCTCCTCGGACTCGCGCCGGGCGGTCGAGCGGATCTCCTCCGCCTCGCGCTCGGCGGTGCCACGCAGATCGTCCGACTCGCGGGTCGCCTGGGCGCGCTTCTCTGCCGCCTCGCTCTCGGCGGCGGCGCGCAGGTCGGCCGCCTCCACCTTGGCGTGCGCCTTGATCTCGTTGGCCTCGGACCTGGCGGCCTGGACGAGCTCGGTGGCCTGCTCCTCGGCGAGTCGCAGCAACTGCTCGATGCGGGCGCCTAGCCCTGAGTAGGTGGGGCGCTCCTGCTCCTGGAGCTGGCGCTGGGAGTCGGAGAGGTCGCGCTGGAGGCTGGTCAGCTGCTCGCGAGTCTGGCGCAGTTCGTTGTCGAGCTGCTTGAGGTGGTCGTGGACCTGGTGCCGGTCGTAACCACGGAGCACCACGTCGAACTCGCGTGCTGGGGCGTCCTCGAAGAAGTTGTTGAGCTGGGCGTCGATGTCGGACTGCATGGAGGCTCGATCCTGGGTTGTCGAGACGGCTACACGGGCCGGACGGGGGAGGGTTCGGGAACATCCGAGCCTGGAGCCCGCTCCTGGCAGCACGCTCCACGTCCGGTCGAAGGCCAGCGTACTCCGCTGATGCCGCCTTGGAGGCCCCGTCCAACTATCTGCGTTACTAGTTACATACGAACCTTTTTTGCGTTCAGGGTTGAGGGGCGGCTTGCACCAGCTCCGTGAGCATTCCTCCCACATCCTTCGGGTGGAGAAACGCGATCGACGAACCCATGGAGCCATGCCTCGGCCGCTCGTCCAGCAACCTGACGCCCTTCGCGCCGATCTGTTCCATGGCATCCGCCACGTCCGGCACCCCGAACGCCACGTGATGCACCCCTTCGCCGCGTTTGGCGAGGAACTTGCCGACCGGTGAGTCGGCCGACAGCGGCTCGAGGAGCTGGATGTAGGAGCCGCCGCCCTCGCCGTCGGCGATGTGCAGCATGGCCTCCTTGACGCCCTGCTCCTCGTTGGTCTCGCGCGCCACGACGGTCAGCTCGAAGGTCCGCTCGAACAGCGCGATCTTCTCCTCCAGGTCGTGGCAGGCGATCCCGATGTGATCGATGCGCATAAACACGTGTGTCCCGCCTCCATGGTGGCCGTCGGATCCGTCGTATGGGATGAATCTATGGGAACCGGCCCCCTGGGGCGTTTCCCATGCCGATGGGTATCGTGTCAAACGTCCCCGCGTGTGCACAGGAGGCCCTGTCATGTCTGGTTCCGTCATCGTCGCCGGAGCTCGTACCCCCATCGGACGCCTGCTCGGCTCCCTGTCCGGCCAGCAGGCCGTCGACCTGGGCGGTCTGGCGATCAAGGCCGCGCTCGAGCGCGCTGGCGTCTCGCCCGAGCAGGTCGAATACGTCATCATGGGCCAGGTCCTGCAGGCCGGAGCGGGGCAGATCCCCTCCCGCCAGGCCGCGGTCAAGGCGGGCATCCCGATGACCGTGCCCTCGGTGACCATCAACAAGGTCTGCCTGTCCGGCCTGGACGCCATCGCGATGGCCGACCAGCTGATCCGCGCCGGCGAGTTCGACATCGTGGTCGCGGGTGGCATGGAGTCCATGACCAACGCCCCGCACCTGCTGCCCGACCTGCGCAAGGGCGTCAAGTACGGCGGTTCGCAGATCGTCGACTCGATGGCGCACGACGGCCTGTTCTGCGCCTTCGACCAGTGCGCGATGGGCGAGTCGACCGAGCGCTACAACGCCAGGCTCGGCATCGGCAGGGCCGAGCAGGACGAGTTCTCCGCCCGCTCCCACCAGCTGGCCGCCGCCGCCATCAAGAACGGCGTGTTCGACGAGGAGATCGTCCCCGTCGAGATCCCGCAGCGGCGCGGCGAGCCGGTGATCGTCAAGGATGACGAGGGCGTACGCGGCGACACGACGGTGGAGACGCTGGCCAAGCTGAGGCCCGCCTTCGCCGCCGACGGGACGATCACCGCCGGGTCCGCCTCGCAGATCTCCGACGGCGCGTGCGCCGTGGTGGTCATGTCCAAGGCGAAGGCGGAGGAACTCGGGCTCACCTGGCTCGCCGAGATCGGGCGGCACGGGAACGTGGCGGGGCCCGACGCCTCACTGCAGTCGCAGCCGGCCAACGCCATCAAGCACGCGCTGGGCAAGCAGGGGCTGTCGGTGGAGGACCTCGATCTGGTGGAGATCAACGAGGCGTTCGCCAGCGTGGTCATCCAGTCGGCCAAGGAGCTCGGCCTGCCGTACGACAAGGTGAACGTCAACGGCGGCGGTATCGCGCTGGGTCACCCGATCGGCGCCTCGGGAGCGCGGATCGTGCTGACGCTGGCGTACGAGCTGAAGCGGCGCGGCGGCGGACTCGGCGCGGCGGGGCTGTGCGGGGGCGGCGGACAGGGCGACGCTCTGATCATCCGCGTTCCCTAGGACATCGCCTTCCCTGAGGACGGGCTCGCGGGGCAGGAACCCGGTCAAGGAAAAGGGAAAGCCCGGCCGCTGAGGTGTTGGCGGCCGGGCTGTCGGACGGGGATCATGCGGCGCGGAGGCGGGCGAAGAACGAACGCTGGCGGCGCTCGGCTCGCGGCGCCTTGCGGGCCTCCCTTACCTGCCGCTCGTGCGCGGCGGCGGCGTGCAGATCGTCGATCCTGCTGCGCATGATCTGGAAGTTGACCTCGGGGTTCATCCGGTGCTCCCGTGATGTCGTGTTTCTTGCTGACAGTCTCTAGATTCGTGCTAAGTCCCACCCCGCCACATCGGACGGATGCCTTATCTCCCGGTCTGGCCCCGGCTCAGGGATGCCTAAGGCGGGGCGGTGGACGCCTAGGCATACGTGAAACAGGAGGTCGGTGCGGGATGGCGGACGCGGGCAAGCTGCTCAGGGATCTTGCGGAACGGTTCTGGGAGTGGCGCGTGGCCACCGCTCCCGACACCTCTGACGACATCACCAGGGTCGAACGCCCGCCGGGCTGGACGCCCGACTGGTCGCCCGCCGCGGTGGCGGCCAGGCGTGATGCGTGGCGCGGCTTCGACGCCGAGCTGCGCGCGCTCGACCTGGCCGGCGAGCCGGTCGAGGTCAGGGTGGACGCCAGGCTGATGGGGTCGGCGCTGGCCAGGGTCAGGTGGGAGCTGGACGTGCTCGCCGCGTGGCGGCGCAACCCCTGCTTCTACGTCGACCAGGCGCTGGTGTCGGTCTACAACCTGCTGCTGCCCCCACCGCCGTTCACCGCCGAGAGGTCGGCCTCGATCGTCAGGGTGCTCGGCGCGATCCCCTCGATGCTCGGGCAGGCGCGCGAGAACCTGGAGGGGCACGCGGCCGCGCCGTTCGCCCGCTCGGCGATGGCGCTGCTCGACGACGCCGGCGAGCGCCTGCGCGCCGCCATGTCCGCGCTGGCGCCCCTCCTCGAGTCCGGGAAGGGCTCCGGGGGCACAGGGAAGGGGCTGCTGGAGGCGACGGAGGCGGCCGTGGAGGCGCTCGACGGCTTCAACCGGTGGCTGGGGGAGCGGGTCGGGTCGTTCGCGTCGGAGACGGCGGTGGGGGCCGAGGGGCTGGCCTTCTTCCTGCACAGGGTGGCGCTGCTGCCGTACGGGGCCGAGCGGCTGCGCGCCATGGGCAGGCAGGAGTGGGACAGGGCGGTGGCGATGGAGGCGACGCTGCGGCACCGCCACCGTGACGCCGGTGATCCTCCGCTGCCGACCGACGCCGCGGCACTGGTCGAAGGGGAGGCGGCCGACGAGCGTGCCGTCCGGGCCTTCTACGTGGACAGGGGGCTGCTCAGCCAGCCTGACACGCTGCGCCGCTACCGGTTCGCCGAGATGCCCGCCTACCTGGCGCCGCTGGCGTGGCTGGGCGTCCCGCACGAGATCGGCGTCGAGTCGCGCCCTGACGCCGACGCCTTCAGGTACGTCGAGCAGCCCAGGCAGGACCTGCCGTACTTCGAGCTCGCGGCGGCGCGCGACCCGCGCACCCAGATCGCGCACGAGGGCGTCCACGCGCAGCAGCTCGCGCTGTCGTGGCGGCACCCCGATCCGGTACGGCGCCGCTACTACGACTCGGCGGCCAACGAGGGCATCGCCTTCTACCACGAGGAGCTGATGCTGCAGTCGGGGCTGTTCGACGACGCTCCACACAGCGCCGTGTTCGTGGCCAACGCGATGCGGTTGCGGGCGTTGCGCGTGGAGGTGGACCTGGCGCTCGCGCTCGGCGACCTGACCCTGGACCGGGCGGCGGACGTGCTGGCCGAGGCGGTGCCGATGGACAGGGCCACGGCCTGGGAGGAGGCGGTCTTCTTCTCCGGCAACCCCGGGCAGGGACTGAGCTACCAGATCGGCAAGCTGCAGGTCCTCGACCTGCTGGCCACGGCCGTGCGAGGGCAGGGCGAGGCGTTCGACCTCGGAGCATTCCACGACCGGTTGTGGCTGGAGGGCAACGTGCCGCTCTCGCTGCAGCGCTGGGAGCTGCTCGGCCTCGCCGATCACATCGAGGAGGCCGACAGGCTCGCGGACGGGATCGCGTAGGGAGCGGTCAGGTGGCGGGCGCCGCGCTGACCGTGACCTTGGTGAAGCCGAGCGACTTCAGCAGCCCCTCCAGCATCGCCTTGGTGTTGGCGTCGGCGCGGGCCCGCAGGTCGCTGGAGACCGCCGCCTCGGAGATCTTCTTCTCGGCCAGCACGTACAGCTCCTGCTGGTTCTCGGGCGAGGACGACAGGAAGCCCTGCACCCTGTCGAAAAGCCCGCGCTGCTGGGCGAAGACGTAGGAGCGCTTGTTGTCGAGGTTGGCCTTCTCGAGCTGGGCGGCGGGCAGGCGCACGGTGACCTCGGTGCGGTCGGCGTTGACGGTCACCGCGTTCTTCGCCAGCGACCCGAAGTCGACGTAGGCGTCGACGTTGCCCGCGCCGACGAACAGGGTGCGCGATCCCTTGACCGCGTCGGGCAGGAACGGCGCGTCCTTCTCCAGGTCGACGACGACCTGGAAGGAGCCGGTGGCCGCCTCGAACCTGGCCAGGTCGTGGATGGACTGCAGCAACACCGGCTGGCTGCGGTCCACGGTCCGCTCGTCGAAGGGATTGAGCCACGTCCAGGCCAGCCGCGCGCCCACCACCAGCAGGACCGCGAGCACCAGCAGTCCCGCCACATATCGCCAACGCCTGCGCTTGGCCACCGTCTGAACACTCATGCAGACACCCCTGCCCTCATAGAAACAGTGTCTACATGATCAACGCCAGCTCTGAGGTGACATCTCCGGACCCCAGCTCGCTCCGCTGGAGGTCGGATAGACGGGATAGCTCTGGGTGGCGCTCGGCACCGGCGAGGCGACGGCGGGGCCGCCGCCGAAGTGCCTGGCCGACAGGTGGCACGACTGGAAGTCGGTGTAGAACATGCGCAGCCACTCGCGGCGCTGGTGCTCGGTCAGCCCGGAGAACCAGGCGGCGGCGTACTGGTGCTCGGTCAGCGGCCCGCCCGGCAGCGGCTCGCCGCGCAGCCACGCCATCACGATCTCCCTGTAGCCGCCCGCGGACGTGTCGGAGCAGGTGGCGGCCAGGCTCTCGACGAAGTCGTAGGCGGCCTGGTCGGCGAAGCCCGCCGACAGGTCGGGCACGTGGATCGGCACGATGCCGGTCGAGGCGCGCAGGCTCTCGCCCAGCGGGCGCTGCTCGACCCTGGTGAACGCGGCGGGCGTCCCCGACAGCTTGGAGGCGATCTTGGTGAACTCGTCGCCAACCTCCGTCAGCCCCGCGCGCATGCCTGGGTGCAGGCAGACCGTGATCGGCCACTCCTGGCAGCTGTAGACCAGAGGCTGCGCGCTGGCGGCCTTGGGCTCGGTCACCAGCCGCGCCACTCCCGTGCCCGCCGCCAGAACGGCCAGCAGTGCGAAGGCCAGCACCAGGGCCTGCCTCGTCACCGCCGCCGCCCAGCCGAGCAGCAGGGCCAGCGCGATGCCCAGCAGCCACAGCGTCTGGTCGAGGAAGGCGGCTCCGGCCAGTCCCTGGAACAGGTCGTAGGGCTCGCCGGTGCCGGGGGCGAGCTTGTCGACCCACGTCCTGCCGTCGGCCAGCCAGGTGAACAGCCCGTAGCAGCCCAGGCCCGCCACCAGCGGCGTCGCCGCGCGCGGTACGAGCCAGCCGGCCACCCACCCGATGACGGCGTAGAGAGCCAGCCCCGCCATGCCCATGCCGAGGCCGGCGAGGTTGAGCCGGCCCGCCTGCTCGGTCAGCACGGTCTTGACCGCCAGGACCAGCACAGTGGCCGTGAACGAGCCCACGACCACGACCACGATGGCCAACGGCGCCTTCAGCGCGATCCACGTCGAGACCGCCCTGCCGCGCAGCGCACGGCGCTTGCGGGCGGCGACCCACGCCGCGAACGCGGCGGCGACGGGACCGGTCAGCTTCAGCGACCCGATCACCGCGACCACGATGTTCTCCCATGCGTCGACGCCGGGGATCAGGACGCTCCAGGCGGCGACCAGACCCAACGCCAGCAGGACGGCCGTCGTGACGGCCGCGCTCTGCTTCAGCTCCTCGCGCGTGACGCCGGCGTGCTCACGCACGGCGAAACCCCCCGCTGAAATACATCAAGCACCCCCCGTGCCCCATCAGCGACCGCGGAACACCGGCTCATGGCCGTCCCCTGGGCTCCGCGTCACCGTTTCGTGCGAGAACCATAACTGAGCGTGATGATTAGCGCCCGGGTTCTTGGTCAAGCGGTGAATATGGTTGCGCTGAGTAATCATACGAACCAGGACGAGGGCACGCTAACGTAACGGTGTGTCGCTCAACCTGCCGTTCGATCCCATCGAGCGCGCTGCTGAGACCTGGCGTGTTCACTTCGGGCCGTCCTCCGCCATGGCCGCGGTCACTTCGATCATGAGAGCGCACCAGATCCTGCTGTCGCAACTGGACTCGCTCCTCAAGCCGTATGACTTGACCTTCGCCAGATACGAAGCGCTCGTGTTGTTGACCTTCAGCAGAACAGGCGCCCTCCCGCTGTCCAAGATCGGTGAGCGGCTCATGGTGCATCCCACCAGTGTCACCAACACCGTCGATCGCCTGGAGAAGGCCGGTCTGGTCGTGCGTCTGCGCAATCCTCGCGACGGCCGGGGGGTCCTCGCCCAGATCACCGGCAGGGGGCGGGAGATCGTGGAGTCCGCGACCGCCGATCTGATGAACGCTGACTTCGGCATGACCATGTACGGCGAGAGCGAACTCGACGACATGTTCGGCCTGCTCCGCACCCTCAGAGTGGCGTCGGGTGACTTCAGTGCCTGATGGTCGCGCCCGCCTCGGCCTCCGTTGGCTCCTTCGTCGCTCTCTCCGGCCGGGCTCCTGCGCTTGGTGCGGCGGCGATGCGGCAAGATGAGGAGCATGGCTGACATCTCTAGGCCCGGCTCGCTCTACGGAGCGGTGGATCTGGGCGCCAGGAAGCAGGCGTTCGAGGCGCAGGCCAGGCGGGAGGCAGCGGGTCCCCAGGCAGCCGCGTCGGTGGTCGACGTCACGGACGAGACATTCACGACCGACGTCATCGACAGGTCGATGAGCGTCCCGGTCATCCTCGACCTCTGGTCGCCGCGCGCCCCCGGCAGTGCCCAGCTCAGCCCCATCCTGGAGAAGGTCGTCACCGACCTCGGCGGCAGGGCGACGCTGGCCAAGGTCAACGTCGACGCCAGTCCCCAGGTCGCGCAGGCGCTGCGGGTGCAGGCCGTGCCGACGGTGCTGGCCATCTTCCAGGGTCAGGCGGTGACCGGCTTCCAGCAGGTGCTGCCCGAGGAGGAGGTGCGCCGCTGGCTCGACGAGCTGATGGGCGCGGTCGAGCAGTTCTACGAGGCCAACCCCGACGCCAGGCCGCCGGCCACCGAGCCGGGCGCCGCCGCGCCCGAGGCTCCTCCCGTCGACCCCGACCTCGCCGCGGCCGAGCAGGCCATCGACGAGGGCGACCTCGACGCGGCCGCCGCGGCCTACGAGCGCCTGCTGGCCCGCTCGCCGGGCAACGAGGACGCCAAGATGGGTCTGGCGGGGGTGGGCCTGATCAAGCGCACCGCCGAGGTCGATCCCGCCGACGTGCAGCGCCGCCTGCAGGATCCCGCCGACATCGAGGCGCAGCTGCTGGCCGCCGACATGGAGATGCTCTCCGGCAACGTCGAGGAGGCCTTCGACCGGCTCGTCGGTTTGGTCAAGCGCACCTCGGGCGAGGAGCGCGACACCGTGCGCAAGCACCTGCTCGGTCTGTTCGACGCGCTTCCTGCCGACGATCCCGCTTTGGTCAAGGGACGTAGAGCGCTTTCGAGCGCGCTGTTCTAGCCTGGAGGCATGCGGGTCGTCACCATCTCGGCGACGTACGGCACGGCTGGGAGCATCATCGGCCCGGCCGTCGCCGAACGCCTTGGCGTGCCCTTCGTCGACAGAGCGATTCCCAGCGCGGTGGCCCAGGAGCTCGGCTGCTCGCTGGAGGAGGTGCTGGTCCACGACGACAGGGCGGAACACGGCCTCGGACGGCTGCTCTCAGGGGCGATGCGGCTGCCGACGGTCACCTTCGGGGGAGTCGACATGTACCTGCCGGGGGCGATGCCGCTGGCGCCGGAGGAGTTCGTCAATCGCATCGAACGCATGATCAAGGAATCCGCCCGGTCCACGGGCGGGGTGTTCCTCGGTCGCGCCGGCGCGCTGGTCCTGGCCGAGCATCCCGGCGCCCTGCACGTTCGTCTCGACGCGCCGTTGCGCAGGCGGGTGCTCCAGACCGCCTCGCTCGCCGACGTGTCCGAACGGGCGGCGCGCAAGCTGGTGGAGGACAACGATCGGGCCAGGTCGGCATATGTCCGGCATTTCTACCGGGCCGACCCGGCCGATCCGCAGCACTACCAGCTCGTCCTCGACAGCACCATGATCCCCGTGGGGGCCTGCGTCGAGATCATCGTCACGGCTGCTGAGGCGCTTGCCTGACGCGAGGCTCCAGCGTGTGGTCGCGGCAGCCGCGCTGCGCGATGACCGGGTTGCAGCGCGCGGTCGCGCCGCCCGGCAGCTCGGCCACGTAGTCGGTGCCGTTGCGCGCCGACAGGCCGACCACGGGGAAGTCCGTGCTGATCATCTGGGCGCCGCTGTCGAGCGCCGCCTTCAGCCGCGTGGTGTCGCCCGACCTGGCCTCGGTGAACGGGACGTCCGAGCGGGTGCGGACGTAGTAGCCACGCCGTACGAAGTCCTGGATCTGGGCGGTGTTGGCGCCGAGCGGGTCGTTCCAGCCGATGAAGGCGGCGTCGGGGCGGCCAGGCCTGGAGTTGGTGAACAGGACCCTGCCCTCCAGGTTCGGGTGGCCCGTGAGGTAGGGCGTCTGGACGGCGGGCGCCGAGTTGTCCATGAAGAACATCACCTTGCCGCGCGAGGACTCGAGGCGCGGCCAGCCGTGCTTCAGCACGCTCTCCTCCAGTGACAGGCCCGGCTTGCGCAGGTCGTCGGCGGTGATCAGCCTCTCCTCGGAGAACACGGTGCGGATCTCCGCGTCGAGCGCGCCGAGCAGGGCCGCGTCCCAGGCGGGGCTCTTGGCGCCGCCCATGGCCTCCTTGGCGGGGTCGGTGCTCTTGAGCTCGGTGAGGATGGTCAGCGGGACGTGCCCGGGGTTGGCGTCCGACCAGTCGCGCACCTGGCGCAGGCAGGCGACCAGTGTCGAGCAGTTGGTGCCGTAGTCGTGGTCGGCCCAGTGCAGGACCTTGAAGCCGGGCGCGGCCAGGCTCGGGTCCTGCAGCGGCGGCAGCCCCGCGTCCCTGCGCACCAGCGGCTTGGTGTACAGGCCGCCCTGCGGGTCGGGGAAGACGTCGAGCTCGATCCCGCGCACCCGCTGCGTGCCGAACTGGTGCGGGATGGCGGGATGGGAGTACTGCAGGTTCCACCAGTTGGCGTCCGTCTTGCGCTGAACGTCCTTCTCGGCGTCGGTCAGTTCGCGGTGGTAGCTGTTGTGGGTGGCCATGGTCTGGATCTGGTTGATCCTGACGTCGGACCTGCCGGTGGTGCCGACGGCGGGGGCCGCCGACGTCAGTACGGCCAGTGCCGTCGCGGCGAGCAGGGCGGTCACGCGGGACATGGTGCTCCTTGAGGGGTTCGTGGGGGCGCCTCAGACGGTTGCCTGGGACGGTGAACACCCGATCAAGAAAGAGTTCTCCCTTTCCGGAAATGTCCGTAAACAAGCTCGTAAAGGCTGCTGTCGAGAGGACTCGTCGGAGGTGGCACCATGGATGCATCCTTGGTCAGGCGCAAAGGAGCGATAGACGTGGCCACCGTCCCGAGCGTGTCCTACTCCATCACCGTGCGGCTCGAGGTGCCGGCGGGAGGCAAGGCGGTCAGCCAGCTGACCCACGCCGTAGAGTCGGCCGGTGGCGTCGTCACCGCGCTCGACGTCACCAACGCGGGTCACGAGAAGCTCCGCATCGACGTCACCTGCGCGGCCAGGGACACCGACCACGCCCAGCAGATCGTCGACCAGCTCGAGGCGGTCGAGGGTGTCGTCATCCACAAGGTCTCCGACCGCACCTTCCTCATGCACCTCGGCGGCAAGATCGAGATGAAGTCGAAGGTGCCGCTGCGCAACCGTGACGAGCTGTCCATGGCGTACACGCCGGGCGTCGCCCGCGTCTCCATGGCCATCGCCCGCAATCCCGAGGACGCGCGCCGGCTCACCATCAAGCGCAACAGCGTCGCGGTCGTCACCGACGGCTCGGCCGTGCTCGGCCTCGGCAACATCGGCCCCGCCGCCGCGCTGCCCGTCATGGAGGGCAAGGCGGCGCTGTTCAAACGGTTCGCGGGCATCGACGCGTGGCCGATCTGCCTCGACACGCAGGACGTCGACGAGATCGTCTCCATCGTCCGCGCCATCGCGCCCGGCTTCGGCGGCATCAACCTGGAGGACATCTCCGCGCCGCGCTGCTTCGAGGTCGAGGCCCGCCTGCGCGACCTGCTCGACATCCCGGTCTTCCACGACGACCAGCACGGCACCGCCATCTGCGTGCTCGCCGCGCTGACCAACGCCCTGCGTGTCGTCGACAAGCCGCTCGAGGACGTCCGCATCACGATGGCGGGCGCGGGCGCGGCCGGCACCGCGGTCCTGAGGCTGCTGCTGGCCGCGGGCGCGCGCAACGTGATCGTCTGCGACTACCTGGGCGCCGTCCACCGCAACCGCGAGGACCTCGACGACTCCCTGCGCTGGATCGCCGAGCACACCAACGCCGAGGGCTACTCAGGCGACCTGCGCGGCGCGGTCAAGGGCGCGGACGTCTTCGTCGGCGTGTCGGCCCCCGGCATCCTGAACGGCGACGACATCGCCACCATGGCCTCGGACGCGGTCGTGTTCGCCCTGGCCAATCCCGAGCCCGAGGTCTCGCCCGACGACGCCCGCGAGCACGCGGCCGTCGTGGCCACGGGCCGCTCCGACTACCCCAACCAGATCAACAACGTGCTGGCCTTCCCCGGCGTCTTCCGCGGCCTGCTCGACGCCCAGGCCACGGAGGTCACCCAGCAGATGCTGCTGGCGGCGGCGGGGGCGCTCGCCGCGGTGGTGACGCCCGAGGAGCTCGGGCCCAACTACATCATCCCCAGCGTCTTCCACCCGGACGTGGCCACCGCCGTGGCCGCCGCCGTCCGCGACTCGGCCGGCGGCCGGGCCCGCGGCTTCACCGAGGCCTGATCCGACCCGGAGGCCGGAGCCTCCTGGCTCGTCACCGCTGCCCCGCCGTGTCCAGGGCAGCAGCCGAGAAGCCGCTCTCCCCGGGTCTTCGTGCCCGGGGGAGCGGCGACGGTCGTGCGGCCGGAGCGCGGGTCATTCCGAGGCGGCCGGCTTCCGCAGGGTGGCGCTCACCGCGATGCCCAGCAGGACGAGGGCCGCGTTGACGAGGACGGCGACCCGGACGCCGCCGAGGACGTCCGCGTCCACCGACATCGCCGCCGTGACGACGGCGCTCATGACCGGGATCCCCATCGTGATCCCCACCTGCTGCGTCATCGTGGCCAGGCCGGTGGCCAGGCCCTGCTCGGAGTCGGGCAGGCCCGAGGTGGCGGTCACCATGAAGCCGACGATCGCGAGCATGTTCCCGACGCCGCCGACGAAGGTGGACACCAGCAGCAGCCAGATCCACTCCTGCGAGGTCCCGAGCAGCGCCAGCGAGGCGGTCGCCGCGGCCTGGACGGCGAAACCGGTGATCAGCGTGGCGCGGCTGCCGAGACGGGCGATGACGCGGGGAGCGCCGACGCCGCCCACCACCGTGCCGAGACCGAGCACCCCGAACGCGAGCCCGGTGGCCAGCGCGGAGTAGCCGAGCACCTTCTGTAGGTAGAGCGTCATGAGGAAGACCAGCGACGTCTCGGTGGCGAAGGCCAGGAGCCCGGCCAGGTTGCCCCACTTGACGCTCGGCCGCCTGAGGACCGTGACGGGCACCAGCGGCGAGGCGGCCCTGCGCTCGGCGAACCAGAACGCCACCAGCAGAACCGCGCCGGCGGCGAGCCCGCCGAGCGCGACGGGCGAGGCGAAGCCGTACTCGCCGGCCTGGGTGAGGCCGAAGACGAGCGCGAGCAGCCCTGCGGTCACGGTCACCGCGCCGGGGACGTCCATCGTGGGCCGCCGCTCGTGCCTGCTCTCGGCCAGTACGGCAGGCGCCGCGACCAGGACGGCGAGCGCCACCGGCACGTTGATGAAGAACGCCCAGCGCCAGCTCAGCAACTCGGTCAGCACGCCGCCGAGCACCGCGCCCGAGGTGAAGCCCGCCGACATCAGCGCGCCGTTCAGGCCGAGCGCCTTGTCGCGCAGGGGACCCTCGGGGAAGGACGTCGTCAGCAACGACAGGCCCGCGGGTGTGACGATCGCGGTGGCCAGGCCCTGGGCGACCCTGGCGACCAGCAGCATGCTCGGCGAGGTGGCCAGCCCGCCCACCAGGGACGACAGGCCGAGCAGCGCCATGCCGCCGAGGAAGAGCCGCCGCCTGCCGAACAGGTCGGCGATGCGGCCGAACAGCAGCGTGAACCCGGCGGCCGCCAACGCGAAGGCGGTGGCGATCCACTGGAGGTTCGACAACTGGAAGCCGAGGCCCTGTCCGATGACGGGCAGGGCGACGTTCAGGATCGAGAAGTCGACGGCGAGCATGAACTGGGCGCCGAGCAGCAGGACGAGGGTCAGTTTCTGCCGACCCGCCATCGTGGTGGCGGGAGCGCGCACGGCCAACGTGGTCATCAGCATCCCCTTAATGGGTCGCAAGTTCCTTTAAGATGGAGCAGACGGTAGCACGCTCGCGGTTGTTAAGGGAACTGTAGACCCATTTGGCTGCAACGGGGGCCTGGGGGTAGTACGGCGAGTGCGCGCGGCCGGACAGGCGCGCCGCGGCTCGCCGTGTGACCAGCCGTGCGGCCGGGACCAGGGCGGGCTACGGCTTGAGCTTCGGGTAGCGGCGGCGCGGTGTGCGGGTGCCGGTGAGCGGTCCGTCGGGCGTCTGGCGCGGCCAGATCGACCCGTACCACCACACGATCCCGCCCATGAGCACCAGCCCGGCCCCGGTCGCCAGCTTGCCCATCAGGTCCGCGGGCGGCCCCGTGTACGGCAGGCGCCCGTCTCCGTCCCGCCAGTTCTCCCAGCGGCCGTGCCCCCAGTCGTCGTCACCCCATCCGCCTCCGGACCGACGGCAGCTGTTGTACACCCGCTGGGAGTCGACCAGCTTGTCGTCGGAGTCGCCGCCCACGTAGTTGGCCTCGATGTTGGCCGACCTGCCGCGGGCGAGCGGCACGTACACCGTCGTGCTCCTGCGCGCCCGCACCGTGCCGCGCTCCACCAGGTGGTCGTCCTTCTGTACGGTGAACCCCGCCGCGTAGTCGCTGTTGCTCCTCAGGACCACGGCGACCATGTTCGTGTCGCACTTGGCGTCGCTGAGCGACATCGTGAAAGGGTCGTTGTCGTGCGCGGAGACGGCGGTCCCCGGTGAGAAGAGTTTCGCCCCGATCGGAACGGACAGCGCGAGGAGGGCCAGTCGGCTTCCGGTGATCATGGCTCCTCCCGAGCGCGCAAAGATTACGATCTTTGCTACCTACGGTGCCCATTTGTGTTCGCTCTGTAACATCGCGAACCCGGGGGCGCGGGATGGCCCGTGCACCGGTCATGATGGATGCATGGCGGAGGCGATCTACGTCGGCGGGTTGTTGGTGGCGACGCCACTGCTCGACGATCCCAACTTCCGGCGGAGCGTGGTGCTGATCCTCGAACACGACGTCGACGGTGGCACCCTCGGCGTCGTGCTGAACCGGCCGAGCGAGATCGCCGTCACCCAGGTGCTTCCGGTGTGGGACACACTCGTGAGCGGGCCCGCCGTCCTGTTCGAGGGCGGTCCCGTGCAGACCGACAGCGCGCTGGCGCTGGCCGCGGTGCCCAGCGGGGAGGAGCCGCTGGGCTGGCGGCGGCTGCACGCGGGCACGCCGTCGGTGGCCAGGCTCGGCACCGTCGACCTGGACGCGCCGCCGGAGATCCTGGCGGGGGAGATCGCCCAGATGCGGATCTTCGCCGGTTACGCGGGGTGGACGTCGGGCCAGCTGGAGAGCGAGATCGCCGAAGGGGCGTGGTACGTCGTCGACTCGGAGGTGGGCGACACCTTCGACGCCGATCCCGGTCGCCTGTGGCGTGCGGTGTTGCGCAGGCAGCGGGGTGAGCTGGCCTTCGTCGCCACCCACCCCGACGATCCGACGATGAACTAGCCGGCCAGATCCCACCCGGGCAGGAAGCTGCGCTCGGAGAGGGCGAGGCAGGCCTCCACGCGCCCCAGCATCTCCTGCGTGTTGGTCACCTTCGGCCGCGGGCACTCGAAGCCGACGCGGATCGTCGCCATCGCGTAGGCGACGACGAGGTGGGGGAGCTGGTCGGTCTCGGCGTCGAGGCCCTGGCGCCGGGCGATCTCGACGGCCAGGCGCCGCTCGGTCTCGACCCCGCGCGCCACGCTCCTGCCCGCCAAGGCGGGATTGCTCTCGAGAAGCTGCTGCATCTTGAGGAATCTCTCGTTCTCCTCGGGCGTTGCCTCCCTGAACACTTGCATCATGGTTCGCAGGGCACGCAGGAGTGCGGTGTAGGGCGGCTCGTCGTCAGGGCACTCCTCGAGGGCCTCGGTGAGAAGCTCCTCACTGTTGTCGTGGAACCACAGCACGACGTGTTCCTTGCTGGTGAAGTAGCGGAAGAACGTCCGGGCGGAGACTTCTACCGACCCCGCGATCTGCTCGACCGTGGTCGTCTCGTATCCTTGTTCGAGGAACAGGTCGAGCGCCGCGTCGAGAATCGCCAGACGCGTCTTCTCTTTTTTACGCTCCCGTAGCCCCATGGCCACCTCCCTGTCACAGTGTGCCATATGTCGGAAGATGGCAAACAAACCCATTTGTCATCTGTCAGTCTGTGCCATAAATTACTCAGGCTACCGAATCGTCAGTACTTAGGGGGACTCCCATGGCTCAAGCCAAGACCGTGGCGGCGCCATCGCCGTCTGCCGATGAAGGGGATGCGAAGGGCAGTCCATGGTTGACGCTCCTGGCGGTCTCGCTTGGTGTGATCATGGTCATGCTCGACGGCACCGTGGTGGGCATCGCCAACCCGGTCATCGGCAGGGAGCTGCAGGCATCTCTATCCGACCTCCAGTGGGTGACGAGCGGTTACCTTCTGGCCCTGGCGGTCTTCCTGATCACCGCGGGCAAGCTGGGTGACCTGTTCGGCCACAAGCGGATCTTCCTGATCGGTGTCGCGGGCTTCACCGTGACGTCGCTGGCGATCGGCTTCACCGGTTCCATCACCGCGCTGATCTTCTTCCGTGTGCTCCAGGGCCTCTTCGGCGCGCTGCTGCAGCCCGCCGCCCTCGCCCTGCTCCGCAACGCCTTCCCCGGCCCCAAGCTCAACCAGGCGATGGGGGCGTGGGGTGCCATCATCGGCCTGTCCAGCGCCGCTGGGCCGATCGTGGGCGGCCTGCTGGTGGAGAACGTGAGCTGGCAGTCGGTCTTCTTCATCAACGGCCCTGTCGGCGTCGCCGCCCTGATCATGGGTGTCGTGATCATCAAGGAGAGCAAGTCCCGGCTGCTGTCGAGGGTCGACTGGCTGGGCGTGGTGCTGCTGTCCGGCGCGATGTTCTCGCTGATCTGGTCGATCATCAAGGCCCCCGAGTGGGGATGGGGCGACGCCAAGACCATCGGCTTCCTGATCGGTTTCGCGGTGCTGACGGCGGTGTTCATCTTCTGGCAGACCGCGGCGCGCACCCCGCTGGTGCCGCTGTCGATCTTCAAGAACCCCTCGGTCTCCATCGGCACGGGCCTGATGATGATGGTGGCCTTCGCGATGTTCGGCGCGATGTTCTTCCTGGGCTTCTTCTTCCAGGGCGTGCACGGCCTGACCCCGCTGGAGGCGGGCCTGCGCATGCTGCCGATGAGCGCCGGGATGATCATCGCCTCGCCGCTGGCGGGCATGGCGATCGGCAAGCTCGGCCCGAAGATCACGATGGCGTCCGGTCTGCTGATCACCGCCCTGGCGATGTTCCTCATGTCCCGCCTGGGCGTCGAGGCCACCTTCGTCGAGAGCGGCATCCCGTTCCTGGTGCTGGCCTTCGGCCTCTCGCCGGTCTTCGTCGGCGCCACCGAGATCATCGTGGGCAACGTCGACCCGCAGTACGCGGGTGTGGCGGGCGGCGTGCAGCAGTCGGCCATGCAGGTCGGCGGCGCGCTCGGCACCGCCATCCTCGGCGCGGTCATGGCCGGCGAGATCGCCGACAAGCTGCCCGGCCACCTCGGCCCCGCCGCGCAGGCGATCAAGCCGGAGCAGATGCACCTGCTGGAGAAGGCGGCGGCCTTCGGCACGGCCCCCACCCAGGGCCTGCCCGCCGAGGTCGCCCAACTGGTCACGACGGCGGTGCACAACTCGTTCATGGACGGCATGCACCTGGCGTTCCTGGTGAGCACCGGCGTCGCGATCCTCACCGCGGTCCTGGCGCTGTTCGTCAAGCGCGGCAGCGCGCCGACCGAGGGCGCTCCCGTCCACGTCGGCTGAGATCGCGCCTCCCGTACGGCTCCCGCCACCCTCGGCGGGAGCCGTCTCCTTTTCATGGACGGGCTCCGGATCGGCATAGACTCGATGGCGTGAGCACGAAGATCCTTCCCGAGCAGGAAACGACGCCGCGGCTGTCGCACGGCGACGGCGACCACGAGCGGTTCGCCCACTATGCCGACAAGCACAAGATCACCGAGAGTATGGTGACCGGCACGCCGATCCGCGCTCTGTGCGGCAAGGTCTGGGTACCCAGTCGCGACCCCAAGAAGTACCCGGTATGCCCCGAATGCAAGGAAATCTATGAGGGCCTGCCCAAGGGTGGCGGCGACGGAGACGACAACAAGCAGTAACACTCAGTGAGTGTCGATCACGGGTGATCGCCCCACGGTGGAGCTAAGGTCGCGATATTGACCAGCTCATGCCGTATCGGGGGATCGCATGGCTCGGCGCGCGTCTGCCGCTGCTCTGATGTGCCTGCTCGCAATGATCGGGCACATTGTCGTACCACCCGCGGACGCGTCCGCGGCCACATCTGAGGGCTGCTGGCCCGCCGTGCCGGACGGGCACGGCCGGGCCGAGCCTGGCCATGCGTCCGTCGCCGGTGTGCTCGGCGACCTCGGCCAGCGGCTGCACAGGCTGCAGGCCGCCCCTCCCGCCGTCGTCACCGTGCCGACGTGGGTCCACGTGCTGACCGACGGCCAGTTGCGGCCGACCGACGAGGCGGTCCGTGCCCAGGTGGCCGTCATCAACGCGGCCTACGCAGGCCAGTACGGCGGCGTCGACACCGGCATGCGCTTCCGCCTCGACGGCGTGACGGTGACCAACAGGCCGCAGTGGTTCGCCAACCCGCTGGCCAACGACACCGCGATGAAGACGCGGCTGCGCCAGGGCGGGTCCGACACGCTCAACCTGTACATCGGCCAGCTGACACCGCTCATGCTCGGCTACTCGACCTACGCCTTCTGGTACCAGGCCATGCCCGTCAGCGACGGCGTCGTCATCGACTGGCGCAGCCTGCCGGGCGGCACGCTCGCCAACTTCAACAGGGGCGCGACCGCCGTCCACGAGATCGGGCACTGGCTCGGGCTGTTCCACACCTTCGAGAACGGCTGCACGGGCACGGGCGACGGCGTCGACGACACCCCGTTCCAGGACCAGCCGACGGCGGGCTGCCCGGAGGGCAAGGACACCTGCGCCCAGCCCGGTCTCGACGCGATCCACAACTACATGGACTACAGCTTCGACGCGTGCATGACGGAGTTCACCCAGGGGCAGGCGGTCCGCATGCACGAGATGTGGACGGCCTACAGGGCGGTGGAGAACAGGGAGGCCGCCGCTGCGGAGGGTACCGAGCCGGCCAGGTGAGATTTCGGTGCAACTAGGATGTTGGGGTGACAGCACCGAAGACTCCCGACACTCCATACGCACCCCCTCGCATCTTCGGTCCTGAGTACCGCACGGCGACCGTCGGCATCCTGCTCTGTGTCACTCTCGTGGCCTTCGAGGGGATGTCCGTCGGCGTCGTGATGCCCGCGATCTCGCGCGAGCTCGACGCCCTCGACCTGTACGGCATGAGCTTCTCCGCCTTCCTCATCGCCGGCCTGTTCGCCAACGTCGTGGCAGGCCTGTGGTCGGACAGGAAGGGTCACGCGCTGCCGTTCGTGGCGGGCGTCGGGCTGTTCGTCGTCGGCATGGCGCTGGCCGGCGCGGCGGGCAACAAGGAGCTGTTCGTCCTGGCCAGGGTCGTGCAGGGGCTCGGTGGTGGCTCGACCATCGTCGCCATCTACGTCATGATCGCCCGCGTCTACCCGCCCGAGGCCAGGGGCAAGGTCTTCGCCGGGCTCTCGGCCGCGTGGGTGGTGCCCGCCATGGTCGGCCCGGCCGTGGCGGGGCTCGTGGCCGACTCCGTCGGCTGGCGCTGGGTGTTCTACGGCATCTGCCCGCTCGTCGTGCCGGCCCTGGTCATGCTGCTGCCCGCGCTCAGGCAGAGCTCCCACGAGGCGGCCGAGCCGGAGCCGGGGGCGGCGCTGCGGATCCTGTCGGCAGCCGCCACGGCGGCGGGCGCGGGCCTGCTGCTGTTCGGCATCGACAAGCTGCACGCGGCGCCCCTCGCCGGCGCGCTGGAGACCGTCGGGGGCCTGGTCCTGCTGGTCATCGGACTGCCCAGGCTGCTGCCCAGAGGAGCGCTCAGGCTGGCCCGAGGCCTGCCCACCACGATCATGATGCGCGGCATGTACTCCGCCGCCTTCTTCGGCGTGAACTCCTTCATCCCGCTCGTCCTCATCCAGGTCCAGCACTTCGGCACCACGCAGGCGGGCATCGCGCTCACCACCGGCGCGCTCGGCTGGTCCACCGGCTCCTACCTGCAGAGCAGGCGGGCCCACGCGCCCGAGAAGCTCCTGCGCCTCGGCGCCACCGCCGTCCTGTTCGGCGTCCTGCTCACGATGCTCACCGCGCTGCCCTCCTTCAGCGGCTGGATCGCCGTGCCCGCCTGGATCGTCGCGGGCCTGGGGATGGGCATCGCCGTCACCACGGTCAGCGTGACCATGATGAAGCAGTCGCCCGAGGCGGAGCAGGGCAAGAACTCCGCGGCGCTGCAGGTCATGGACACCCTCGGGTCCGCTCTGGCCATCGGCGTCGGCGGCGCCCTCATCAACCTGATCGGCCACGCGCCCGACCGGATCTCCGTCGGGTTCGTCGTGATCGCGCTTCTCATGGGCGCCGTCGCGCTGACGGCCGTGGTCGTCGCCTCCAGGATCAGGTCCTGAACTCATTTCCCCCTCGCGTCCCAGCGATCACGAATCCCCTGATGGCGGCGTGAAGGAGTGATAAGACGGCGGCATGGAGGACGATCGCCGGGTGTGGCCGCCGGGTTCGCAGGATCCGGAGGCGCCCTGGAACCCCCGGCTCAGGCGCACGGTGGAGCGGTCGGCGCCGGAGCCGTTCACCGAGCCGCTGCCGCCGTCCGCCCGGTTGTACGGCGCCCCCACCGCGCCCAGGAGGGCGGGTGGCGGGTGGCGTGCCAGGGCGGGGGCCGTCCTCGCGCTGGTCGTGGCGGGCGGGATGGTGGCGGGGCTGGTCGTGGTCGTGCTGCGGCTGGCCGTACCGGAACGGGCCCAGGCGGCGCGGCTGAGCGACGCGGCGGCGGGCGTCACGATCCCGCTGCCCGAAGGGTGGCGGGAGGATCCCGTGCCGCCGGTCACCGGCTTCACCTCGGCCGCGCGTTCGGCGGGCGGGGCTCTGGTGATGGCCAGGCCGAGCGAGCCCGCCGGGAGCGCCCCTGGCGCCGCCGCCAGGGCCACCGCGGAGGCGGCCGAGCTCTACTCGCGCCTGCTGCTGCACGGCGACGAGGTGACCGTCGTCGAGGACAGATCCATCGCGATCGGCCCATACAGTGGGCACACGCGTTCGCTGCGCGCGGAGTACAAGGACGTGGTGAACCAGCCCGCGTATCTTCGAGTGATGCTTCTCACGAAGCCGGGGAGGAGTGTGGTCGTCGTCGGCCTGCTCCAACCCGACCAAACCCCCAGCAGGCAGGCGCTCGAGGCGGTCATGACGAGCGTGCGATAAGCCCAATAGCACGCAGAGGTGAGCTTGGCCAGGATCCCCATAGCACGGCACGTCTTGTCGGTGCCCCCGATTACCCTTGGGTCACTGTGAGAGAGCGAAGCACACGAGTCCCAGAGGTGATGGCGTGAGTACGTTCGCGGCATCCCACCTGTCGCCCTCCTATCCCGACCGCGCCGCATGGGGCACGGCGACCAAGCTGCGTGCCTGGCAGCAGGAGGCGTTCGACCTCTATTTCCGGCGCGAGCCACGGGATTTCATGACCGTGGCGACCCCCGGAGCCGGCAAGACCACCTACGCGCTGCGCATCGCCAGCGAGCTGATCGCCCAGGGCGTGATCAGGGCGATCACCATCGTCACGCCGACCGAGCACCTCAAGCGGCAGTGGGCCGACGCGGCGGGCAAGGTCGGCATCGCGATCGACCCCGAGTTCAAGAACAGCCAGGGCACCACCTCGCGTGACTACATCGGGGTCGCGGTCACCTACGCCCAGGTCGCCATGCACCCCGCGCTCCACAGGGCCCGCACGGAGGCCCGCAAGACGCTCGTCATCTTCGACGAGGTCCACCACGCGGGTGACGCCAAGTCCTGGGGCGACGGCATCAGGGAGGCCTTCGAGCCCGCCACCCGCCGCCTCCACCTGACGGGCACGCCGTTCCGCTCCGACGACAGCCCGATCCCCTTCGTCGAGTACGCCGACGACGCCGAGGGCTTCAAGCGCAGCGTCTCCGACTACTCCTACGGCTACGGTCCCGCGCTGGCCGACGGCGTCGTCCGGCCCGTCATCTTCCTGGCCTACTCCGGCGAGATGAAGTGGCGCACCCGCGCCGGCGACGAGATCGCCGCCACGCTCGGCACACCGCTGACCAAGGACCAGCTCTCCCAGGCGTGGCGGGCCGCGCTCGACCCCAAGGGCGACTGGATCCGCCAGGTCATGCAGGCCGCCGACCGCCGCCTCACCGAGGTACGGCGCGGCGTCCCCGACGCGGGCGGCCTGGTCATCGCCACCGACCACGAGGCGGCCCGCGCCTACGCCCGTCACCTGCGCAACATCACCGGCGAGGGCGCCACGGTCGTGCTCTCCGACGACCCGGGCGCGTCCAAGAAGATCAAGCAGTTCGCCGCCTCGCAGGACCGGTGGCTGGTGGCCGTCCGCATGGTCTCCGAGGGCGTCGACATCCCGCGCCTGTGCGTCGGCGTCTACGCCACCTCGACCTCCACCCCGCTGTTCTTCGCCCAGGCCGTCGGGCGTTTCGTGCGCGCCCGCAAGCGCGGCGAGACCGCCTCGGTCTTCCTGCCGTCCGTGCCGACCCTCATGGGGCTGGCCAACGAGATGGAGGTCGAGCGCGACCACGTCCTCAACAAGCGCCCGCCGGAGGACGGCCTCGACGACAGCCTGCTGGACGACGCCAACCGCAAGAAGGACAATCCTGACGTCCTCGGCGACGAGTTGCCGTTCGAGACGATGGAGGCCACGGCGACCTTCGACAGGGTGCTGTTCGACGGCGGTGAGTTCGGCACCGGCGCGGAGGTCGGATCGGCCGAGGAGGAGGACTTCCTCGGGCTGCCAGGACTGCTGGAGCCCGACCAGGTGGCCTCGCTGCTGCGCAAGCGGCAGGCGGACCAGCAGGCCGCCAAGCGGCGCGCGCCCAAGCCGGCCGAGCCCGTGCTGTCGCCGCACGAGCAGCTGGCCGAGCTGCGCAAGGAGCTCAACGGCCTGGTGGGCGCGTGGAACCATCGCACGGGGCAGCCGCACGGAGTGATCCACTCCGAGCTGCGCCGCGCCTGCGGGGGGCCGCCGATCGCCCAGGCGACGGGCGAGCAGGTCAAGGAGCGCATCGACAAGATCCGTCACTGGGCGACGCAACGCTCCCGATGAACGCGCGCTGAAGGGCGGCCACCGAGGATCACCTGGTGGCCGCCCTTCTTCGTGGCCTGGTCAGAGCACACCGGTCGTCCCGGAGCGGTGGGGCGATTCAGCGCCCCGATCGAAGGGACGTCACCGGCGCCTCGAAGAGGTCATTGCTCGTGTCTGGGGGCGATGTCCCTGCCGCTGCGCCCGTCGACCGTCCGGTAGTGGGCTCGCTCCGGCAGGTCGAGGGCGAGCCGGAGCGAGGCCGTGCCGCCCTCGACACGCACCGGAACCGTCCGCACGCCAACGTGGTGACCGCGCAGCGGGCCCTCGTGCACCCAGACCCGCAGCTCGCGTCCCCTGTGGCGCAGGACGACCTTGGCGGTCCTGCACTCGTCGGGCTCGGCCGACCAGAACAGCTCCAGGCTTTCGTGGCCCTTCTCCAGCCGGGCCGTCTGCGGGACGGGCGTCCGCTCCGCGCAGTCGGCGGCCGAGGGACGCGGGGGAGCGGGGACGTCGTGCGCCACGACCTGCGGGGCCTCATGGGCGGGGCGTACCGCCACCGTCGCCACCTCCATCGCGGCCAGCGTGAGCACGGCGCCGACCTTGGCTCCCATGCGGCCGCGGACGATGATCCAGAGGCACAGCGGCGACAGCACCAGCCAGGCGATGCCAAGAGCGATGGCGAGCATGAGGCGTTCCTCTACGCGTCGGGTGAGCTTGCTAGCTCTCCGTAGTAGTTCAGAAGCGGAGAGTTCTCATCGCCTTGACTATCACATATCCCGAGCGTTGCGCGCTGTCTACACGCCGTGACCTCACGCGACCATGGGAGCTCCGCTGAGGATCGCGCCCGCGTCCTTCAGCTGGCCCAACGCCGCCTGCGTGGTGTTCCTCGCCACGCCCGCCGTCAGGCCGAGCAGTACCCTGACCGCCAGCCCGTGCTCCACCGCGTCGAGCGCCGTGGCGCGCACGCAGTGGTCGGTCGCGATGCCGACGACGTCGACCGCGTGCACGCCCCGTTCGGCCAGCCACTCGGCCAGGGACACGCCCGAGCTCGACGCGCCCTCGAAACCGCTGTAGGCGGCCGCCCCCGCGCCCTTGCTGAAGACCTCCTCGACCTTCGAGGTGTCGAAGTTCGGGTGGAAGTCCGCGCCGCTGGTGCCCGCGACGCAGTGCGCCGGCCAGGTCGTGGCGTAGTTGGGATGGTCCGCGAAGTGGGCGCCAGGGTCCACGTGGTAGTCACGCGTGGCCACCACGTGGTCGTAGGGATGCGCGGCGACGTGCGCGCTGATCGCCGTCGCGACCGCCGCGCCGCCCTGCACCGGGAGGCTGCCGCCCTCGCAGAAGTCGTTCTGCACGTCCACGATGATCAATGCGGTGCTCACACCATCGAGCCTACTCACGCCGGGCGCGTCGTGCCGGGGGTGGTGGGGGTCCTGACAGGCCGCTCGCCTCAGGCGAACTCGGTCGAGATGGCCGCGTACCCCCTTCCGAGGTGGAGGGCCTCCTGCGGCAGCCGCCCGACGACCGCGCGATGCCTTTCGCGCGCCGCCTCCAGCGGCTCCCTGCCGACGAGCTCGCCGTCGCGCACCAGCTCGTGCAGCAGCGCGATCCCGCCCTCCGGGGCGACGTCCGACGTGGTGACCAGCTCAGTCTCGAAATGGCCCTGATCGTCCAGCAGACGGTAGGCGTACTTGCGCCCGCCGCGCGACGGCTTGCCCACCGAGCGCTTGGCGACCGGCTCCAGCTTGCCCGACGCGGTCTCCCTGGCCACCATCTTGTAGACCAGCGCGGCCGTCGGCACACCCGACCCCGTCACCAGCGAGGTGCCCACGCCGTACGCGTCGACGGGAGCCGCGGCGAGCGCGGCGATGGCGTACTCGTCGAGGTCGGAGGTGACCAGAATGCGCGTCTTGAACGCGCCGAGCGCGTCGAGCTGCTCGCGCACCTCCTGCGCCGCGGCGGCCAGGTCGCCGGAGTCGATGCGGACCGCGCCGAGCTCGTTGCCGGCCAGCTCCACCGCCGTCGCCACGGCCTCGGCGACGCTGTAGGTGTCGACCAGCAAGGTCGTGCTCTCGCCGAGCGAGGCGATCTGCGCCTCGAAGGCGGCCCGCTCGGTGTCGTGCAGCAGAGTGAAGGCGTGCGCGGCTGTACCGGCGGTGGGAAGGCCGTACTCGTACCCGGCCATCAGGTTCGACGTCGCGGCGAACCCGGCGATGTAGGCCGCGCGGGCGGCCGCCACCGCGGCCCGCTCATGGGTACGGCGCGAGCCCATCTCGATGAGCGGCCTCGTGCCGGCGGCGTTCGCCATGCGGGAGGCCGCCGAGGCGATCGCGCAGTCATGGTTCAGGACGGACAGGACCAGCGTCTCCAGCAGGACGGCCTCGGCGAAAGTGCCCTCCACGACGAGGATGGGCGAGGCGGGGAAGTAGAGGTCGCCTTCGCGGTAGCCGTAGATACTGCCGGAAAATCGGTAATCGGCGAGAAACGCCAGAGTCGGCTCGTCCACCACCTTGTGCTCGCGCAGGAAGGTGAGCTCATCGTCACCGAAGCGGAAGCGCTCCAGCTCGTCCAGCACTCTGCCGACGCCGGCGACCACCCCATACCGTCTTCCTCCAGGCAAATGGCGCGCGAACACTTCGAAGACCGCTCGCCGGTGCGCCGCTCCGCTGCGGAGCGCCGCCTGCAACATCGTCAGCTCATAGTGATCTGTAAGCAACGCAGTGCTCATGGTCATTCTCACGAGTTCGAGACTACGGCCCAGATAGGGCAGACTCGGGGATGTGGGTAGCACCGCTCCAATCGCCGTCGAGCGTCCTTCAACGGACGTCCGGCCCGATCTGCCGTGGGTCACGATCGTCTGGAACGACCCGGTGAACCTGATGTCGTATGTGACCTATGTGTTCCAGACCGTGTTCGGCTACTCCAAGGAGAAGGCCGAGAAGCTCATGATGGACGTTCACCACAAGGGTAAGGCCGTCGTGTCGAGCGGCACGCGTGAAGAAATGGAACGCGATGTGCAGATTCTTCACTCCTACGGCTTGTGGGCGACACTCCAGTCGGACTCGCTCTCGTGAGGTGGTGCCGGTGAGCTCGGGCTTCAAGTCCCGCCATGGCGGCGGGGTCATCGCGCAGTTCGAGGCCGCCGAGGTCTCGATCCTGCGGTCACTGGTGACGCAGGTGCTCGGCCTCGTCGCGCCGGGGGAGACCGGCGACGACCCGCTGGAGCGCGCGCTGGGCATCGGCTCGGCCGAGGCGCCCACCGACCCGGTGCTGGCCCGGCTGTTCCCCTCGGCGTACTCCGACGACGCGTCGGCGGGGGAGTTCCGCCGCTACACCGAGGCGACGCTGCGGGAGGGCAAGCGGGCCGACGCGCAGACGATGCTGGACACCGCCAAACCGGGGCGCACCGACCTCACGGCCGAGCAGGCACAGGCGTGGCTGCGCTCGCTCAACGACGTACGGCTGGCGCTGGGCACGCGGCTGGAGGTGACGGAGGAGGTGCACGAGGAGATCGCGACGATGTCGGAGGACGATCCCCGGTATCCGGCTTTCGTGACCTACGACTGGCTGACCTACCTCCAGGACACCCTCGTCCGCGCCCTCTGGTAGACCCGCCCGCCTCGGGCCCGGGTCCTGCTTCGGAGGGTCGCGCGACAGGCCCCGGGCGTCGAGTCGGTCGCGACCGCCCGGGTAATCTCTGCAGCATGCTGACGATCTCGCAGGATCTTGTCGACAAGATCATTGCGCACGCCCGTGCCGATCACCCCGACGAGGCGTGCGGGGTGATCGCGGGTCGTGGCGGCGTTCCCGAGCGGTTCGTCCCGATGGAGAACGCCGAGCGCTCGCCCACCTTCTACCGCTTCGACTCGATCGAGCAGCTGAAGGTGTGGCGCGAGATGGACGACCGCGACGAGGAGCCCGTCGTGATCTACCACTCGCACACCGCCACGGAGGCCTACCCCTCACGCACCGACGTGTCGTACGCGTCGGAACCGAACGCCCACTACGTGCTCGTCTCCACCAGAGAGGAGCTGGGTGAGCGGGCGGAGCTGCGCTCGTACCGCATCGTCGACGGGGTGATCACCGAGGAGGAGGTGACCATCACATGAGACGGCGAACCGGGGCGATTCACGCCGTGGGTACACTGCTGTCCATGACGGTCCGGCCTGTGCAGAGCTTCCTCTTCGCGCACACTCCGTCCGTTGTCGTCTACGACTGTCGCTGACCGGCAGTTCCACGGAATCCCTTATCCCGCACCGGCGTTTGCCCGGTGGACGACGACATGAACGAGGAGACTGACCCGCGATGGCCATCGAGGTTCGCATTCCGACCATCCTGCGCAACTACACCGACGGCGCCAAGGCCGTCGACGCCGAGGGCGCCACGCTCGACGAGTTGATCAGCAACCTGGAGTCCCGGCACCCGGGCATCAAGGAGCGGCTGGTCGACCAGGGCGCGCTGCGCCGCTTCGTGAACGTGTATCTCAACGACGAGGACGTCCGCTTCCTCGGCGGGCTCGGCACGCCTGTCGCCGACGGCGACACCGTGACCGTGCTGCCCGCCGTCGCCGGCGGCTCCCGCTGACCCTGGCGCCACCACGCCCACGGCCGCACCCGGCGCCAGTCGGTCCGGCCCGGCCGGTCGCCGTCCGCCTCGTCCGGTCCTGATCGGCACCAGGCGGTCGATCGGGGCCGAAACGGTCGGTCCGGCCCGGTCGGTCGCGATCCGGGCCGAAACGCTCGGTCCGGCCAGGTCGGTCGCGAGCCGGCCCTGACGGTCGCCACGGTCGCGGTCCTGGCCGGTCGGTCGCCATCCGGCCGGACCGGCAGGGCCCGGATGGCGGGGCTGAACGACGGGCCGGGTGACCGGCTTCGGTCGGCCTCCGACCCCAGCCGGTGACGAACCGACGGGGCCCGCGCAGGCGCCGGTCTGACGGCCGGTCCACGGCGCGGGCGAAGGCGCCCCTTGATGGACACAACCCAGATCCCTGTGAACGCCGAAGCGGAAGCCGTACACCATGCGCTTTGACTCCCTGATCGACTCCGTCGGTCGCACGCCGCTCGTGGGCCTGCCCAGGCTCTCGCCCTCCGACGACGTCCGGATCTGGGCCAAGCTCGAGGACCGCAACCCCACGGGATCCATCAAGGACCGTCCCGCGCTGTGGATGATCGAGCAGGCGGAGAAGGACGGCCTGCTCACGCCAGGCTGCACGATCCTGGAGCCGACCAGCGGCAACACCGGCATCTCGCTGGCCATGTCGGCCAAGCTCAAGGGCTACAGGCTGATCTGCGTCATGCCGGAGAACACCTCGGAGGAGCGCCGCCAGCTCCTGCGGATGTGGGGAGCGGAGATCATCTCCTCGCCCGCGGCGGGCGGCTCGAACGAGGCGGTCAGGCGGGCCAAGCAGCTCGCGGCCGAGAACCCGTCGTGGATCATGCTCTACCAGTACGGCAATCCGGCCAACTGGCGCTCCCACTACGAGTCGACGGGTCCCGAGATCCTCCAGGACCTGCCGACGGTGACGCACTTCGTCGCGGGGCTCGGCACGACGGGCACGCTCATGGGCGTGGGCCGCTACCTGCGTGAACACGTGCAGGACGTGCAGATCGTGGCCGCCGAGCCGCGTTACGGCGAGCTCGTGTACGGCCTGCGCAACGTCGACGAGGGCTTCATCCCCGAGCTGTACGACGAGTCGGTGCTGACCACGCGCTTCTCCGTCGGCTCCGGCGACGCGCTGCGCCGTACCAGGGAACTGCTGGCCGCCGAGGGCATCTTCGCCGGCGTCTCCACGGGGGCGGCCCTGCACGCCGCCCTGGGGATGGCGGGCAAGGCCGTGAAGGCCGGCGTGCGGGCCGACATCGTGTTCGTGGTGGCGGACGGCGGCTGGAAGTACCTGTCGACCGGCGCCTACGAGGGCACGCTCGACGAGGCGGAGACCAGGCTCGAAGGTCAGCTCTGGGCGTGAGCCCAGGGCCAGGCGCTCACCGCAGCTCGGACTCCAGCAGGCCCATCATGAGGAAGTCGTGCCGTTTGCCCCTGCTCCGGAACGCCTCCCTGCGCCTGCCTTCCTCGACGAAGCCGACCTTCTCGTAGACCCGCACGGCGGCGGTGTTGTCGGCGACCACCCAGAGCATCACGCGGTGCAGGCCGATCTCCTCGAAGGCGTACCTGCAGATCACCCTCAGGGCGTCGGTGGCGTAACCGCCGCCCCAGTGGTCGCGGTCGCCGATCGCGATGCTCTGCAGGATGGCCTCGCCGTGGACGAAGTCCGTCTCGCCGAGGGCGACGTAGCCGATCAGCTTCTGCTCGGCGAGCGTCTCGATGCCGAGCAGCATCTCCTCGAAGGTGTTGCGCGGCCTGTTCTCGCCCTTCTCCATGTTCTGCGCGAGCGAGATGGGGGGCGAGCCGTCCATCCATCGGCCGACCTCAGGGTCGTGGTACCAGCGCCACATGGCCTCGCTGTCGGCCGGCTCCAGGGCTCGCAGGCGGACGCGCTCTCCGGTCAGCATGGGACACACTTATCGAGCTTTCCGGCCGGGGTGCAATGGGTTTTCCGCTTTCGGGGGTCAGGCGAGGCGGGCTCGTCGACCGGCGGGGCGAACGGGTCGACCGGCGGGGCGATCGGGTCGAGTGTGCCGCGATGCCGCCGGCGCCCGTCAGCCTCTGACGCGGAACTCGTCCATGTCACGTGCCCTTCCTCTGGGTGGAACGGCGGTCACGCAGAGCCTCGATGCCGTCAAGCAGGCGGTTCATGCCGTGGTGGACGCTCGGGGTGAGGTCGCCGCCGTCGTCCTCGACGAGGCCGTCCTCGGCCATGAGCGACGAGAGCACGGGGAAGCGTCCGGGATCGACGTGCCGGGCCAGAACCTGGCCGTAGGCGGCCGCGGCCGCGGGGTCGAGCTCGGTGGCCGCTCTCGCCAGGCCGCGAACGGCGCCGCTGATGAACGTGGCCATGGGGATCAGTTCGGCGCGATCCAGCCCGGCGCGGGACAGCGGGCCCAGCAACGCCTCGAGCCACGCCAGTTCGTTGGGGCCGACGGGCGCGCTGTTCGTCGGCACCCGCACGAGCCAGGGGTGACGCAGATAGACCTCCCACACCGCGTCGACCCACGACTCGATCTCGGCGCGCCAGGACGGCGGCGGGGACGCGGGCGCGGGCGGGCGGCCCGTGGCCACGTCGGTCATGGCCGCGACGAGCTGGTCCTTGCCGGGGACGTGCCGGTAGAGCGCCATCGAGGTGTAGCCCAGCACGGACGCCACCCGTTGCATCGACAGCGCGTCCAGGCCCTCGGCGTCGGCGATCGTGACGGCCGCCTCCACGATCAGCCGGGCGCTGAGCCTGACGCGGCCGTCGTCCGCCCGCTCGTCGCCCGCGCGCCACAGCAGGTCGGCGACGGCGTCCAGGTCGGTCGAGCCGGTACGGCCCGCAGCGCGCATCGCTCCTCCGTTCCGTGATGTTTATGTCATATACTCGGTTTATAACATAAACGTCAGCTACGGGGGAGGTGACGTCGTGATCGCACTGGTCACCGGCGGGAACCGCGGGATCGGGCTCGAGATCGGCAGGCAGCTCGCCGGGCTCGGACACACGGTCCTGCTCACCGCCCGCTCCATGGAGGCGGCCACGGCCGCCGCGGACCGGCTGGGGCCCGGCGTCCACGCGCTACAGCTCGACGTCACCTCGCAGGCCGACGCCGAGCGGGCGGCCGCCGAGATCGCCGAGCGGTTCGGGCAGCTGGACGTCCTGATCAACAATGCCGCCATCACCTACGACACCTGGCAGCGCGCCATCGACGCGGACCTGGACATCGTCAGGGAAGCGGCCGAGACCAACCTGTACGGGCCGTGGCGGCTCACCCAGGCGCTGCTGCCGCTGTTGCGCAAGAGCAGGCACCCCAGGGTCGTCAACGTCTCCAGCGAGGCGGCGTCGCTGGCGAGCATGGGAGGCGGCACCCCGGCCTACAACACCACGAAGGTCGCGCTCAACGCGCTCACCAGGATGCTGGCCGGTGAGCTGCGCTCCGAAGGGATTCTGGTGAACGCGATCTGCCCGGGGTGGGTCGCCACCGACATGGGCGGCCCGGGCGGGCGGCCCGTCGAGGAGGGCGCGGCCGGCATCGTCTGGGCGGCCACCCTGCCCGACGGCGGTCCCACGGGCGGCTTCTTCAGGGACGGCCGGCCGCTCCCCTGGTGAGCCGCACGCCCCATGAACCAGTCTCACGCGCCGTCTCTCGCGCCGGTGCCTGCCGTTCGGGGGTGGGCCTGCCGTTCAGGGGTGGGCCTGCCGTTCAGGGGTGAAACGAGCAGGGTCGGGGTGGGCCGGCTGTTCAGGGGTGAAAACGAGCAGGGCCGCGCCCCGGGAACACCGGGAGCGCGGCCCTTCGGTCAGTCGCTCAGTTGAACAGGACGCGGAGCGAGAAGCTGGCCTCGCCGCCGCTCTGCTTGCCGCTGAGGCCCACCGCGCTGAGGACCTTGGCGTTGGCCTGGTCGTCGCCGGTGAGGTTGTTCAGGTACAGCGGCTCGATCTTGTCCACGTCCACGAACAGGGCGAAGGTCGCGCTGCCCGCGTCGGGGATCGCGGTCTTGAAGCTCTCGCTGTCGCCCAGCGAGCCGTCCTCCGACAGCAGCTTGGCGTACTCGGGCGTGGTCGCGATGGTCATCGTGCCGTCGCCGGGCACCTTGGCGAGCTGCGGGGCGGGCTGGCCCTGGTCGGTGAAGGCCTTCTCGATCTTCCCGATGACCTCCTGCGCCTTGGCGGGGTCGGTGACGATCTTCACGCCAGCCTTGGGCATCTGGCCGCTCTGACCGAGGTTGGCCAGGCCCTCGCCGTCGACCGCGAGGGTCAGATTCTTGCCGAGCAGCGTCGACAGGTCGGCGGGCAGGGCCAGGCCGTACTTCTGCTGGGCCATGTCCACGAACTGCTGGAAGCCGGCGCCCTCCTGGGAGGAGGCCATGGTCTTCTGCAGCTCGGCCCACTGCTTGGTGATCGCCTCGTCCAGGCCGGAGATCGACAGCGCGCCCACCGTGGAGACGGGCAGTGTGGAGAGGTCGGCGGCCTGCGGGTCGCCCACCGCCATGGCCTCGGCGCCGCGGACGACGCCCGCGAACTCGGCGTAGGCGGAGTCGAAGCGCAGGGCTGCGGCGAACCGGGCGTTCTTCGCCTTCTCCAGCAGCTGCTTCTCCTGCTCGTTCATCTCCCCGGCCATCTCGGCCATCTTGCCGACGCTCATCCACGTCGACAGCACGCCGGGCTCGCCGAGCGCGTCGAAGTCGGAGCTGAAGTCGGCGTTCTCCGCGAGCGTGGGCCCGGCGGCGTACTTGTCGGCCGCGGCCTGGTCGGAGGACAGGATCGCGTAGTCCTCGCGGAAGGCGATGCCGTACTTGTCGTCACCCATCAGCTTGGCGATGCCGGCCTTGGCCGCCGCCTCGTCCTTGACCTGGACGGCCACGGCGAAGCCAGGCTCCTGGCCCTTGGGCGCGGGAAGGGCGGCGACGCCGATCCTGCTGCCGAGCCACGGGTCGACGTCCTTGGCGAAGTCGATCTTCTTCAGGTCCTCGCTGTCGGCCTTGATCGCGTCGAACAGAGCCTTCCGCGGGTCGTCGCCGGTGATCCTGTCCTTGGTGACCGTGAACTTCCTGGCCAGGTTGAACAGCGCGATCTTCTGGTTGGCGGCGGGGTCGAGGTCGAGGCGCACGTACGCCATGGCGCCGCCGGGGAGCACCTCGTGCGGCTGCGTGCCGCCTCCGCCAAGGAAGGAACCGGCGGCCCAGACGCCGCCGCCTCCGACGAGGACGACCAGCAGCGCCGCGATGCCCGCGATCAGCCAGCCCCTGCCGCTCTTCTTGGCAGGCTGCTGCTGGGGGGGACCCCACCCGTCAGGGCCCTGCTGCTGCCATCCCGCAGGCTGCTGCACGGTCTGGTCACCGTAGGAATACTGCTGGTTCTGCTGCTGGTGCGGCTGCTGCTGTCCGTAGCCGGGCTGCTGCTGGCCATAGCCCTGCTGGGCGTAGTCCTGCTGGCCGTAACCTTGCTGGGCGTAGTCCTGCTGGCCGGGGTTCGACCGCCCGTAGCCCTGCTGGGCCTGGCCCTGCTGGCCGTACTGCGGCTGCTGCTGATAGGGCTGCTGGTACTGCGGCTGCTGCTGGGGAGGGTAGGGCTGCTGCGGGTACGGCTGGCCGCCCTGCGGCGTCGGCTGACCCTCGTTCCATCGGTAGGCCGTGGTCCGCTCAGGGTCCTGGCCGCCGGGGGGCGTATTCGCAGACATCACTCAACTCACAATGTGGACTTATTGACCACAGTGAAGTTAGTGCATGTGACTAGAGAGCTGGTTGCAAAGCACTGAAACCGACCAATTTGCGGTGATCTACACCCGACTGAGCTGCTTGCGGTGCGCGCTGAGGTGCACCTCGCCCGTGTCGCTGGAGGCGACCACGTCCCAGGGCACGAACGTGCATCCCGCGTAGACGACGCGGGCCAGGATCTCCGACAGCCAGCCGAGCCTGCCCTCCCTGTCGCGGGTCAGTCCGAGCATGACGGGTGCCCGCCTGGCCGAGACCAGGAGACCCATGACGGTATGGCTCTGCATGGACTCGCTCTTGTTCTTGACCACGCGGATGTCGACCACGTGGCCGACCCATATGCCCTGGGCATCCCAGACGGACTGGCCCATCAGTGCTGTCAACCCCATGATCCAACAGTCCCATCGGGTGGACGTTTCCGCAGGTAGGCGCGCTGGAGTGGGGATGTCGTAGAGTATGGAGCCACTAGAACTTAGTTCGGGAGTGGGCATGACGAAGTTCGACGAGGCGACGCAGGCGATCAGGGTGGAAGAGGGCGTCTACGACGTGTGCCTCGATCCGGGCTATTCGATCGGCGGCCCCCTCAACGGCGGCTACCTGATGGCGGTCCTCCTGCGGGCGGCCGTGGACGCCTCGCCACACGACCATCCGGTGAGCACCACCACGCAGTTCCTCCGCGCTCCGCGCCCCGGGCCCGCCAGGGTGGTGGTGGAGCAGATGAAGGCGGGCAGGACGGCGGCCTTCGCGAGGGCGAGGCTGGTCCAGGACGACGCTCCGCAACTGGAGTCGCTGATCACGACGGCCACCCTGAACGACGTCCAGCCCATATATACGGATAAATCAGCTACTGGGATGCCTGCGATGGAGGATTGCGTCAAGCTGCCCGACCCCAAGCCGGAGTCGGGCATGACGTTGAACGCGCAGATGGAGATGCGCTTCGACCCGCCCACGATCGGATGGCTGCACGGCAGGCCGACGGGACGCCCCGAGGCTCGCGCGTACTTCAGGATGGCCGAGCCGCAGGACCCCGACCCTTACGTGATCGCGCTGGCCGTGGACGCGCTGCCGCCGGTGGTGTTCTCGGCGGGACATCGGGGCTGGGCGCCGACCGTCGACCTCACCTGGCACCTGCGGGCGCTGCCGACACCGGGATGGCTCACGCTGCTCGGAAGCGGGCGGCTCGTCGCGGACGGGTGGTTCGACGAAGAGGTGGAGGTGTGGGACTCCGCGGGGCGGCTGGTGGCCCAGTCCCGCCAGCTCGCCAGAGTCGGACGCGGCTGAGCCCCGGCTCGCGGTCTCCCTCTGCCCCCTTCGGGAAACGGCGGCCGAGCCCTGGCTCGCGGTCTCCCTCGGTCCTCTCGGGGAACGCCGGGGCGGATGCGGGCCCGGGGTCGTCGAGGGGCGGCGGGGCGCGGAGGAAAACAGGAGAGGCATGGCTCTCGTGTGAGGATTCTTACGCTGTGGTGATCCCGCAGGTCGCCTACCCTCTGAAGCGTGCCGGACGCGAGCATTGGAATCTTCGACAGCGGGGTGGGCGGCCTGACCGTCGCCAGGGCGATCATCGACCAGCTTCCCCATGAGTCCATCACCTACGTGGCCGACACGGCCCGCCAGCCGTACGGGCCGAAAAAGATCGCCGAGGTCCGCGAATACGCGCTGGAGGTGATGGACCACCTCGTCGAGAACGACGTCAAGATGCTCGTCATCGCCTGCAACAGCGCCAGCGCCGCCGTGCTGCGGGACGCGCGCGAGCGGTACGACGTCCCGGTGATCGAGGTCATCCAGCCGGCGACCAGGCGCGCCGTCAGAGCCACCCGCAACGGCAAGGTCGGCGTGATCGCGACGCGCGCCACGATCGGGTCGATGGCCTACCAGGACGCCTTCGCCGCCGCCCCCGACGTCACTCTCACCGGCGTGGCCGCCCCGCGCCTGGTGGAGTACGTGGAACGCGGCGAGACGATGAGCGACGAGCTCATCGAGGTCGTCCGCGACTATCTGGCCCCCATCCAGGAAGCCGGGTGCGACACCCTCATCCTCGGCTGCACCCATTACCCGCTGCTGACCGGTGCCATCTCCTACGTCGCGGGCGACGGGGTGACACTGGTCTCCAGCGCGGAGGAGACGGCCAAGGACGTCTACCGGATCCTGCACGACCGCGGTCTCGCCAACGGTGCCACCTCCCCCCAGCACCGCTTCAGCGTGACCGGCGACTCCACTCTCTTCGCCGAACTGGGCAGGCGTTTCCTCGGGCCCGAGATCGAAGCGGTCGAGCCGGCCGCAGTTGGGGGTACCACCACCTCGAACGGGAGGTCCGCATGAAGGTGACGATCGTCGGATGCTCGGGGAGCTTTCCCGGACCCGACAGCCCCGCGTCCTGCTACTTGGTCGAGGCCGAAGGCTTCCGCATGCTGCTCGACTTCGGCAACGGCTCCCTCGGCCCGCTCCAGCGCCACATCGGTCTCTACGACGTCGACGCCATCTGCCTGTCGCACCTGCACGCCGACCACTGCCTGGACATCTGCGGCTACCACGTGGTCCGCACCTACGGGCCCGCCGCGCCGTACCCGAGGATCCCGGTCTACGCGCCGCGTGACGCGCCCCGCAGGCTGGCCGCCGCCTACGGCATGCCGGAGGAGCCGGGGCTCGAGACCGCCTTCTCGTTCGTGCCGCTGTCGCCAGGGCGGTTCGCCGTCGGCCCGTTCGAGGTGACGGCGGGCCTGGTCAACCACCCCGTCGAGGCGTACGGCTTCCGCGTCTCGCACGCGGGCAGGACGCTGGCCTACTCGGGCGACACCGGCGAGAGCGCCGAACTGGTGAAGCTCGCCGACGGCGCCGACCTCCTGCTGTGCGAGGCGTCGTTCATGGAGGGCCCCGACCTCACCCCCGACCTCCACATGACGGGACGCCAGGCGGCCGAGCACGCCGCCAAGGCGAAGGCAGGCAGGCTGGTGCTGACCCACCTGGTCCCGTGGAACGACAATGCGCGAGTCCTCGACGAGGCCTCGCGCGGCGCCTTCGGCGGGCCGATCGAGCTGGCCCGAAGCGGCGCCGTGTACGACCTGACCTGAACGGTCAGGGCCGTTCTTGAGCGGGGATAGGGTGATCTGCATGTCTCGACAGGATGGACGCGCTCCCGACCAGCTTCGCCCGGTGAAGATCACCAGAGGGTGGATCAGCCATGCAGAGGGATCGGTGCTGGTGGAGTTCGGCGGCACGCGCGTGCTCTGCGCCGCCTCCGTCCAGGACAGCGTGCCACGCTGGCGCAGGGGCAGCGGGCAGGGCTGGGTGACGGCCGAGTACGCGATGCTTCCGAGGGCGACCAACACCCGCAACGACCGCGAGTCGGTGAAGGGCAAGATCGGCGGTCGGACGCACGAGATCTCCAGGCTGATCGGCCGCTCGCTGCGCGCCTGCGTGGACTACAAGGCGCTCGGCGAGAACTCCATCGTGCTCGACTGCGACGTCCTGCAGGCCGACGGCGGCACCCGCACCGCCGCGATCACCGGCGCGTACGTCGCGCTGGCCGACGCGGTCGCGTGGATGCGCGCGCGGAAGATGTGCCCTGGCGACCCGCTGGTCGACTCCGTGGCGGCGGTGTCGGTGGGCGTCGTGAAGTCCACGCCCATGCTCGACCTCTGCTACGTCGAAGACGTCGCCGCCGAGACCGACATGAACGTCGTGATGACAGGATCAGGAGCGTTCGTCGAGGTGCAGGGCACCGCGGAAGGCGCGCCCTTCGACCGCCGCGCCCTCGACGAGCTGCTCGACCTCGCGGTCGCGGGCTGCGAGGAGCTGACGCTTCACCAGCAGGAGGCACTGGGCCGATGAGAATCGTGCTGGCGACCCGCAACGCGGGCAAGATCGTCGAGCTGCGCCGGATCCTCGGCGGATTCGAGGTCGTGGGCCTCGAGGAGTTCCCCGAGATCGGCGAGGTGGCCGAGACAGGGCTCACGTTCGCCGAGAACGCCCTGCTCAAGGCGCACGCGGTCGCCCAGGGGTCCGGCCTGCCCGCGGTGGCCGACGACTCCGGGCTGTGCGTCGACGCGCTCAACGGGATGCCGGGCGTGTTCTCCGCGCGCTGGTCCGGCAAGCACGGCGACGACGACGCCAACCTCGACCTGCTGCTCGCGCAGGTGTCCGACGTACCCGACGACCGGCGCACGAGCAGGTTCGTGTGCGCGGCCGCGCTGGCGCTGCCGTCAGGCGAGGAGCGGGTGGTCGAAGGGGAACTGCAGGGACGGCTGCTGCGGGAACGCCGGGGAACGAACGGGTTCGGCTACGACCCGATCTTCGTGCCGGACGGGGACACGAGGACCACGGCGGAGATGACCGCCGAGGAGAAGGACTCGATCAGCCACCGCGGACGCGCCTTCCGCGCCCTGGCCCCGATCGTCACCGCCACGCTCGCCTGAACCGCGCGACCTCCCCGCCCCGGCCCGCGCGCTGTGCCGGTCCGCGCGCTGTGCCGGTCTGTGCGCCGCGCCGGTCTGTGCGCCGCGCCGGTCCCAGCCTGTACGGCAAGCCGGGTCAAGGCCACCGTCGTCACCGCCGGCCGTCCGTCCATCACGCCACTCCAGCCGCGCCGCGCACCCGCCGTGACGTCGGCCCCGGTTCGTAACCGGTGCGTAAGATCTCGCGTCGCGCGGCAGGCGTAGCGTTTTCCCGTGGAGAGCTACAGGGTCGTACCCGCTTGGGCGGGGGCCGTCATCGGACTGGTCGCGGGAGCGGTGGCGCTCGGCGTCGCGTATGTGGTCGCAGCGGTGGTGGGGCCGACCTCGTTCCCGGTCGTCGCGGTGGGCGACGCGGCGGTGGACCTGGCCCCCGCGTCCGCCAAGGAATGGGCGATCGCGACGTTCGGGGAGAACGACAAGGCGGTCCTCGTGACCGGTGTGGTGGTCGTGCTCACGCTGGTCGCGGCCCTGCTGGGGGTGCTGTCGAGACGGAGCGTCGGTTTCGGGCAGGCCGGGTTCGCGGTGTTCGGGGTGGTGGGGTTGCTGGCGGCGCTCACCAGGCCGGACTCGGGAGTGGCCGACGGGTTGTCGACGGTGGTCGGAGCGCTGGCGGGGTCGTGGACGCTCACCCTCCTGTTCAGACGCGCGGTGGAGTCCCTCCCCGCCACGTCCCGCTTCCGCCTGAGTGACGGGGAAGGCGGCCCCGGTGCGCGATCAGGTATCGGGGACAGCGCCGCCGGGGTCGGTCCTTCGAGAAGCGGTGCCGGGGATCCTCGGGGTGGCCCGATGGGTTCTTCCGGGGAGGCCTTGGGCGATGCCGGGGATCCTCGGGGTGGCCCGATGGGTTCTTCCAGGGGGGCCTTGGGCGATGCCGGGGATTCCGGGGTCGGCGTGGTGGGTTCTTCGGGGGAGGCCTTGGGCGATGCGCGGGACTCTCGGGGTGATGGAGAGCGTCCGGAGGTTCGGGAGCGGGTCGCGGAGCTGGGGGCTGGGCCCCTGGAGAGGGAGCGGCCTGCCGTGATGCGGGCGGGGGCCGAGCTCTACGCCTTCGACAGGCGGCGGCTCATGATCGGTTTGGCGGGCGGGATCGCCGTCGCCGGGGCGGCCGCCGTTGCCGGGCAGGTGCTGTCGGGACGCAGGGTGGGGGACACCGCCAGGGTCGGGGTGGCGCTGCCGAAACCCGCCACTCCGGCCAAACCACTGCCTGCCGGGGCCGATCTCCGCATCGGCGGGCTGTCGCCGTTCGTCACCCCGAACAAGGACTTCTACCGGGTCGACACCGCCATCATCGTCCCGCAGGTGAACCCGAACGACTGGACGTTGCGTATCCACGGCATGGTCGACCGGCCGATCGAGCTCACCTTCGACGACCTGCTCAAGCGGCCCCTCACCGAGGCGGACATCACGCTCACCTGCGTGTCGAACGAGGTCGGCGGGCCGTACGTCGGGAACGCGCGGTGGTTGGGGGCGCGGATGGCCGACGTCCTCCGCGAGGCCGGTATCCAGAGGAACGCGGACATGCTGTTGTCCACGTCGGCCGACGGGTTCACCTGCGGCACGCCCGTGGACGTCGTGATGGACGGCAGGGACGCGCTGTTCGCCATCGCGATGAACGGCGAGGCGCTGCCCGTCGACCACGGTTTCCCCGCCCGGCAGGTGGTTCCCGGGCTTTATGGCTACGTGTCGGCCACCAAGTGGGTCGTGGACATCAAGGTGACGCGGTTCGACACGGACGAGGCCTACTGGACGCCGCGCGGGTGGGCGGCCAAGGGGCCGATCAAGACCCAGTCGCGGATCGACGTGCCCAAGGCGGGGGCGCGACTGAAGCGGGGCCGTACGACGATCGCAGGAGTGGCGTGGGCGCAGCACACCGGGGTGGAGGCGGTGGAGGTGCGGATCGACGGAGGCGCGTGGCAGCAGGCCAGACTGGCGGTGGTGCCGGGCCCGGACACCTGGCGACAGTGGGCGTTCGACTGGGACGCGACGCCGGGCGGGCACACGATCGAGGTACGGGCGACCGACGCGGCCGGCCGTACCCAGACCGAGCGGCAGACGTCCGTCGCGCCCGACGGGGCGACCGGCTGGCACACCATCTCGGTGCGCGTCGACTGAACGGGACGGCGGCGGCTCGTCTTGGGATTGTGGATGGGCGTGGCGGCTCGTCTTGGGGTGTCGGCTGACGGTGGATGGGTGGCGGCTCGTCATGGCGCGTCTACTGACGGTGGATGGGTGACGGCTCCGCGTGGGGCGTCGGCTGACGGTGGGTGGGCGGCGGCTCGTCCTGGAGGGTGGGGCTCGGCGGCTGCATCGACGCCGCCTTCCGCCACGTTCTGCCTGGTCTTGCGGGTGTGGGGAAGAGGCCGCGGCCTTGAGAGGTTCACCCGCTCGGTCGGCGGCGGGCCGGGAGCGGCATCGGGGGGCCCAGGTAAATCTTCGAACCTCGTGACTGTGGGCGATAGGCCGCCTACGATCGGTCGTCGATGACGAAGGAGGCGGCGAGATGTTTCGCGAGAGCCTTCCCGAGGGCCGCTACAACCCGCTGATCGCCGAAGGCGTGCGGTGGCGCGACTACGAGCAGGCCGCCGAGTCGGCGCCCGAGCCCGTCGTGCAGGATCCCACCGCGCTCGAGCCTGCCACGCCGGATCCCCTGACGCCTGAGTCCGGTGTGCAGGGTTCTACCGTGCCGGGTCAGGTGATGCCTGAGTCCGGTGTGCAGGGTTCTACCGTGCCGGGTCAGGTGATGCCTGAGTCCGGTGTGCAGGGTTCTACCGTGCCGGGTCAGGTGATGCCTGAGTCCGGTGTGCAGGGTTCCGCCGTGCCGGGTCAGGTGATGCCTGAGTCCGGTGTGCAGGGTTCGACCGTGCCGGGTCGCGGGGCGCCGGGTCATGCGACGCCCGAGCCCGCCGGGTCCGAGCCCGCCGTGGTGGAACTCGCCGGGTCCGAGGTCGCCGTGCAGGGTTCCGCCGCGTCGGATCTTGCGGCGTCCCGGTCCGGTGTGCAGGGTGGTGCCGCGCCGGATTCCGCGCTCCAGTCCGCTCTGCATGATTCCGTCGCGCCGGGCCCCGCGACGCCGGAGGCCGCTGTGGAGGCTCTCGCCGGGGTCGAGTTCGCCGGGAGGGATCCCGCTGTCCGGGATCTCGCCGCTACAGAGATCGAGCCTGGCGTGCGGGATCCCGCCGCGTCGGCGACCGGCGTGCACGATCCTGACTGGTTCGACCTGCCGAACCGTCCGCCGCGCCTGGCCGACTGCAGGCCGTATGGTGTGCCGGGTGGGCTGGCCCGCACCGACCCGCAGGCCGAGTCCGACCTGCTGCAGGCCCTGCCGCCCGGCATCAGGTTCGCCGACCCGCGCGGTACCTGGGTCAGGCTGGTCAACGGCATGGGCGCCGCGGAGGATCCGTTCAGAGCGAGCAACGCGGCCGACTGCGCGCTCGCGGTGGTGTCCACGTGGCACGGCGAGCCAGTGGTGGCGGCGCCGCGGCAGCCCGAGTACGACCCGGTGGGCCGCCCGCTGCTCAGGGGAGAGACGGGCGGCACCGCGCGGATCGAGCGCTGGCTGGGTCAGCGGATGGAGTGCGTGGGGCAGGGCAGGCAGGCCTACGCGGTGATCGCCAGGCGGCTGGCGGAGGCGGGGCACGGCGCGTCCGCGGTCATCGTGGTGCGCTGGCCCGCCGGGGGCTCCCACGCCTGGAACGCCGTCAACGCCGACGGCGAGGTGATCTGGATCGACGCCCAGCGAGGGCACATGGCCGTCGAACCGCCCTATGAGAGCGTGACCGGCGTGTTCTGCGCGATCGTCGACAGGCGGGGTGAGCAGGGGTGAACCTGGACCAGGCGCGCGCGGTGGCGGAGGAGTACTTCAACGGCGGCCGGCACGACCCCGTGGAGCTGGGTCTCTACGCGTTCGGCGAGGGCTACGTGGTGTGGGCGAAACCATCCGAGCCCGACGATCCCTCCACGCTGCCTGAGACGGTCGGCGGCGGGTGCATCGTGATCGACAGGCAGACGGGCGAGTTGGTGATCCGGCCGCTGCTCGACCCGGCCACGGTGGCCGAGCAGTGGCCTGGCCGCCACCCCCGCTGACAGCCAGGCCGCCACCCCCGCTGACGCCGGGCCGCCACCCTCCGCTGACGGCTGGGCTGCCGTGAACCGGCCGGGTTGCCGTGAACCCGGCTCGGCCGCCGTGAACCCGGCTGGGCGGCTGTGAAGCGGCGGGACCGCGGCAGGGGGACTCAGCCGCTCGCCAGTGAGGTGACGATCGACGCGCGAGCCGCCTTGCGTGCCGGGAGTACGGCCGCCAGCACGCCCGCCAGCCCCGACAGCGCCACGAACAGTGCGATCTGTCCGAAGGGCACCGACAGCGTCGAGTCGTCCATCATGGTCCTGACGGCCGCCCAGCCGAAGGCGATGCCGAGCGTCACCCCGACCAGCGCGCCGATCAGGCCGAGCACGAGTGCCTCCACCGACAGCATCCGGCGCAGTTGCGGCCTGGTCAGGCCGAGCGCCCGCAGCAGGGCCGACTCGCGGGTGCGCTCGTGGACCGACAGCGACAGCGTGTTGGCGATGCCGAGCAGCGAGATGAGGATCGCCAGGCCGAGCAGCCCCGTGACGATCATCAGTGTCATGTCGAGGGCGTCGTCGTACTCGCCCCGCACGTCGGTCGAGCTGATCACCTGCACGGTGGGGAAGGCCGCGGTGGCGGCCTCGACCAGGTCGCGGGTCTTGTCAGGATCGACACCGTCCTTGATCTTGAGGTAGATCCTCGAATCGGGCGTCCTGCCGAAGTACTGGTCGTAGGAGCCGGGCGAGAGGGTGACGGACGGCAGCAGCGTCTCGTCGTCGAGCAGCTGGCCGACCTTGAGGGTGACCGTTCCCTCCCGCTTGGTGGTGAGCCGCAGTGTGGAGCCCGCCTTCAGCCCCCGCTCCTTGGCCTGGCTCTCGGTGAGCGCGACCTCGCCCGGGCCGAGCGGTTCGAGCTTGGCGGGCCCGGTGAACGTGCCGACCTGACTGTCGACCTTGCCGACCTTCGCGCTCGTGTCGCGGATCTGCAGGACGGAGTCGAACTCGGGCTTGGCCCGCAGGGTGTCGCCGACCGAGCGGGGGATCGCCGCCTCGCGGTCCTGGGTGGCGACCATGTAGTCGGCGGGGAACTGCGAGTCGAGCTTGGCCGCCATCGTCACCCTCGTCGAGGCGGTCATCACCGAGATGACCGTCATCAGCGTCACGCCGATGGTCAGCGCGATCGTCGTGGTGGCCGCCCGCTTGGGGTTGCGGCCCGAGTTGTCGACGGCCAGCCGTCCTGGCACTCCGAACAGCACGCGCGGCACCTGGCCGACCAGCCTGCTGAGCGGCTTGACCAGCACCGGGCCCAGGATGAGGACCGCCAGGAAGATCAGCGTGCACCCGCCCATGGCGACGAAGAGCGAGACCTGCTCGCCGGGGGCCATGAACACCGCCGCGCCGGTCGCCCCCGCCCCCGCGAGCAGCAGGAGCCCCGAGATGACCACGCGGATCAGGCCCGCGCGGTAGGTCTGCTCCTCCACCTGGCTGCGCAGCGCCGCGATCGGCGCGACGGCGGTGGCCGAGCGCGCGGGCAGCAGGGCGGCGCCGACGGTCACGACGAGGCCGACCACGAGCCCGACGGTGATCGTCAGAGGCGTGAGCGACGGGCCGAGCCCGGTGGGCAGCGGCGCGTCCAGCGCGCGCAGCACGGCCATCGCGCCCGCGCCGAGCCCGTACCCGGCCGCGAGGCCGAGCACGGAGGAGAGCAGGCCGACGACCACCGACTCCAGCAGCACCGAGCCGAACACCTGGCCGCGCGTGGCGCCGATGCAGCGCAGCAGCGCCATCTCCCTGGTCCGCTGGGCGACGAGGATGTTGAAGGTGTTGTAGATGACCAGCGCGGCCACCATCATGGCGATCAGGCCGAAGATCAGCAGGCCCAGCTTGATGAAGTCGATCTGCACGCCGTTGCTCTTCGCCATGGCCGCCGCCAGTTCGTGGCCGGTCTTGACGTCGTAGGCCTGGCCGAGGGCGGTGGTGACGGCCTGCTTGAGCGCGGCGGGGTCGTCGCCCGCCAGGTCGATCTCGCGAAAGCCCTTCTCGCCCGTCAGCCGCTGCGCGGTCGCGGTGGTGAAGCCGACCGCACCGGTGTAGCCGAGCTCCTGGTCCAGGCCGATGTCGAAGACGCCGACCAGTTTGAACGCGTGCCTGCCGCCCTTGCGGTCGAGCACCGTGACGGTGTCGCCGACCGCGAACCCCTGCTTGCGCGCGGTGTTCTCATCGACGATCGCCTGGTCGTCCCCGGCGGGGGCGGCGCCGTCCGTGATCGTCGTGCGGGTGGTCGCGGAGATCGCGGTGGTCGGCAGGTCGCCGATCGTCTTGCCGTTCCTGCCCAGCAGCGGGGCGTTGCCGCGCACCTGTCCCTGGACGTCGGTGACGCCGTCGAGACCGCGCAGGCGCTCGACGAGCTTCTCGGGGAGCGCCTGCGCGCCCGGCTTCGGCAGGACGGCGACGGCCACCTTCTCGGCGTCCGCGGTGACCTTCTGCGCGAACCCGGCCTCGATGGTGTCGGTGAGCACGAACGTGCCCGCGATGAAGCCCACTCCGAGCGCGATCGCCAGGGAGGTGAGCAGCAGGCGCAGCCGATGCGCCCGCAGGCTTGCGAGGGTCGTCTTGATCACTTGGCTTCCAGCCTCATCAGCGTGTCGAGCACCGACTGCGGCGAGGGCTGGGCCACTTCGCTGACCAGTTCGCCGTCGCGGAGGAAGACGACACGGTCGGCGTAGGCGGCGGCGACGGGGTCGTGGGTGACCATCACGATGGTCTGGCCCAGTTCGCGGACGCTGGTGCGCAGGAACGACAGCACCTCGGCACCGCTGCGCGAGTCGAGGTTGCCCGTGGGCTCGTCGGCGAAGATCACCTGTGGCTTGCTGATCAGGGCGCGGGCGACGGCGACGCGCTGCTGCTGGCCGCCGGACAGCTCGGTCGGCCGGTGGCCGAGCCTGTCCTTCAGGCCCACGGTCTGAATGACCCGGTCGAACAGCACGGTGTCGGCCTGGCGTCCGGCGATCTCCAGCGGCAGCCTGATGTTCTCCTCGGCGGTCAGCGTCGGCAGCAGGTTGAACGCCTGGAAGATGAAGCCGATCCTGTCCCTGCGCAGCAGCGTGAGCTGCTTGTCGCCGAGCCCGGTCAGCTCGACGTCGCCGATGTGGACGTGGCCGCTCGTGACCGTGTCGAGCCCGGCCAGGCAGTGCATCAACGTCGACTTGCCCGAACCCGACGGGCCCATGATCGCGGTGAAGGCGCCGGTGGCGAACGAGACGTCCACCCCGCGCAACGCGTGCACCCGCGTGTCGCCCTGTCCGTAGGTCTTCGTCAGTCCGGTGGCCACCACGGCGGGCCTGAGGGATATCTGTGTCGCTGTCACGCAGAAGACGCTATGAGGGACAAGACGGCTTTCCCTGGGACTCGAGGAGGGACTTCCTGTCACACCTCAGATGACCCGGATCAGCCTTTCGGCCGATCCGGGGGACATCCCTGGAACCGCCGAACCACCGATCCGGTCCCCGCGACGAAAGCCCCGCACAAGGGGCCCGTCCCGGATCGGCCGCTACCGCAGCCGGTCCTGAGGTCGGGGTGGTAGCCGGTCGGACGGGACGACCAGCCCGGCCTCGTAGGCGTAGACCACCACCTGCGCCCTGTCGCGCAGCCCCAGCTTGGCCAGCACCCTGCCCAGGTGCGTCTTCACCGTCGCCTCCGCCAGGTCGAGCCGCCCGGCGATCTCGGTGTTGGACAGCCCGCGCGCCACCAGCATCATGACCTCCTGTTCCCTGGCGGTCAGCAGGCTGCCGTCGGGCAGCCGTTCGGTGGTCAGCTGCGCGGCGAACTTCGCCAGCAGCCTGCGCGTGGCGCTCGGCGCCATCACCGAGTCACCGTTGTGGACCGAGCGGATCGCGCTCACCAGGTCGGAAGGCGGCACGTCCTTCAGCAGGAAGCCGGAGGCGCCCGCCTTGATCGCCGCGTAGGCGTACTCGTCGAGGTCGAACGTGGTCAGGATGAGCACCTTCGGGCCCTCGATCAGCCTGGTCGCCTCGACGCCGTCCATGCGGGGCATGCGCACGTCCATCAGGACGACGTCGACCTCGACCTGCTTCAGCAGCTCCAGCGCCGTGACGCCGTCGCTCGCCTCGGCGACCACCTCGATGTCGGGCTGGGCGCCCAGCACCATCTTGAAGCCCGCGCGCAGCAACTGCTGGTCGTCGACCAGCATGACCCTGATCATGCGGCGACCGGCAGCCTGGCCAGCACCTCGAAGCCGCCGCCCGGTCTGGGGGCGGCCTGGACGGCTCCGCCGTACATGGAGACCCTTTCGCGCATGCCGAGCAGGCCGTGCCCACCCTCGCTCAGGGGCGCGGCCGCGCCCCTGCCGTCGTCGGTGACGCGCACCACGAGTTCGCGCATGCCGTACTCCATCTCCACCGTGGCCCTCGCGCCAGGCCCCCCGTGCTTGAGGGTATTGGTCAGTGCCTCCTGCACCAGCCGGTAGACGGCCAGCTGCTCGCCCTCCGACAGCTCGTGCGGGGTGCCGGTGACGCGCAGGTCGACCGGCAGGCCGGAGCCGCGCACCAGGTCCTCCAGCTGCGCGAGGCCCGGCTGCGGGGTGTAGTCGGCGGCGTCGGGGGCGGTGCCTGCCGGGTCGTCGCGCAGCACCCCCACCAGGCGGCGCATCTCCGCCAGCGCTTCGCGGCCGGTCTTGGAGATCGCGTGTACGGCCTGCCGCGCCTGGTCGGGGTCGCTGTCGATGGCGAAGCTCGCCCCGTCGGCCTGAACGATGATCACGCTGACGTTGTGGGCCACCACGTCGTGCAGCTCCCTGGCGATCCTGGCCCGCTCGGCCGCCGCCGCCATCCTGGCCTGCTGGTCGCGTTCGCGTTCGGCGCGTTCGGCCCGCTCCTCGAGGCCCTCCAGGTAGCGCTGGCGCGTGTTGGCGTAGATGCCGGTCAGCCAGATCATGATCACGAAGAACGAGCAGCTCAGGAACATGCCGAGGCTGACGGTGTCCCAGTGGGAGAGGGCGAGGAAGATGCCGAGCTCCGAGACCAGGCCGGCCGCCAGCGCCCATCTGAACCTGCATCGGCTGGCCATGGCGTACATCGCGACGAGCACCGCCGAGTTGGCGGGGAAGGCGTCGACGCCTGCCAGCCACTGCCCGAAGCTGGTCAGCGAGACGAGCGCGAACACGGAGCGCGGATGGCTGTTGCGCCAGAAGAGGGGTACGAGCAGCGCCGTCGAGAGGAGCAGGTAGCCGACCAGGTCGACGGGCGCGTTGGCCGGCGACTGGGTGTAGGTCGTGGCCAGGGCCGCGCACAGCGCGATCAGCGGGGTGACCCACAGGACGTCCACGAGCATGCGGCGGCGTTGCGACCACGCTCGAATCTTGCCGAACACTCCCTCACTGTACGTATCGCCTCGTGGCCGTCCTTCCCCCTGGAGTCGGAGGTCAATGTACGACCCTGGTCGCATGCCACATTTACGCGCTATTTATAGGGCGTCGGGCATTGTCATCTCTGGGAGCGCCCTCTGGGCGAGTAAAGGGAGATCGTGATGGCGGATCATGATCACGCCGCAGGGCCGCGCGGTGAAGAGGAAGCATCGCGCGGCCCGGACCCTGAGAGCGCCCCATCACCACCTTCGGGCCCGCCCTCGGAACCGCCGTCCGGCCCTCCGCAGAATGGCCCCGTCTTCGGACCGCCGCCACCTCCGCGCGAAACCTTCGCGACGTTCGTCCGGCAGCGGCACGCCCAGATCATCGGCGCGGGGCTCATCGGACTGCTGATCGGCGGCCTTCTCGGCGGCGGTGCGGTCGCGATCCTGTTCAGGGTCGCCGACCACGGCGACCGGCACCGCGTGTCCCACTGGGAGGGACCCGGCCGGTACGGCATGCAGCCGCCCGCCGACTGCTGGTACACCCCTGACGGCGGCACGGCCTGCGCGCCCCCGTACCGGTACAGGTATCCCCGGCAGGCGCCCGTGCAGCCCATGCCGCCCGTCCCCACGATGTCCCTGCCGCCGAGGACCGGCCTCCCCACTCCGGTGCCGTCGCCGACGGGCTGACCGGCTACCCCGTTTTCCGCACGTGAGGTCGTTTGAAGATCATCGGGTGGCTGTGGTGATCGTCGTCGCGGTATGACGTGGCCGGCGAGACAGCGTGCGCCGCAGTCGCGGGGCATGCGCAGGCCGAGCAAATTGTCGGATGGGTCCGGCAGGATGGCTGCCATGGTTTCTTATCAGCTGGTCATCGACTGTGCGGCACCCGAGCGGATGGCCCGGTTCTGGGCGGGCGCGCTGCGGTACACGGTGGAGCCGCCGCCGGGTGGATTCGACACATGGCGGGATTACTGGCGCAGTCTCGGAGTGCCGGAGGACGAGCTGGGCGAGGGGGACGGCAGCGACAGCATCGTCGATCCCGAGGGGTACGGGCCGAGGATCTGGTTCCAGCAGGTGCCTGAGGGCAAGGTGGTCAAGAACCGGTTCCACCTGGATGTGAAGGTGGGCGGCAAGCGGGAGGACGTACCGCTGGAGACCCGGAAAGCGCGGGTGGACGCCGAGGTGGAGCGGCTTGTCCAGGCGGGGGCGTCCGTTGTGCGGGTGCTGTCGCAGCCCGGGGTTGATCACTATGCGGTGGCGATGATGGATCCCGAGCAGAACGAGTTCGACGTGGTCTAGCGCCGTATTCCGCACGTCATCACGGCTATCCCGTGTCTCCGCATCCCTCGCCCTCCGCCGCACTTTCTGCCTGGGTCCTTCTGGAAGAGAGGGAGGCTTGGGTGGAAGAGAAGGACGGGGTGTGGACGGGTATCAGGGACGAAGCGGCACGTGCGGAAAACGGGGCTAGCCGCACACCCCGGTGGGGCGGCCGGAGGTGTCCAGGTCGACGCCGACGGGCCTCTCGCCGGGGACGCGCGCCTCGACCCTGTTCCTCCCCGCCCACCGGACGAGGTGAAGTTCGTCCCGCGTGAGGTCGAGGTCGGGACAGCCGAGCGACCACTCGCGGCTGAGCAGGCCCGCGCCGTCGCGGACGCTGAGCGCCATGCTGCTCTCGAACAGGCCGCTCTGCTCCCGCACGATCAGGGTGAGCGTGCCCGGCCCCTTCACGGATGCCACCTCGTAGGAGGTGAAGACCGACCAGCGGATCCCGTAGCCCATCCAGCCGAGCATGCCCGCGATCGTCGCGATCACGACGGCGGCCCGCGCCCATGGCGTCGGCCTGACCAGCTCGCGCACGCCCAGGCCGCCGAGGAGGAGAGCGGCGAGACCGAACAGGACGGGGTGGTCGAGGGTGTCGTTGAGCAGGACCAGTTCGGTGTCGGCGGTCCTGGTGACGACGACCGTGGCGGCGAGTGTGAGGGCCGGGACGAGGTACGCCAGGGAAAGGAGGGGCCTGCGGGGCATGGGGGATATGGTGCCCGATTTATCCGGTAATGGCGATTTCTGGATGACGTGACGGCGGCCCGCCGGAGTCCCGCTGGAGGAGGCGTGAACGACGGACGGCCACCGGTGACCCCGGTGGCCGTCCGCCCGCTTGCCGTAGCCGCTGAGAAAGGGCCTAGATGGGCAGCCAGAGCGCCGGCACGTTCGGCGGCTCCCATCCCGGCAGCGAGGTGTGGCTGATCCTGCAGCGGTACCTGACGCCCTGGTAGACGACCACGTCACCCACCGTGTACGGCGTCCACGCGGCCCACGTGGTCTCCCCGTCGCCGCCGACCGTCAGCGTGAAGCGGGCCGAGTGGTCGGCGCTGGCGCCGTCGGCTTCGATGGTGATCGGGTACGCCCCCGGCGCCGTACCCGAGGCCGTGGCGAGCGTCACCGTCGCGGTCTGGCCCGAGGTGATCGTCTGCGGGCTGATGGTGACGCTCACCCCGCCGGGCGCGCCGGCCGCCGAGAGCGTGACGCTCTGCTGGCCGCCCGAGGTGACCTGCGTGCTGAGCGTCGCCGTGGCGGTCTGTCCCGGCTGGACGGTCGCCGACGACGGGTTCAGCGTCACCGAGTAGTCGTCGGCCGCGGTGCCGCCGACGGCGAGCTTCCACAACACGTACGCCGCGGCGTCCGCGTTGCGGTCGAGCGCCGTGGTGTTGACGTTCGCCGGGTAGGTGTCGCACGCGGAGTGGTAGCAGCGGTCGAACGCCTGGCCTGAGGTGCCGCCCCACTTGGCCGCCTGGGCGGCCGACTTGATCGCCTCGGCGCCGGTGAAGACGCCCCCGACCCTGACGCCCGCGTTCTTGAACGGGGCGTGGTCACTGCGGCCGTCGCCCGCCGTCTCGATCTCGGTCTGCACGTTGATGGAGGCGTAGTAGTCGTTGAACAGCCGCTGCAACTGCGGGTCGTCGTCGTAGACGAAGTAGCCAGGGTTGGGCGAGCCGGTCATGTCGAAGTTCAGGTAGGCCTCGATCCCGGACACGCCGCTGGTCTGCACGTAGTGCTGCGAGCCGCGCAGGCCCAGCTCCTCGGCGCCCCACCAGGCGAAGCGCACGTGCTTGGTCAGGGTGGGGTTGCGGCCCGCGAGCGTGAGCGCGAGCTCGAGCATCGAGGAGGAACCCGAGCCGTTGTCGTTGAGTCCGGGTCCCGCGCTGACGCTGTCGAGGTGGCTGCCCAGCATGACGACCTGGTTGCCGGGGCCGCCGGGCCAGTCGGCGATCAGGTTCTGGTGGGTGGCGCCGCCGTAGGTGAAGTTCTGGACCTGGGTGGTGTAGCCGGCGGCGTCGAGCTTGCCCTTGATGTAGGTGAGCGCGGAGGTGTATCCCGTGCTCGGCGAGGGGCGCGGGCCGATGCTCTGCAGCTGGCTCAGGTGCGCGGTGATGTTGGCGACCGGGATGTCGGGCGTGCCGGGGTCGGGCGGCGTGCCGACGGTCAGCGAGAACGCGGCCTGCCTGTCGACCTCCGTGCCGTCGGCCAGGACGCTGACGGAGTGGGTGCCGACCGGGGTGCCCGAGGAGGTGGACAGGGTCAGCGTGGCGCTCTGGCCTGCGGTGATGGTGGCGGGGGAGAAGCTCGCCGTCACGCCCGACGGCAGGGTGCCGGTGCCGAGGGTGATCGACTGTGCGGTTCCGATCGCGGTCGTCCGCACGGTCGTGGACGCCTGCCGGCCTGGCTGGACCGTGCGCGAGGCCGGATCGAGCGCCACCGTGAAGTCGCTGCCCTGCTGGCAGGTCGGCTCCCCGGTCTGCTGCGGCACGCTGACGCCTGACCAGGCCTCCTTGACGACGTTGAACTCGACGCAGCTGCCCGGGTAGAGGGTCTTGGCCGCGTTGAGCGTGGCGACGCGCGCCTTGGCGTGGGTCCACGGCTGGGTCTTGGTGTTCAGGGCGCTCATGAAGATCTCGCCGGCCTTGCGGATGCCGATGCCGGTGATCGCCTGGCCGTTGTCGCATCTGGAGCTGGCCGGCTTGCCCTGCGGGTTGGTGCCCTCCGCCACCAGGTAGAACCAGTGGTTCTGCGGTCCTGCGCCCGCGTGCACCTCGGGGGCGGGCAGGCGGAAGCAGTTGGGGTGACCGAGCGCCGAAGGGTTGTACATGTTGCGGATCGGGCCCGAGCCGCTCAGGTTGACCTCCTCGCCCACCAGGTAGTCCGGCGGGTCGAGGTTGGCGGGCTCGTTGACGTAGTGCTCGGTCAGCGCGCCGAAGATGTCGCCGGTCGACTCGTTGAGCCCGCCGGTCTCGTTGCCGCTGCCCGGGCCGCCCGGCGTGGTGTGGAAGATGCCGTGGCCGAACTCGTGGCCGACCACGTCCATCGCGGTGAGCTGCTGGGTGCCCGCGGAGTTGCGGCCGAAGGTGGTGTAGGAGCCCGTCCAGTAGGCGTTCACCTCGGCCAGCCCGACACGCGCGGGGAAGCCGCCGCCGCGGCCGTCGATCCCCTGGCGGCCCAGCCAGTCGCGCAGCATGTCCCATTCCTTTTGGACCGCGAACAGCGCGTCGACGCAGGCGGTCTCCAGGTTGGTCCCTGTGCCGTTGCCCCAGCTGTCGTCGGTGCCGGTGTAGGCCTGGCCGTTCTGCCCCCCGCACTGGATGCCGCGCCTGCCGGGGTCGACCATGGAGTACGAGGGCGAGGTGGCGATCTGCACGGGGTTGCCGTTGTAGTAGCTGTTACCGGTGCCCGCGCGCACCTCGTCCCACTCGTCGACGATCGTTCCGGTGACGGCGTCGACGTAGACGTGCAGCTTGCTCGGCACCTTGGCGGTCAGCCCTTCGACGACCACCTCCCATGCGAGGCGGGGGCGCTCGCCCGCCGCGTGGATCGACAGGGTCGGCGTGCCGACGGCGGACACCGTGGGCACGCGCTTGCGGGCGGTCAGCGCGGCCTGCCCCGCGCTGACGGTGGCGGCGTCGGGGACGGCGAGCCTGGCCCGCTGGCCGGTGGTGACCTGCTGGACGACCTGGCCGGACTCGTCGGTGGCGACGACGACGTCGCCGCCGTAGACGGGCAGGCCCGCGTGAGTGCGGGCGTAGGTGAGGTACTGCAGGCCGCGCACGCCGCTGACCGAGGAGACGAGCGTGAAGTCGTCGTCGGGGGTCGCGAAGAGGGCCTCGCTGTTGGCCAGGAGGGCGCTCTGGGCGGCGGAGACGGCGTTGCGGCGTTCCGCGGGGGTGGGCGGATCCGCCGCCGCGGTCGTGGTCATGACCAGTGCCAACGCGAGCGTGGCGGCGGCACCCAGCCGGAGGGTGGGTTTCACTCTCGTGCTCCTCGGGGGGTCTAGGCGGGAGTTGCCCCAAGTTGACCGCGAGAGTAAAAGCCTTAGTAACCCAACATTTTCCTATAATTTTGCGTTATATCCGCCCGTGTCGCTTCAGCCAGGCCTGATACGCCGGCGCGCGCCGCGCCTCGCTCCAGTAGGTCTTGGTCACCGTCTGCACCAGGTCGTCGGCCAGCGGCGCCAGCGGACCCTTCTCGTGCCATCCCAGCAGGTGCCGGAAGCGCAGCGGGGCGCCGCGCAGCGGCCTGATCGTGATGCCGTCCCTCGCGGGCGCGGTCGCCTGGAACAGCCCGACGCACCTGCCCTCGCCGATCAGGTCGAGCGCCACCTCCAGGTTCACCCCGTAGGCGACCCGCTGCGTGAAGCCGTGCTCGGCGCAGGTCGTCAGCATGTGCTCGCGCGGCCCCGACTCCAGCAGCGCGGGCTGCGCCCAGTCCTCTCCCGCCAGGTCGCGCAGCTCGACCTCCTCGGCCCCCGCCAGGCGGTGGCGGGAGGAGAGCCCGACGAACAGCGGCTCGGTGGCGATCACCGCGTACCGCGTGCCCCGCGGAGCGACCAGTTCGTGCCCCGGATAGTCGTCGAGGGTGGCCAACTCGATCCGCTCGCTCTCCAGCAGCCCGGGCAGCGGGTCCAACGTCGCCTCGGTGCGCAGGCTGACCTCCGCGCCTGGAAGCAGCCGATCCAGGCTGCGGGCCAGGTAGATGGCCAGCCGGGTCGGCGCGCACCCGACCCTGATCCGCAGCGGCCCGCCGGGCGGCGTGGCGTAGCGGGCGGCGTCGCGCCGCAGCTCGTCGAAGGCGGGCAGCAGCGAGCGCGAGCGCGTCAGCAGCCACTCGCCTCGCGGGGTGGGGCTCACACCGTCGTGCGAGCGGTCGAACAGCGGGCCGCCCACCATCCGCTCGATCCTGCGCAGCTGCGCGGCGATGCCGGGTTGCGACATGCCCAGGGTCGCGGCCGCCTTGGAGATGCTTCCCGTGTCCGCTATGGCGCACAGCACCCGCAGGTGACGAACCTCAAGGTCCACACCGCGAGCTTAAAAGTAAAGAAGCTTTCCAGTAAGGCCCAATCAGGTGGCGGCCACGGGGGCACGTCAGCGACGGACGTGCACGCGGACGATCGCGCCCATGTCGTCCTCGCCGATGTCGCGGCGGACCCTGCCGACGATCTCGCGGTCGAGCTTGGTCACCACCGCGCCCACGTCGGCGGTGACGGGGCAGGTCACCGCCAGCCGCAGCCGGTCCTCACCCACCACCCGCACGCTGGTACGGCTGATCCCGTCCACGTCCTTCAACCCCACGCAGAGCAGGGCCGTACCCGTGCCCGACCGGTTGCCGAGCCTGCCCCAGCCGAGCGCCATGAACAGCCACCGGGTGGCCAGCATGGCGGCCAGCACCAGTGCGAGCGCCAGCCCCCACGAGATCAAGGGGTGCGCGGCGACGAAGCCGTCGAGGTCGGCCTCCAGGACCATGGTGTTCCTGCCCTTGCCGAGCTCGCCGCCGCCGCGCAGGTAGGCGTAGACGCCCGCGCCCAGCAGCACCGCGCCGACCACGCCGAGACCGATCCTGTTGCCGGAGTACTGCCGCATCAGAGCCCCCTCCTGCGCAGCCGCACCACGACCTCGCCCGCGCACATCGCGCCGAGCCCGTTCAGCCGCTCGCCGACGGCGGCGCCGGTCCTGCGCAGCATCTCGCCTGACCGCTCGGCGTCGGAGACGACGGCGACCTCGATCAGGCGGCGGCGCAGCCGCACGCGCACGCTGCGCACCCCGTCGACGTCCTCGGCCACGGACTTGAGCGTCCTGCGCAACCCCGTCCTGGTGATGGCCATGACGATCTTCGGGTCGGCGGTCTCCAGCGCCACCAGCCTGCACCTGCCCGGCACCAGGGCGAGCCCCAGCAGGGCCAGGCCCGTGGCGGCCACCCCCAGCGCTCCCAGCATCAGAGCGGGGTCGGACCATGGGGTCGCGGCCGCCATGGCGACCACCTCGTCGACCGGCACGAGTCCGAGCCTGCCGCCCATCAGCGTGGCCAGGATCTCGGCCGACACCAGCGCCAGCCCGGCCGACAGCGTGAAGGCCACCGCCACGCCCGCGGGGGTACGCGCAGGTCTGAGCACTCTGGCCGCCCTGCGGCGGGGCGTCTCACGCTCGCCCAGAGCGGCTCCGCCAGGCAGGCGCTCCTGGAGTGTTGTCATCACACCGACCAGAGGTACAGGGACCCGCCAGGCCATAAAGCCTTCCCCGCCGCCGGTTTACGGGATCTTTGCCGACGAAAATCGGTATTACCCTGCTTCTATGGACGACCGCCAGCGCTACGACAGGGCCACCGCCGAGTTCGAGCCGCCCTTCGCGATCCTCGATCTGGAGGCGTTGCGCGCCAATGCGGAGAGCCTCGTCCGCCGGGCCGGCGGCAAGCCGATCAGGGTGGCGAGCAAGTCCGTCCGCTCGCGCCCGATCCTGGAGCGCATCCTCGCCATGGACGGCTTCCGCGGCGTCATGGCCTTCACCCTGCCCGAGGCCTTGTGGCTGGTCTCGCACGGCTTCACCGACGTGCTGGTCGCCTACCCCACCGCCGACAGGGCGGCGCTGGCCGCGCTGGCGGCCTCCGAGGAGGCGGCGCGGGAGATCACTCTCATGGTCGACTCCGTCGAGCACCTCGACTTCATCGAGTCGGCGATCCATGACGCCGGTCCCGTCCTGCGACTCTGCCTCGACCTCGACGCCGGGTACGTCGCCTTCGGCGGGCGGTTCCGCGCCGGCGCGCTGCGCTCGCCGGTCCGCGAGCCCGTCCACGCCGCCGACCTGGCCGCCGAGATCGCCAAGCGGCCCGCCTTCCGCCTGGTCGGCCTCATGGCCTACGAGGCGCAGATCGCGGGCGTGGGCGACGACCCGCCGGGCAACGCGGCCTTCGCCCGCGTCATCAGGCTGATGCAGGCCCGCTCGGCCCGCGAGCTGATCGTACGGCGCGGCCGCGTCGTCAACGCCGTCAGGCAGCTGGCCGAGCTGGAGTTCGTCAACGGCGGCGGCACCGGCAGCGTCGATCGCACGGTCAGGGAGAAGGCCGTCACCGAGTGCGCGGCAGGCTCGGGCTTCTTCCACCCCCGGCTCTTCGACTTCTACCGCGGCTTCAGCGGTCGCCCCGCGGCGCTGTTCGCGCTGCCCGTCGTCCGGCGTCCGGCGCTCGGTGTGGTGACGGTGCTCGGCGGCGGCTACCTCGCCTCGGGGGCGCCCGGCCCCTCGCGGCTGCCCCAGCCGTACCTGCCGGCCGGGTTGCGCTACTCCAGCGACGAGGGCGCGGGCGAGGTGCAGACCCCGCTGCTCGGCCAGCCCGCCGAGGACCTGCGGGTCGGCGACAGGGTGTGGTTCCGCCACGCCAAGGCGGGTGAGCTGTGCGAGCGCTTCGCCACGCTGCTGCTGATCGAGGGCGACAAGGTCGTCGAGGAGGTCCCGACCTACAGGGGCGAGGGCAAGACCTTCCTCTGACTCACCTCCTGCGGCGCCTGCCGCGCCACAGGATGATCGCCGCGCCCACCACCAGCACCGCGCCCACGGCGATCAGCGCGGTGCCGATCGGCCGCTCGTCCTCCCACACGTCCTCGGGCTCGTCGCCGAAACGCACCGGCTTGGGTGTGACCCCCACGAGGTCGCCGACCGACGCCACGAAATGCTCGGCCCTTGACTTGACCTCCTCCACGCCCCGCTGGGCCACCCGCTTGGGGCTGACCCTGTCGGCGATGGCGTCGACGGTCTGCGCGAGCTCGGCGCGCGTCTGGGCGATCTTGCGCTCCAGCTCATCAGGGTCGGTGTCGGCCATGGCTCTCCTCTCTCAGGGTGATCAGTCTGTCAGGTCGCATCGCCGTACGGCACAGCGGGCGAAGGCCGAGGGCGAAATGTGTCCCGCCGATTGGTTAGGTTGAGCCCGTGACCGAAACCAAGCTCCAGCCGGGAGACGCCGCTCCGGACTTCACGCTACCCGTGGCCGGCGGCGACGCCGTCTCCCTCGACGCCTACCGCGGCAAGCGCGTCATCCTGTACTTCTACCCCGCCGCGATGACGCCCGGATGCACCAAGCAGGCGTGCGACTTCCGCGACAACCTCGGCCGGTTGACCGACGAGGGCTTCGTCGTGCTCGGCGTGTCGAAGGACAAGACGGACAAGCTGGTGAAGTTCGCCGAGCGCGACGCGCTGACCTTCCCGCTGCTGTCGGATGTCGACCTGGAGGTCCACAAGGCCTACGGCGCGTACGGCGCCAAGAAGCTGTACGGCAAGGAGGTCGTCGGCGTGATCCGCTCGACGTTCGTCATCGACGCCGACGGGAAGATCGAGCAGGCCCTCTACAACGTGAAGGCCACGGGGCACGTGGCGGGCCTGAAGAAGAAGCTGGGGCTGGCCTGACGTCTTCGATCAAGCTCGCGGGCTTGATCGCAAACGAGTGTCTCCGCCCCTGCCCGGGCGCTAAGCTGATGGCGGATGCGCGGGCGTGGCGAAATAGGCATACGCGGCAGGTTTAGGTCCTGTTGGTGGAGACACTGTGGGGGTTCGAGTCCCCCCGCCCGCACCTTTCCCTTGGCGGGCCAATCCGTACTACTCTTGCCTACAGACACCGATGAACCCACGCGGGAGAGCGTCCTGGCATCCGGCCAGGAACCCTGAAGGAGCAAGCCCTCCCCGCGAACCTCTCAAGGCAAAGGACCGCGCGGGCCAGGTGACCTCTGGAAAGCAGGCCTGCGGGGCCTCGCCGAAGGTGAAAGTCCGGCAAACCCGGGCGAAGCTCTCAGGCACCGATGACAGAGGGGGAGGATCCTGGCATCCGACCCATTCTGAGGTGCGAACAATGTCCCGACCGACACCGCTGCGCGACGTACACGAGAGTCTCGGTGCGACGCTGACCGACTTCGCCGGCTGGCTCATGCCGCTGCGCTACGGAAGCGAGTCAGCCGAGCACAACGCCGTCCGCGAGCGGGCCGGGCTGTTCGACCTGTCCCACATGGGGGAGATCTTCGTTACCGGGCCGCAGGCGGCCGAGGCGCTCGACTACGCCCTCGTCGGACACCTGTCCGCGCTCGCGCCCGGCCGCGCCCGCTACACGATGATCGTCAACGAGAGCGGCGGCGTGCTCGACGACCTCATCGTCTACCGGCTGGCCGACCAGGAGTTCATGGTCGTCGCCAACGCCTCCAACTACCTCATGGTCGCCGACCGGCTCACCGAGCGCGCCGAGCGGTTCGACGCCGTCGTCGACGACCGCTCCGACCAGTACGCGCTCATCGCCGTCCAGGGCCCGCGCGCCCAGGAGATCCTCTCCGCCCTCACCGACGCCGACCTCGAAGGCCTGAAGTACTACGCGGGCCTGCCCGGCACCGTCGCCGGCGCCGAGGCGCTCATCGCCCGCACCGGCTACACCGGCGAGGACGGCTTCGAGCTGTTCGTCCGCAACGCCGACGCCGTCGCCCTGTGGCACGCGCTGACCAAGGCGGGCGAGCCGTACGGGATCATGCCCGCGGGTCTGTCCAGCCGCGACACGCTCCGCCTCGAAGCCGGCATGCCGCTGTACGGCAACGAGCTCGACGTCTCGCTCACGCCGTTCGACGCGGGGCTCGGCCGCGTGGTGAAGTTCGACAAGCCCGGCGACTTCGTCGGCAGGGCCGCGCTCGAGCCCGCCAAGGACGTTCCGCCGCGCCGCCGCCTCGTCGGCCTGGTCGCGACGGGCCGCAGGGTCCCGCGCCACGGATTCCCTGTCACCAAGGACGGTGCCGTCGTGGGAGAGGTGACCAGCGGCGCCCCGTCGCAGTCCCTCGGCAGGCCCATCGCGATGGCGTACGTGGACACTGGGATAGAAGAAGGTCTGACCGTTGACATCCGGGGCAGTCACGAGGCTGTGGACCTGGTTGAGCTGCCTTTCTACAGGAGGAACAAGTGAGCACCATCCCTGACGACCTGAGCTACACCAAGGAGCACGAGTGGGTCGGCGGCCTCGACGACGGCCTGACCGTGACGGTGGGCATCACCGCCTACGCGGCCGAGGCGCTGGGCGACGTGGTCTACGTGCAGCTCCCCGAGGTCGGGGCGACGTTCGAGGCCGGTGACTCCGTCGGTGAGGTCGAGTCGACCAAGTCCGTGAGCGAGATCTACGCCCCGGTGGCCGGTGAGGTCGTCGAGGTCAACCAGGCCGTGGTGGACAAGCCCGACCTGGTCAACAGCGAGCCGTACGGCGAGGGCTGGATGTTCAGGGTCCGCATGTCCGGCGACCCCGAGGACCTGCTGAGCGCGGAGGAGTACACCGCGCTCACGTCAGGCGACAACTGACACACCCCGCCGGGGTCCTGCCAGGACCCCGGCATTCGCGAGAGTTGGGCTGCATCAATGGCGATCA